>DROJ01000256.1 GCA_011321935.1 Bacteroidota bacterium | reverse complement strand
GGAATTTGAAACAAGGAGCGCGGCCTTCCGCAGGGAACAGTTTTTCAAGTCGGTGGATGGCTACCGCTATTTGAAAGAAAATGGCATCACATAAATTTCGGAGAGGTGGCAGCGCCCGCTTTATCCCAACGCCCTTGCCCTATGGAGCCAAAGGTCTCCCGGTGGAGAGTCCCTTTGGGAAAAACCGTCGTACCGCGAGGTGCCGGGGGTTCTCCCAAGGGGACTCCTGTGGAGGAATCCCTCCCTCTCCGCTGGCTAAAGCCCGTCCGGTTTATTTCGGACGGGCTTTTTTTGTACCCTGTTTTAGGGCTGCCACATTTTCAAATACCGACTGAAGGGCTTTCCTTTAAAAATTTCAAATTCAGTCTTGCCCTGTTCCTATTCCCCATTTTACCAGAATTCCAGAGTAGAAACAACCCATTCATGGTGCAATATTTTTTGAGGAAAGAACAGTATTCAAGTAAAAGCCCAAAGCCCATTGGGCACACTGAGGGCACCTTGGTTCAATTGTGTATTTTTGTGCAAAACAACAATGCCGCTTGAAATAAGCAGGCAAACAATTTAGGGAAGCCAATTATCATGAATATACTTCTAATAGAGGACGACATAAGGGTATCTTCCTTCATCAAAAAAGGCCTAGAAGAACAGGGCAACGAAGTCATGCAAGCCTTTGATGGCGAGACAGGTCTTAAATTGGCCCGTCAATATGATTTCAATGTAATAATATTGGATATTATCATGCCCGGCATGAACGGCCTTGAAGTATGTGACAAACTAAAAACCCAATACTTTGTAAAATCTCCAATATTGATGTTAACCGCTCTCGGCACAACCGACGACATCGTTGCCGGACTCGAAACAGGCGCTGATGATTATTTAACAAAGCCTTTTAAGTTCAAAGAATTGTTGGCAAGGATTCAAGCCCTTGCCAGAAGAAAAATAACAGCCGATAAAGGCAAAGGGCAAATATTAAAAGTCAAAGACCTTGAGATGAACATTGAAACCAAGGAAGTATTCCGGGATGGCATTGAAATTTCGCTCACTGCAAGAGAGTTCCGGCTTTTAGAATTTTTGTTGATAAATAAAAACAGGGTCGTTTCAAGAATTGACATATTGGAAGGCGTATGGGAAGTGAATTTTGACCTTGGGACTAACATAATAGACGTATATATCAATTATTTGAGAAAAAAAATAGAAAAAGGTTTTTCATCTCAAATTATTAAAACAGTGATTGGGATGGGCTATATAATCAAAGATGACCGATGAAAATAAGTACCCGGCTTTCTATTATTATTTCTTTAACGTCAAGTTCCATATTAATAATATTCGGAACGACTATCTATCTTTTTGTTTCACTGCACCAAAAGCATGACTTTCAGAACAGGCTCAAGGAAAGGCTCGTGGTAACTGAAAATTTTTTCTTGGAAAAAGAATCATTTACCCCAAGTGAATATGAAAAAATAAGGACTCAGTTCCTGCTCGCATTGCCACAGGAAACGGAAGATGTGGTCGAGATCAAAAAAGGTGAAGCCCCAAACTTTAAGCACCAGTATCCAGAGGGCTTAAAGGACAAATTATTAAAAAGCAATACACTGTCTTTCCGAATGAGAGAAGTACAGGGAGAGAGCAAAATGTTTTTGGTGAAAGGGAAAAATTATTTAATCATTGTCACGGCAATTGATGAAGCGGGGATACGAAACCTGTCTTTCCTAATGAACAGGATTACCATGCTCGTTCTTTTCGCAGTCCCATTAATATTCACCGTAAGTTTTGTCCTGACCAATAAATATCTCCTTCCAATTTCAAAAAAAATACAACATGCAAATATGATCGGTGCATCCAATTTAAGCCAACGCCTAAAAGTGATAAACCCGAAGGATGAAATTGGAGAAATGGCAATAGCTTTTAATAAAATGCTTGACAGGCTGGAAGTTGCTTTTAATGCTAAAAAATTATTTATCTCAAATGCTTCGCATGAAATCAAGAACCCCTTGACGGCCATTCTGGGCGAGGCGGAAATAGCCTTGAACAGGACAAGGACGGCCCAAGAATACCAAGAATCTTTGAACAATATCCTCGCAGAAGCCGATACTTTAAACTCAACCGTCAACAATCTTTTACAGCTGTCGAAAATAACCGGGAACGAGGGGGACATCCTTTATAATAAATTTAAATTTGACGACTTCTTGATCGAAACCAAAAAGAATTATAATTACCTGAATTCGAACAACCAATTAATCATCAATATACAAAAAGAAAAATTTTATGTTGTCGGAAACAAAAACCTACTTAAAACTGCAATTATCAATTTATTCGACAACGCCTGCAAATACTCATCAAATGCACCCGTCAATATTGAATTGTCAAAAAAAGAAAACCAACTGAACCTAAGCATAAAAGATCAAGGAATCGGTATTAAAAAAAGCGACCTCGAAAAAATATTCGAACCATTTTATAGAGGAAACAATACCCGGAAAATGAAAGGTTCGGGCATCGGACTGTCCCTTTGCGCTAAGATAATTGCCATCCATAAAGGCACCTTAACAATCAAATCCCAATTGGGGACAGGAACACAAGCCTATGTTGAACTGCCCCTTGTCCTATCCTGACTTAATTTTCTAATCTCTTTTTAATGTGGTTTTAATCTCGTTCTAATGTGCGCCATCCATCTTTGCGGAAATTTAAACCAGCAATGATGTTTACCTATAGTACAAAAGAATCAGAATTCAGCTTTTTAATCCTATTTGATTTTAGCAATGCTTCCTATAAGGCACTTGATTACCTAATCAAACTGGCCAAAACAGTTGATGGGGAAATTGAAATATTCTGCATTATCGATCCTTCCGGCATTGCCGACAGTGACAATCAAGTTGCGGCACTCCGGGCTATCCAAACCGAGAAAAAACGAATTGAAAGGAAATTAAATTCAATCGTGGAAATGATCAAACTGGAAGGGGTTGAAACTTGCAGCGCTTACTCAATCGGAAATTTAAAATCGGAACTAAAACTGAAATTAGCACAGGCAAAGCCCGACATAGTTGTAATGGGCAAAAGGAAAAAAGGGGCCAACCGGCTCCTCAATTACCTTGTAAATGAGTGCCAAGAAGCGGTATTGATACTCGGCCAAGAATCAAAATTTTTAAAAGGGAATAAAATCACTATAGGATATAATGACGATACCTTGGACAAATATGATTTCCAATTAATATCCAAGTTCAGCCAATTATCCCAAACCCCCTTGACCCTGCTAAAAATAACAAGCCCTTTAGAGAAAGAGGATTTAATAAAATTGTCAACTATACCTCCCGTTTCAGATCAGATTGATCTGTTCTTTCGTTTTGAATACAAAAACAGTTCAAACGTGGCCAATGCACTTTTAGAAAATGCCACTGACAGCAACGCAGAACTCCTCTGCATAGGAAGAAGTAAATTCAAAAACACTCTTTCCCAATATTTTTTCAATAATTCCACAGCATTTAAAATAGCCAAAAATATTAAGACCCCATTGCTCATTATGAGCAGGAAAAATGGAAAAACAAGCTCTAATATATGAATGCAAATATACTGAACCATACAGTATCGGAGCGATGCCTCTTTTTACGGAATTCCCCAGTGAACCGAACTTATTAATCATTTCATTTTTTAACCATATTTTTTCGCACAGAAAATTTTTTTTTAACACAAATATCAACAATGATAGAAAACAACAAATTAAGCCCATTTAAAAACTTCAAAGACGACATACCGGCAAGTATAGTCGTCTTCTTGGTAGCAATGCCCTTATGCCTAGGTATTGCACTGGCTTCGGGCGCACCATTGTTCGCGGGGCTGATAAGCGGCATCGTCGGTGGTATCATAGTTGGTGCCCTCAGTGGTTCTCCTCTTGGTGTAAGCGGTCCGGCAGCAGGTTTGGCAGTTATCGTATTAAATGCAATAACAGATTTAGGAGGCTTTGAAATATTCCTTGTATCTGTTATTCTGGCCGGAATAATCCAACTGATAATGGGCTTTGCCAAAGCGGGTATTATTGCCTATTTTTTCCCTTCTTCCGTCATACATGGTATGCTGGCAGGCATCGGGATCATCATTGCCCTGAAGCAGGTTCCACATGCCTTTGGCTATGATAGCGACCCCGAAGGAGACTTTGGTTTTGTGCAGGTTGACGGGCACAACACCTTCAGTGAATTGATCCATATGCTGAATTTCATCCACCCCGGCGTCCTTATTATTTCATCAATTTCTTTAATCATATTAATTCTTTGGGAAACCAAGCTTTTTAAGAATTTTAAATTTACGAAATTAATCCAAGGGCCTTTAGTTGCAGTAATAGTCGGCATTATTCTCAATTCAGTTTTTGCAGCAGACCCCAATTTTGCAATCGCCCCCAAACACCTCGTAACCATCCCCATAGCGGAAAGTATGAGCGGTTTTTTCAGCAATTTTACATTGCCTGATTTTAGTGCCTTATCAAGGGTTGATGTTTATATTACCGCTATTGTCATAGCAGTAGTTGCAAGTTTGGAAACACTGCTTTGTGTCGAGGCCACAGATAAACAAGACCCATATAAAAGGGTCACCCCAACCAACAGAGAATTAAAAGCACAGGGTGTGGGCAATATAATAGCCGGCTTTATCGGAGGGCTGCCACTCACTCAGGTTATTGTAAGAAGTTCTGCAAACATGCAGTCCGGGGGGAAAACAAAAACATCCGCTATTGTCCACGGTATGCTGTTATTGATAAGCATTGTCGCAATTCCAAAAATATTGAACCTTATCCCGTTGGGGGTATTGGCGGCCATATTATTGGTCGTTGGATATAAGTTGGCAAAACCAGCCCTTTTCAAAAAAATGTATAAAGAAGGGCTGGGCCAGTTTGTCCCATTTGTCGTTACCATACTCGGAATTGTTTTTACAGATTTATTGACAGGAATTGCTTTAGGGATGGTGGTAGCTGTTTTTATTATTCTCAGAAACAATTACAAAATCCCGTTTAAAATGCAAAAAGAAAATTTGGAAGGAAGAGACAAAATCAAGATAGCCCTTTCTGAAGATGTTACTTTTTTAAATAAAGCATCCATCCTTAAAACATTAGAGCAAATACCGAGCGGCACTTCGGTGTTAATAGATGCCAGCAATACAAAGTTCATCCATTTTGATGTCATTGAGATAATCGAAAATTTCAAAATAAGCGCTAAATCAAGAAACATTAAAGTGACCGTGATTAACCTGTATCAAGGCAAACAAGAAACGCCGGTTCAACATTTTAAATTAATGAACGGAAAAGCATAAGAACCGTAATTTATTATTTTACCGCTGCATAGTAATTTTTTCAATAATCGACAACGCTCTCTTTTTCAATAAACGATTTCTTTAAAAGCCCGTCTGATTAAGTTCGGACGGGCCTATTTTATTTCCGAATATTCATTTTTCAATTCCCCAGCACCTTCCCGATCCCTTTCAATATCCGCTTCCCCCTCGCCCTGTACCCCGCCGTGCCGTGCGGCATCCCCTCCTCGATCACCATCTGCAGTTCCCGCAGCAGGTCGGGTTCGTTTTTGGAAATATTAAAAATGGTCTGCATGGCGTGGACCTGGATGGCCACTTCTGTTTTGGGGTCGAGGAGGAAGTCAAAGCAATGTTGGAGGGCATGGCCCTGGAGGTCGGGCGGGATGTCCGTTTCGGCCAATGCCTTTACGGTGCTGCGCACTACCGAACCGCTCAGTTTTGGCTTTTCCAGGTTTTTTATCAGCGCCCCGATATGCGGCCGGACAAGCTGTGGATTGGCTTGCATGCAATGGCTGATGAGCCACGAGGCGTACTTTGAAACGGTATCGTCGCCCGTCAGCACGAGGCCGATGAGCTGGGCAAAACGGGCTGGGCTGTCGCCGATGTAGGCGGCGATTTCGAGCGCCCTCGCACGGGAGGGCCTTTTTGAAAATTCAGCCTGCAAATCCATGGGGTGAAGATAGGGAAAGTAGTGGAAATGGGAATGTTGTTTTGGGAATTTGGTTTGTCACCTATTATTTTGAAACTTAAAAGTAAATACTCAGAAATATGCCTACTGCAGTGATTAGTAATTAGTGCAGTGATTCGTAATTAGTTGATTAGTTATCAGTTCGCCAAATCCTTGATAATGTGGCATTTACCAAAAAATAAATAGTCCGCTAATTACGAATCGAACCATTAGTTGACTAGTGATTAGTCCGCCAAATCCCTGATAATGGGGCATTTAACCAAAAACTAAATGGTTAGCTAATTACGATTTGTACCACTACCTACCTGACAGCCGGGCATTCGGCTTCCCGCCCTTCCAAAAGAGGGGGAATTCCCAGCAGGGATGCCTTTGGCAAATTCCCCCTCTTTTGGAAGGGCGGGGAGCCAAACCTGTCTATCAGTTCATCTATCTTGTGCTTCTCTCCTAATTAATTTTTTGGGTAGTGTAATTTTGACGTGATTTCTGTTCACATCTTCTGTAAATACACTTCTCGTAAAACAGGCCTGAACACGTTTTTTCTCCCCACATTTACGCCACCAAAAAAAGGATAGTAGCCCTCTTTGCTCACAATGATCTGATAGCTCTTCCCCGGTTCGAGGCCGAAAGAAGCAAAGTTGCCCTCAATGTCCAGGTAAGTCCTCAACACCTCTCCGGTCTCCGTATCTGCCAGTTCCACATTGCAGCCTGCGAGGCTGGAATTGTCGGACTTGTTGTACATATAAACCTTGAGGGTCGGTTTCAGATAGACCCTATAAATGTCAAAATCCCTGCAGCGGGGGCTTGCCTCCGGGCAAGTATTGTTAGGCCGGTCGGAAGAGAAATAACTTTCGTTGGTACTGCCGTGGTAAGTAAAAAACAGGTCGTCGAAATAGGAATTGATGGGGCGGCCAAGGTTCTTTGGTGCCGACCATTTTTTTCCCGGGTCGAAATGGGAGCGGAAAACATCGAACCCGCCAAGCGACCTGTGGCCTTTGGAGCTAAAAAAAAGTGTTTGGCTCTCAATGTCAAAATAAGGGGAAACATCGTCTTCGGCAGTGTTGAACGGCAGGTTGTAGGGCTTGCCGAAAGTGCCGTCCCGCTCGATTTCGCTCGCCCAAATGTCCAGCTTGCCTTTGCCCCCCGCCCGGTCGGAAACAAAAAACAGCACCTCTTTCCTGTTGTGCCGGAAGATGCCCGTTGCGGGCTGGGCAGCAATGCAGCCACTCAGGCCAAACGCTTTGGGCAGGCGGGATGAAGGGCCCCATTTTCCATGGTAATTTTTGTCCCGGTACCTGATCTCGCTCTTCGTCACTTTGCCTTTATCATCCTCCCTGTAAACGGTATAATAAACCCGCCTGCCCAAAATGGTAATGGCCGTGTAAGCCATGTTCAGGCCCGGTTCCTTTGGTGCTTTTTCAAATGGCAGCGGCGGCCCTTCACTGAGTGCCGAAAACACCCTGCCCACCTTTTTGCCGTGCTTTCCATCAAAAACATAGGACGAGAAATACAATTTGCCGCCATACCTGACCGGTGCAAGATTGGGGGCATCGGAATTGATATTGTCCCCCAAAAGGACGACTTCGTGGTGGCAGGGCCGCTGGTATTCTAAAATCGGCGCATCCCCGTATTGGCCAAAGGCATAGAACGGCAGCAACAGTTGGAGTATGAAAACTATTTTAGGCATTAGTGCTTGTCAAGTGTTTTTGAACAAAAAAAAATTCATTTGGAGGGAAGGGGCGGAACGTCTGTGCCGCAAGAAACGAAATAATGTTTAGCACTGGAAACAGAAACATATAAAAATGCCCGCCCTGCTTGGATTTGATAATAAATCATCTATTTTTGACAAAATCAAATCAGTGAAAAATGTCAAAGCGCCACCCAAAAACTTTGTCGTCGGGGACAAACAACACTGTGGTCGCACTTTCCAAAAAAGAAGTGGGGAAATTGTTCATCGGCGACTCCCGTTCCGACATCGGCTCAGAGGCCGAAAAAATGAAATTTGCCAACAAAATAAATGGCCTCGTCGCCAAATATATCCGCCTCGACGTATATGACAACGATAGTGAAATGCTGGTCATGGAGCGCCTGTACCCGCTCGATTTCAGGGCCTATGAATACGAAAGGAGGCTGCTGTGGCTGGACGGTAACAGAGTTTGAGAGTATGAGAGAGTGAGAGTTTGAGAGTTTGAGAGTTTGTCCGCAGGACTCCTTTGGAGAGAGCAGTATAGTGGAGGAACTCTTTGGTATCTGAACGAATACCAAAGAGTCCCTCCACTATACTGCTCTCTCCAAAGGAGTCCTGCGGACAAACTCTCATTTTCTCAACCTCTCAAACTCTGGTTTCTCAAACTCTCAATCCTCTCAACCAGCCACTCCTTTTCCGTCAGCACCTCTTCCGCTTCTATTTGCTTTCGCAAATGTGTTTTTTGGGCTTCGTCAAATGGATTTAGTTCCATCAGTTTTTTGGTGTAGCGCACGATGTTCGACCAGTTTTTGCGGTGGTAGCCCATCTTTTTGTTGCGGCGGATGAACATGCGCATGGTGCGCAGATGGGAGTCCAAGAGGTCGTATTCATCCGTTTCAAAATAGATTTTCAATTGCAGCGTCTTGGCCACCATGTTGCTGATAAGGTCTTTGTAATCAGCCTTTTGCAGGTGTCCCAAAGCCTCGTCGTAATGCTTGCCGGCATAGGCCATCAGCGCCGAATTGAGGCTGAAAGCCGACTCCCTGAAAGCAGGGTCGAGGTACGCTTTGTACTCCTCCACAAAACGGCCTGCCCAGGTCCATTCTTCTCTGAGCAGGAGGGCTATTTTGACGATGTTGTTGTAGGTAAAACGGGAGAGGCGGCCGCCTTCTATCAGCAGCCCCGTCTGCAGTCCGCTCTTGTAAAGGTCGAGGGCTTCGCGGTAATAATCGGCGTCGCTTTCATTTACTTTTTTTATGCAAAAATTAATGGCGAGCAAGTACAGGTCCCGCATCTCCGCTTTTGGAAAACGCCCCACATTTTCAAACAAACGTTTTTTAAAATCCTTGAAATAGCGCCCCTCCTGCTGCTGGAAAAGTGCCCGGTAACAGGCGAGGTACAGCGACACCGCAGGGCATTCCCGGAATTTTGGCCTGGCCGCTTCTGCCAATATTTCGCCCATCAGGGCGATGTCGTAATGGGCATTAAAAACGGCTTCGTGCGAGCGCAAAAAACAGGCCTGCCGCAGCTTCATGCCGAGCATCGCAGCGGTCAGGTTGTCCTCCACTTCCTGCAGGTTCAGCTCCTTGGTACGCCCCGAACCGGAGAGGAACAGGTAGCGCTCGTGCTCGATTTTGTATTTTTCCAAAAAAAGCTCTGCGTGGCGGAAGGGCTGCCTTTCCAATTGCTTTCCGCCCCGGTTCAGCACCTTTTGGAAGTGGGCGCCAAGCCCCCTTTTCCGGTAGGCAGCAAGCAGCAGGTGGTGGCTGCCGAGGCTATTGTCCCGCATTTCTTTCAGCACGAGGTACTGCTCCATTATTTTAAAAAGGTAGCTCAACAAAAGCCGCAATTGTTGATCGTCGAAAGCTCCTTCCGGCTGTGTTTCCCGAAAAACTGCCTCTTTGGAAAGCACCCCTTTCCCCGTCCTTTTCGCTTTTTGCAAGCAATCAAACAGCTTCCGCAAATCTTCCCTTTTATTAAAAAAAGGAGATTCGAGCATCAGCTTCACCTCCCGCATCTCTGAAACGGTAAGGCTTCCGACGATTTGCCAAACCAGTGTGTTTTTCAAAATCAATTGTTTTTTCCAGAGGCGATGCCTTTGCGGATGTTTGCGGGCAGAAAGGCGTTGACTCTGGCTTCGACACATTGAGTCAACGCCTTTCTGCCCGCAAACCTCCGCAAAGGCATCGCCTCAAAGCCCCCTGCTTAACAGTCGCTTTGTTTGTATCAAAATAATATTTCAAGCTTTTTTTTCGAGGGTCTCACGACACTCGCTAAGAACTGCCGTCCCTACGGGACTAGAAGGCCATGTCCTAGTCCCGCAGGGACGACAGATCTTAGCGAGTGTCGTGAGACCCTCGAAAAAAAAGCATTCCATTTGATACACCGCCAATAATACGTTTATTTTTCATAAAAAATTTCTACAAAAATTATCATAAAACTACTATTTTTAAAACAACCAACAACAATCAACCAACAATAAATTTCTACAATTTACAAAAAATGTGCTTGTCGTTGCCGATGCTTTGGCGGATGTTTGTACCGTCAATTAAAATATTTACTCATGATCCAATTCACAATGCGTTCAACCATCTTTTTCTTTTTGCTCCTTGTCCCAGCTTTCCAGCTAAGCGCCCAATGCGACTCCGATGCTGGCACCATGAACCTTACCGCCGTCGAGGCATGCAGTTCGGAGACCTTGACCGTCCAAAATACGTCCGGCGAATTTTTGGATGCCGACGATGTCCTGCTCTATTATTTGCACGAAGGCAACGGCAGCACATTGCTCACCCCACTTGCCTCCAGCACCGACCCAACTTTCTCCTTCGACGGGGCTACCATGACCGAAGGCATCACCTATTATATATCGGCCGTGGTGGGCAATAACGATGGCTCGGGCGGCATTGACCTGACCGATGTTTGCCTCTCGGTAGCGCCCGGTACGCCTGTCAGTTTCTTAGCCGCCCCAACTGCCGTGATGAGCGGCGATGCCAGTATTTGCGAAGGCGAAGCCGCAGCTATCAGCATTGATTTTACGGGCGAAGCCCCGTGGAGCTTTTTGATAAGATTTGGAAATACAAATTTGGCATTTACAAATATATCGGACAACCCCTTCACGTTCAGTCCCCGCCCCGCCACTTCGACAAGCTACACCATCGCCAGCCTAAGCGACGCCAATTGCCCCGGCGTAGCATCGGGTACTGCCACTGTTACTGTCAGCGAGCAGCTTGAGGTCTTTAACGTAAACACCGCCTGCAACGGGGCAAGCTACACTTTGAGCTTCGGCATCCACCACGGCGACACCTCTGCTTATAGCGTCAATCCACCCAACGGTACGATCACTGGGACAACTTTTACCAGCGACCCGATACCGGGCGGCACGGCCTATTCTTTTGAGGTTTTCGACAACGGTGCCTGCGGAGCGGTCGTTTTGAGCGGAGTGAAAGCATGTGACTGCGATAGCAAAGCAGGCAGCATGGATCCGGCGCCGCTCGTTTCCGACGGCTGCACCGGTGACCCCCTGACCGCCGTTTACGACAACACCGATGAGGTGCTGGACAGCGACGATGCCCTCACCTTCATCCTCCACACCAACGAGGGCAACGTGCTGGGCGAGGTCATCCAAACCAGTGACCAGCCCTCTTTCGCCTTCCAGGGCGCCAGCATGGACTACGGCGTGGTTTATTACGTCTCCGCCGTGGTGGGCAATGACAATGGCAACGGCAGTGTTGACCTCAGCGACCCTTGCCTCGATGTTGCCGTTGGCACACCCGTCACTTTCCACGAGTTGATAAGGGTGGTTTGCGATGTGGTCAGAAATTGCGATGCAACGGCATCGGTCATCTGCACTGCAAGCGGCGGCACGCCCAACTATAATTACGATTGGACCGGCCCTTCCGGAGAGACCCTGACCGGCAATTTTATTGATGTTTTTGACGAAGGGGACTATGTGCTTACCGTAACCGATGCAATGGGCTGCAGCGCAACAACAACCGTATTCGTTTTTGGGATAGAACCTCCTTTTTGCCAGATCACCCCTTCGGGAAATTTGAGCTGCAGCCAGCCCCTTGTCCAATTGGACTTGCAGTGTTTCAGCGGAAATGAAGAATCATTTCAATGGAGTACGGGAGAGACCAGCCAATCTATTTCCGTAAGCCAACCGGGCACCTATTCTGTCACTATCACCACTTTCGATGGCTGCATGGGCTTTTCAACAATAGAAGTGACCCTCGACGACAGCGACTGCGGCACTATCAGCGGCTATGTCAACAGGGACGAAAACGGCAACTGCCTCAACGACCCGGGCGAACTGCCCCTCGGTGGCTGGATGGTACAAGCCGCAGGCGCAGTCAACTTTTACGGCTTCACCGACGAGGATGGTTTTTATGAAATTTTTGCCCTGCCGGGCAATTACGATGTGAGTGCGGTCATCCCCTTTCCGGGAAATTACTGGGAGGCATGTACCCCCACCGTCAATGTCACCCTCGCCGATGCCAACGACACCGAAACGGCCGATTTTACCATGCAGGCCATTGTTGATTGCCCTCTGCTGGAAGTTGACATCAGCACCCCTTTGCTGCGGCGCTGCTTCGTCAACACTTATAATGTCAGCTATTGCAACAACGGCGCTGCCACCGCAGAAGAGACCTCCGTGGAAGTCAGCTTCGACCCGTTGTTCAATGTGCAATCTTCCGACCTGCCCTATACCGGCCCGGTCAACGGCGTTTATACTTTTGCCATCGGAACGGTCGGTATCGGCGAATGCGGTGGGTTCAATATAGAAGGCACCCTGTCCTGTGCAGCCAACAACGGGCAGAGCATTTGCGCCGAGGCGCATATTTTTCCCGACAGCCTGTGTACCACCCCGTCGCCTGAATGGTCGGGCGCCAACATCGAGATCACTTCCGACTGCGATGGAGATGAGCTTGTTTTTTCCATCACCAACGTCGGCGCCGAGAACATGGCCGAACCCAGCAATTTCATCGTCATCGAAGATGGCGTGATGCTCACCCAACCCGCCGAAACGTTTTTGCTCGCCTCCGGCGAAACGACCACCGCGAGCTTCCCCGCCAATGGTTCGACCTATACCATCATCGCCGAGCAAGTGGCAGGTCTCAACAATTTCTCCTCCCCCATCCTGACCGTGGAAGGCTGCGGCACCAATTCTTCGGGAGGGTTCAGCACTGGTTTTGCGCTGCAATTTCCGCAAGACGACGAAAGCCCCTTCCTTTCCATTGACTGCCAGCAAGTGGTCGGCAGCTACGACCCGAACGACAAAAGGGGCTACCCCCTCGGCCTCACCGACGAGCACCTGATCGGCCCCGGCCAAGACCTCGAATACAAAATCCGCTTCCAAAACACAGGCACGGATACTGCTTTCACCGTCGTGGTGCAAGACGTACTCCCCGCAGAACTCGACATTACCAGCCTGCGCCCGGGCGCTTCCAGCCATCCTTATAAAATGGAAATACTGGGATCGGACACCCTCGTTTTCCGTTTTGAAAACATCCTGCTGCCCGACAGCAACAGCAACGAAGCCCTATCCCACGGCTTTATAAAATTCAGGGTCAGCCTTTCGGCAAATGCCCAAACGGGGGACCTGATCGAAAACGAAGCGGCCATATTTTTCGATTTCAACGATGCCGTCCTCACCAACCGGACGCTGCACAAAATCGGTGAACAGTCCTTCCCCACTCCATCCGTCGAAGCAGTCAGGCCGGCATTGGCACATGCCATCGTCCCCAACCCAACTTCCGGCGAAGCCACCTTGCTGCTCTCCGACAACCTTGATTTCAGGAAAATGAACATCCGTTTCTACGATGTCACCGGGCAGCCCGTTCTCAGCGAACAACTGCACTCGCCAAGCACACCGCTCCATCTGCAGGCGCTGCCTCCGGGCATTTATTTTTATAAAATAAAAATGGAAAATGGAATGACGGGAGAGGGGAAGGTGGTTAGGAAATGAGCGTTTGAGAGAATGAGAAAATGAGAGTTTGAGAAAAGTACAGCGAAGGGACTCTTTGGCATTCGTTCAGATACCAAAGAGTCCCTTCGCTGTACTACTCTCAAACTCTCATTTTCTCATTCTCTCAAACTCTGGTTTCTCAAACTCCCCCATTTTCCCTGCCAGTTGGTGCATATAGACCACTGCCCGGCTGAGGGTCGCGGTCTGCACGGGGTCGTACCAGCCGAGCAGTACCTCCCCAACTTGCGAATCCGGTTCGTTGGAATAGGGGTTAAAGGTAAAGGATTGGCCTGCCTTCGGTTTGATGCGGATGCCGATTTTATTGCCTGCTTCGTCGCCCACAATTTTAATCGAACCCAGGTCCACGGCCTGCCAGGGCAAGATGTAATCCGCCCCTCCGTAGAGTTTGTCCGTTTCATCGTACAGCTTTTCTTTGAAGACCCAGGATATCTGCCCGTTTTTTTCCAGCACTTTGAAAGTGTAGGAAAGAGTGGCCTGCTTGTCGCCTTTTTGGGTCGGGTAAGTGTTCGGCAGTTCCATGCGGAAAGTGTTGCGCACCTTGTTGCGGAGTTCCAGCGCAGATTCTGAAGTAGGGGGGATTTCGGGCTTGGGCAAGGGCGCCTGCTTTTGGGTTTTTTCCATTTTGTTGGCAGCAATGGGCTGCTTGCCCTTGCAGGCGGCCATGCTTAAAATGAACAACAGTAAATAGGTATGTTTCATAAAATAGGTTTTAAACCAGAAAACCAGAGTTTGAGAAACCAGAGTTTGAGAGGATGAGAAAATGAGAGTTTGAGAGCAGTATCGAGAAGGGACTCTTTGGTTTCTCGAACGAGTACCAAAGAGTCCCTTCTCGATACTGCTCTCAAACTCTCATTTTCTCATCCTCTCAAACTCTGGTTTCTCAAACTCTGGTTTTCTCAACCATTTATTTTAAACTTGATCGGCAGCACATAATCCACTCGGACTACCTCTCCTTTTCTGTTCACTCCTGGTTTGAATTTTGGTAATTTCCGCACCAGCCGGACCGCCTCTGCGGCACAGCCGCCGCCGATGTCGTTTTTGTATTGAACACCGGAGATACTGCCATTTTTTTCGATGACAAACTCCACCGTGACCGTTCCTTCCAACTTTTTCCGCAATGCCTCGGCGGGGTATTTCAGGTTCTGCTTGATGTACCTGTTGATGCGCTTGTCGGTGCAGCTCCGCTCTTTTTTATAATCGTCGTTTTCACATTTTGGGAAAACGGGCAGCCGGAATGCCTGGCGCATCGGCACCGGTTTGTTGGGGTCGAAAGACGGGGTATAAGCATCCAGCCCCTTGGTTTTTTTCTGCTTTGTTTTGTCTATCACCTTCGGGGTGCCAGCCCCGCCGGTGTGGGTTTTTTCCCTGATTGGTTTTATTATATTCTGGTCGTCCATGGCCTCCATCCGCGGGTTTTTCAGTTCCTCCAGCATTATGTTTGCCTCGACGGCATGGAGACCTGCCGGGTATTTATTATAATAGTTTTCAATCGCAACCGCATCGTTGGCAGCAATGGCCGACTGCCAAAGCGAATTGTCCAAGCTGTCCAGTTTGATCCGCACCACATTGGCAAATTCCCCTCCGGGAAACCTGTCCTCAAAGGCTTCGAGCGCCTCTTTGGTGGGTGCTTTTTCTATTTTTTTCCAAGCCTTTTTTTCCTCCGACATGGCAACGGTTTTAGATTCGCCCGGGTTTATAATTTTCGGCTGACCGGGGCGGCCGCCATCGCTCATTCTCGACAAAACAGCCCAAGAAGCGACCACCAGCACGAGCAGGGCAGAAAGCGAGGAAGCTATTTTCCGGAAAGAAACGCCGCCGCTTTTTGGCGCAGGGGGCGCAGGCGGGGGCGGGTCCATGGGCGCAGGCGAGGGCTGCTCGACCATTTTGGAAACCGTTCCGCCCGTTCCGTTTTGCTGTTGGGCAACGGCCAGTGAAATGCCTGCTTTCACAAATCCTTTTTCGCCCCCAAATTCAGCCGGGGCAGTGGCCACGATGACCACTTTTTCTTCCAGCACCACGTTGCGCTTGCGTTCTATCCCGTCTTTTATTTCAATAATTGAAATTTTCAAAACGAGCGAATGCGTACCGCCGACAATGGGTTTTACATAAAATACCCACTCCGTGAAAAGGCCTTTTTCGACAAATTGCACCGTATCGTGCAGGGTCCGGATTTCGAAAGTTTTGTCGGCCGGGTCGAGCAGTTCCACGCCCATCACTTCCGAAATGCGGATGTCTTTCAGCACATCGCCCTTTGCTTCGTCGAAGTCTTCGAGCAGCAGCTTGCGCTCAAAAGCCAGCCGGACCACGCATTTTGTGTCCTGCTGCAACAGCATCTCTTTGGGGATGCGGTACATCACCTCGCCGTTGTAAATATCGGGCTTGCCGTCCGCGCCCATGCCCTCGGCTTTCGCCAAATGGTTGTCCTCCAGCCCGTCAATAAAATCCAAAATGTTTTTGCGCACGTTATTGAATTCGAGCAGCGCCGCCTCGTTGCCGATGACGCCCTGCAACAGCCGCTTGCTCACGTCTTGGTACCGGCCTTCTATCAAAAGGAGGTCGTTGTACTTGTCGGTACCTTCCGAAATGGCCGCCTTGATGGCTTGGAGCACAAGGTCAATGCCCTGCGGTAGGATTGCTTTGAGTTCGTTCTTAATGTCCGTCAATGTTTTCATGATCCGGGTTTTATCCGTTTTCTCAAGGCAATGTTCAATAAAAAAACGCAATATCTGAATATTACAGCCGCCGCCCAAATTTTTACTTTGGCTTGAAGGGCTTTCTTATAAAAAACAAAACCAACGAACTGAATGGTTTTGTTTTTTATAAGAAAGCCCTTTTTTGGCCTGCTCAAAAACCCTTCATGCCCGCAGGCAAGTTGGCAGGCTATTGCACTACCAACCGCAACACTGCCGCCTGTCCCGTCTCCCCATTTTCGACCGCCAAAAAATATGCCCCCGGAACATCGGGCATTTCAAACGGAAACCTTTCCGTACCTCCCAGCAACTGCACTTTTGCCGACCATAACTGACTGCTACGCACATCGGACAGCCGGAGGTTCAACAACAAAGACCCGCTGCTTTCCGTCAAAAGCCATACAGTGCCGCCAGGGGCTACCGGACTTGGGCAAACACCTGCACTAACCTCTCTCCCGATCCGCTCCATCACCGCCACTTCAATGTCAACGGTAAAAACAAAAACCGCTTCGCAGCCATTGGCATCCGTCACCGTAAGCATATAATCGCCCGGTGAAAGGCCATTGATGGAAGCCGCAGTAGCCCCCGTGTCCCAGAGAAAAGAATAGTCCGGCACACCTCCCCCTACCGACAATATTTCAATGCTCCCGTCATTGGCGGCAGCCCCCGTGGCATGTACGACCGTATCGCTGACCATGATCGCTGTGGCCCCGCCCACCACAGCCTGAACCTCCGCTTCGCAACCGATTGCATCTGTCACCGTGGCCATGTAGCTGCCGGGCGGAAGCCCCGTGAGCAGGCTGTCCGTTTCGCCCCCCGCCCATGACCAGGCATATGGCGCAACACCTGCCGGAACGGCAGCGGCAGTGCCGTCCGAAAAGCCAAAACAGGTTTCATCGGTAGCCTCCGCCGCAAGGGCAAGTTCCCCCGTCATTTCGACCTCCACCGAGTCGGTAAAGGTACAGCCGAGCGAGTCCGTCACCACCACCGTCTGATAGCCAACGGGCAGGCCTGTGACCGATGCGCCGGACATCCCGTCCTCCCATTCATAGCTCAAACTGCCCGTGCCGCCACTTGCCGTTGCGGTCGCTGTTCCGGGGGTTCCTTCCGTGCAGTCGGCAGGGGTCGCTGACAGTTCCACTTCGATCAGGGAGGGCTGGAAAATACTGACCTCGAACGTATCCTGCCTGTTTTCGGAATCTTTTACAACAAACGTAAAAACACCCGCGGGCAGACCGCTCCTTGTGAACACAGGCCCGTCCTCGGACGAACTCGACCCGCTGAACTCAACGGTAAATGGCGCACAGCCGCTCGTGATGCTCGCCGTGAAGCCGCCCGTGCCGCCATGGCAGGCAACGCCCACCACCGTGTCAACGGACACCGAATAGGCGGGCATCTCATAGGCCCCCATGTCCACCCGGCCTTCCTGTATGCGGGGCTGCCCGTCGAAGTCACCGGTAATGCCGAGCTGACTGACGATGCCGTTGTCGCCCGCATTGCGGGCAGGGCTGCAGGGCAGGAGGTGGTAGTCGCCGGAGGCAGTATCGGCGAAGAGGGGATCGAGGCCGAAGAGGTTGCCCTCGCCGCAGATGACATTGGGGGGGTAGAAACTTTCGCTTGGAATAGGAATAAATGAGGGGCATTCAGAAGACGTTATTAATGAGTGTTCAATAATCATGGTATCAACTCCGAAGATCAGAAAATCTTGTTGGGAAGAGTCTTCCACGATGATAGAATTGGAGAGATAAAGGTTGGCGTTGTTTCTGATATAATTTCCATTTGGAAAAAATCGGTTCTTGATGACGCAGCCTATCACTGTATATGCGGCACTTCCAACTTCATCAGGAATAGAGTTCCTCCACAAACCTTCTGTGGCAATATGGTTATTGAGAAATAGGCTGTTAATACATTTGAGTCGGAGTATTGATTCCATATCCATAATAAAAAGGCCCAAATCCGATTCTTCGCGCCTATTATCTTTAAATAAACAATTCTTCACATTGACCTGATCCAAAATAGCTAAATTACAAATACGAGCCGATGCATTATCAGCGAATGTTAAATTGTCCATATTTAATGTAGCATGCCCAAAGCCTTCTACCGTTAATGGCCCTTCAGGAATGTCTCCGTGCAAAACAAAAGATGAAGAATCGATTCTTACCGATGCCGAATGGTCAGAATCTTCAATTGCAGATATCAATACCCCGTTGTTATATTTAAACATACAGCCGCTTATTGACACATAGCTTACGAATAAGCCATTAAATGGCAAGAAAACAACCGCTCCCCCTAAGTTTGAAGCGATGTTCCGCTCAAATGAACAGTCTTTGACGGCTACTTTTGCCCCCGTACTTCTTCCGTTAAAATGTGCAATACCCCCGCCATTCACCCCTGCCTCGTTCCTAATGAATTTACAACCTAAAAATTCAATCGTATCCAGCCCTTCCGATTCAAGGTAAAGGACGGCACCACCATACAGCCCTGCAGTATTGCCCTCAAAAACGCAGTCCCAGAAATCGTTGTCCGTTCCGGTCCAACTGGCGCCGTCCCTTTCGATAGCGCCCCCGGTCTTGCCGGCACTGTTGGCAAAGAAGCCGCAATTATAGAACTGCGGGGCCACCGACCCATCGTTGCTGCCGTCCACAAAGACCGCCCCGCCCCTGTTCTTGGCATAGTTGCCCTCGAAGCGGCAGTTCCATACCCTCGGATGGGCTTCTGCTTCCTGTCCGTCTATATAAATGGCCGCGCCGCAAGAGCCCGGGCTGCAGATGTTCCCAAAGTCGTCCGCTACCCCGCCGGCGAAGGTAAAGCCGTCCACAAGAGTAGCTGGGCCGGGCGCGCGCATATAGAGGATGGTATAGGAGTTGTCGGTCGAATCGCCCGCTATGCCGATGTCTCCGCTGAGTACGGAGGGGTTGGCCTGCCAGTCCCTTTCAGAAACGGATGTTTCGTTTCCGGCAAAGCCGCCGAGCAGTTTCACTCCGTCCTTTAGCTCGAAGTAAACGGTTCGGTCATCGGTTTCAGTGGGCAGGTAGGTGGCCGCTGCTACCCAAATGCTATCTCCCGGAGTTGCAGAGGAAAGGGCAGTTTGGAGCTTTGGGTATGCATTGCCCCATGTTGTGCCGTCGGCATTGCCCGTAGCGGAGGCGTCCACGTAAATGACCTGGGCGGGAAGGGGCTGAATGAAAATAGAAATGAGGATGAAGATGGTAGAAATCTGCTTCATGGGAAACTGGGTTTTATGTTTAAGAAGGTGTTAAGACCAATCCAATTTAGTCGGTAGAAAAAAGGAATCAATTAAGTTATTCTTTCATCCTTACTTAATTACTGAAGTTACGCACTCAAACCCTGGAAGGGTTGAATTTGAATAGCCCCGGATGAAATCCGGGGTTGTGAGTTATGTTTTTCACAACCCTGGAGGGGTTGAATTATGGAAGGCATTCAACCCCTTCAGGGTTGTCATCCATCTTCGCCATTTTCCCCGGATTTCATCCGGGGCTATTCAAATTCAACCCTTCCAGGGTTTAAGTGCGTAACTTCAGTTAATTACCCAAAATTTCCGACTCCGTGCCCTTCCAAAAGCGGGGAACAATTCCCCCGCTTTTGGAAGGGCGCGGAGTCGGACTAAAAGATTCGTCAACTACCTTGGCTGATCAAAATGATGAAGAAAACGACTTTTCGGATTGGGGGCATGCCTGATAAAAAGGCGGGGGCAGCCTATCACCGCCCCCACCCCTCAACGTTTTCATTGCTTCACTGCCACGCCCGAAATTTTGGCATAAGCAGATTTGACCTTCCAGATGTAAACACCTTTTGGAAGATCCGCCGCTTCGTCCAGGGCGAAGGTGTTCAGCCCCTCGGCCAGTACCACTTTGCGGTAAGCGAGGCGCCCGCCGAAGGCATCGAACAGCCACAAGGTGGCCGGGCCTGCTTTGGAAGCCTCTACCTCGATGGCCGGAACGGCTGAAAAAGGATTGGGAAAGAACCGCACCTGCAGGGGCTGCGATGCCATTGCCCCAGCGGCGGGGGCAAAACGGAGCACCAGCCGGCCCTCTTCCCCATCGCTGGCAAAACTGCGGTTGGGCAAGATGTTGTCGTCCAGCCAGACCAAGGCCCCGGCATCTGCAATGTCTTTTTTTGCCTGAAAACTGAGATAAAACAGCACATCTCCTTTTTGGGGCATCGGGAAAAGCCCTTCGTCGGGGGTAAACCAGAGCATCCTCACCCGCCCCTCGGCTGTTTCGCTAAGGCCAAAATTGGTGGCGTTCAGCATTTCCAGATCGCCCTTTGCCGCTCCGACAAAGGCGAGCCGCTCCGTATCGAAACCTATCCCGGCCTGAAAGGCAGGCAGCGGGCCACTGCCCACATACCTAAAGGGCAGGGTCACTACTTCCCCGGTTTTCATGGCCGTGGGCACTTCTGTTTCCCATGGCACCTCTGCCATGCTGCGGTCATCTACTCCTGGGGAAGTAAAACAGTCGCCGGTATTGGCGCTCAGGTTTACGTCCCCCACTTTGATGGCGATGAAGTCAACGTTGGGAATGGGGTAAGCGGCGTTTTGGTTGATATTGACCTCCTCTGGAAAAACCTCTTCCCACGGATTTGCAGGGTCTGGGAATACATACGATTTATCCACAAAACGCCAAGAGGTGTTGTTTGGAAAACTGGTATCAACAAAAAGAATGAGCTTCCGCAATTGAACAATATCAAAAGTTGTTACAGTCCCGCTATTATTCGCATCGGCAGCTATCAGCTTATAAGGAGAATCGAGGAGTTGGACACCCAGTACATGCTTGGAAATCAGCACCAGGTCATAAGTAGTCACCCCGTTCAGGTAATCGCCGTCTTTGGAGGGCCTTATCTCATAGCTATCGGAGGGGTCGCAGACACACTGTGCGTAGTTGGCCTCGCAGTTGTTGACGGGGATGTTGTAATTACAGATGTCCCCGCTTATCGAAACATTGTATGCCTTGAGCTTATCTCCGTCTTCCCTTTCGGCCATGCCGGAGATCATGGGGCTGCAAAGCGGGAAGTCGGATTGATTGACATTGACATCAGGCACGCAGGCCGTGTTAGGGCCTCCGTTGACCTCGCTGAGGTATGCTTCACGGACGGTCACCCCGTTTACGCAACCGCCCTCTGCTTTTAGTTTTATGTTGAAGCCAGCCCCAGAACTCGCCGTCTGCGGATCAGCAAAAGTCCTGAAACAATAGCGGATGGTGTTGGGGTCGAGTATCTCGAAACAGGTGTTGCTTCCGCAGAAATAGGGTTCATTGGGGTCAGAAGTCGGGGTCGGGCATCCAAGGTTGTTATCGGCAATATCAAGAATGGAAATGTCACCTTGGAGGTCAAGGTCAAGTACGATGGTAAACTTGTAAAAAGTTTTATGAACCGTAATATTTGGCCAGTTGACATTTACCCGAACAGACATATCTGCACAATCTTGGGACATGGGCTGTGTTTCGCCATTGATATTAATGGCAATGTCCTCCACGCAATCTGGAAACCCAGTAAACACAACGGTTTCATCAGGTCCGTAGCATGGAGTACAACAAGTTTCTCCTCCTGGCTCGTACCTGCCCTCGGTAACCGAAAGCACCGCCGTACCTCCACTGGAAAGAAACATCGGCCCGTTCAATTTTATGGTAAACAGTATGCCCGTGGGCGAGACGTTCCGAGTATGGCCGTACACCGAATAGCCACCGGACTGATTCGGAAACACTTCTATGTCACTGGCCGGAATGTCCCCTGCAATAATTTCTGGTATTTCCATAAGGTTATCAAAAGAAACATCTACCATCACATCTACTTCTTCATAATTACTGCTAACCCCTTTCAAAAAAACAGGAATGAGCGCAGGGTTTTCCCCGCCTCCAGAATGAGGTCCGAGATTGATACACAAACCAGGGTCAGAACAACTGGAAGGTGCAGGAAAGGTAACTTGGGTTGGGACACCTCCCACCCCACAGGTCTGTAGCACAGTCATGGGAATGCCTATGTTAAGGCCAGAAGAGTAAAAAGCCTCCGCCGTTACGAGGTCGATTGTTTCTCCGGGAAAGGCATCTACCACCGCTGTAAAAAGGTGAAAAGGTTGCCCTCCAGGACTAATAGATATGGGTGGGTCATTGGTAGTCGGGTCATTATCGTCATTGGAAAGGATAAAGCTGATTTCTCCTTCGGAAGGCGACAGTACACCACTGATCAGTGGATTGTAACATGCTTGAATCGCACTTGAATTGAACTCGGAAATCAGGTCAGGCGACGGGTTGGTCGCTATGATTGTCCCGTTTACAGAAAGTGGTGCAGAAATAACTAAATCGTCAACGTCAAAGCTCCCTGTATAGCCATTGTTCGGCACCAGGCTAAATTCATAATAATACCGGAAACAGCCGGGCGGAAGGCAGTTTGCATCAGGCCCCGCCGGATTGCCGCTCATGATCCTGCATACTTCAATACCAAACCGATCTGGGTTTTGACCTTTTAGCGCAAGAGAAGAGAAGAGAAGAGAAGAGAAGAGAAGAAGATAAAATCTTCTTTTTAGAGAAAAATTTTTCATGATAAAAAGTTTTGATGAGTGAAATAATGAACTTGCATATATCCATGTGAAATAATTTTCAAAAGGAAGGGAAGCTATGCCGATTCAGGAGCAATAAAAATTGTTTCTAATAAAAGGAAGCGTCCGAGGTGTTTTCGTTTCGTTTTCAAAAGAGGTGGCAATATTGCAAAATGTTCGGATATGAATGGCACAACTGCCCGGATTTTTGCACATACCTACTCCATCCCAGCTAAAATATTGGGTGGAGAGAGGCGGCTACACCACCTTCTCTATTTCATAAATAGAATTGATCTTCCCCGCAAAAATGCAATAAAAACCGGGGTCTTCGTGGAGTTGGCTGATCTCCGTGGGGCGGCCGTCGTCAATGAAATTGGCTTTCAGTTTTGATTTGATGGTAAAGTAGGAAGTGAAATAATCGAGCTGCACTTTGTCCGAAAAATAGCGGCCCATCTGCCCGGTCATTTTTCGGTAATTGGAGCGGGGTTTCGCTTCGCAAAAATTGCAGATGGAGGTGAACTCCGGGCGGCAGTCTTTGGCCACTTTCATGCAATCGAAATGCGGCACATTGTCGTAGCTCACTTTGTGGTGGGTATAGGCCACCGACGACATCGAGAGCAGCCCCGATTTGCCGTAAGGCATAATGGAGCCGAACTGCCCGTCCATCACCGTCAGGCCGATGTCTTTGAGTTGGGGCGAAGTAATAAAAGCGATCTCCGAAATCTCGTGCATCAATTGAATGTCGGCTAGGCCAAATTGGCGGTTTACGGCGTTGC
>DROJ01000255.1 GCA_011321935.1 Bacteroidota bacterium | reverse complement strand
CTCTGCTCTCTATTGAGGAAAACGGTCATAAAAATTTTTGATATTTACGACTTCTTTTATCTTACTCCATGCCCTTCCAAAAGGGTGGGAATTTATTCCCACCCTATAGACCTCCGGATTTCGAGAGGTGCTAAGCAGTTACGTTGATTTTTAATATTCGGCAATAAATCATCTGCATACCGGAAGGCATGGCAGGATGTTTTTTTCATCTAAAACGAGGATTTGTTGCCGATAAAAGTTTGTGTTTGATGCTGTGCTTGCGAGGAAAGTAGTTTTCTAATAGTATGGGTTCGATTGGAAATACAAATGATGTTTTTTTATGATATATCTAATTCTGTGCCAGAATTAATAAAAATTTTAATATGTAAAAAGTGGAAGGAGAAGGGAATGGAAGTGGTGGGTGGAAATGGGGCAAATAGTACATGATTGCACACAGATCGGACTGATTAAACGGATCAAAACTGATTGCTTCGCAAAAATCAGTTCATACCAGTTCGATCAGTCCGATCAGTGTCCAATCCCGCTGTGCGGTAGGCAGGGGCCAGGTTTGTTCAATAATGGATATAATAAAGCGGCTTCGAATACATGAAATTACCATTTCCATCTTTCACGTTGGCCAGGGGCGCTATGGCCCGCAATCGGTTGATTATCAGCCGCTTTTCTGGGAGGTAGTACCAGTCTTGTACCAACCGGGCAGTGTTGATGCCGGCAGGGTCGAAGTCATTGAAGTTGACCTCCACTGTCTCCTCGTAGGTCTGCGGATCGAAGGTGATAATGGTGTCAATACTGTTGTACATAGGCTCGATATCCCTTTTTGCCAGCAGGCTGCCTTTGCCAAAACCTTGTCCTGTACTTTCTACTTTTTTCGTTCCATTTAAAGCATCGGGATAAATATGCTGCCGCAGATCAAGCCCCCCTTTCAGAACTTTTAATTGGCTGAAATCAAGGGGCGTGGCCTTGGTCTCGATAGTGGCGCCCCAGGCGATGGCCCCGTTTTTTTCGTTTATTTTTTGCCCATACACGTCTTCCATCTTTACCCATGCGAAAGGTACTTTTTTGATGGGCAGGCCGTTCTCGTCCGTAATTTGGAGCAAAGGCGAAATGGCCACCAGTTTTGTGAAAAAACTGTTTTTTGATTTATCGAAATAAATAAGCTGCACGGTGCGGAACGATTCGAAATCATCCGGGCCGATATCGTTACTGACGATCACCATTGTTTCTTTAAAAGTCTTTGGATCGAAAGTGATGAGGGTATCAACACTTACAAAATTACCGGTCAGTTCATCCACCGTATATGGCGTTTCCAAATTGGCCGTTTTATAAGCAAGCACTTCTCCGTTCATAATGTGGCTATATAGCCAATGGCTCATCCAATTGCCGTTGTCCGTTACCTCGTTATCTGCAGGCGGGGCATATTTTTTTAAAGTAATTATATTGAGGTTGTCGCCTTTTTTGTTGGAATTAAAACTCAGGTCCATCTCGAATTCAGCGATCCAAGTGACGGAATTGTTTTTCATTAAATCCCTGTTTTGGGAGAAAATAAAAAATGGGAATAAAAGGCAATAAACGGAAGTGGTAATTTTTT
>DROJ01000254.1 GCA_011321935.1 Bacteroidota bacterium | reverse complement strand
CGAGGGATTCACATCCCTCGCTAAGATATGCCGTCCCTGCGGGACTATGTGGAATGCCTGTTTATCATAGTCCCGCAGGGACGGCATATCTTAGCGAGTGTCGTGAGACCCTCGAAAAAAAAAGAAAAAAAAGCATTACATCTGATACACCGCCCCCGTGAGGGAACTAAGCAAAATTCGCTTTCATATATTCCACCAATCCGTCCATCGGGATTTCTTTTTGCACTTTTGCAATCCATTCCTTTTTGTCGCTGATGGTCTTCGATAGTTCCTTTCCCAGTTTCAGGTTTTTGACCGTTACCACGCCTTTTTTCGCCTCGTCTTCGCCGAGCAAAATGACCGCCGGGCAATTCTTTTTATCGGCGTAGGACATCTGCTTTTTCATTTTACGGAAGCCCTTGAAATAGCCACAATAGACCTCCACATCCATGCCCGCTTGCCGCAGTTCTTTTGCCATTTCATAATATTTGGTCTGCAGGCTATCATCAAAATAGGCAATGAAAACAGGGCCTTCGGCTTTTACTTTTTCATCATTTGCCATTTGCAAGAGCGCCGCCAAGCGGTCAACGCCGATGGATGCGCCCGTTGCCGGAACTCTCAGGCCGAGCAGGTTTTTGACCAGCCCGTCGTACCTCCCGCCCCCGCAAATAGAGCCGACTTTGCGGGTTTTGCCCCTTTTGTCTTTGAAGGTCAACAGCGACTCCACCTCGAACACCGGGCCGGTATAATAGGCCATGCCCCGCATCAATGTCGGGTCGAAAACGATGCTGCTTTCGTCAAATCCGAGCGCCTCCCACATGGCGTCCATTTTTTTCAGTTCGGCGATGCCCTCTTCGGCGAGTTCATTTCCAGCCACCAGTTTTTCCAGTTTTTCGATTACTTCTTTCCGGCCTTTTATCCCGGTCGCTATTTTTAAAAAAGAAATTATTTTTCCAATCAGGTCGGCAGGGAGGTTCAGCCCCGCTATGGCTGCGCCAGAAGTATCTGTTCGGCCTGCGGCCAATTCGAGTTCCACGTTTTCCCAACCGATTTTGTCCAATTTATCAATCACCCGAAGGACTGCGCCTTCCTTCTCGTCGTCGTCAATGCCGATAGAAAAAAGGAATCCTTTCAGCACTTTCCGGTTGTTCACTTTTACGATGAAGGTGCTTTTGTCGAGGCCAATAGCCTGCAATGCGTCCGATAAAATCATGCAAGCCTCGGCGTCGGCGGCCACGTCTTTGGTGCCAACTGAGTCGAAGTCAATTTGCCAAAATTCGCGGAAGCGGCCGGGCGCCAATTTCATCTCATACCGATAAACAGGGCCATATTGGAAGCGGCGGAAGAGCCGCGCATTGCTTTCCATGATCTGCCCGCGCTTCACATCATCCCACAGGCGCTCGGCATAAACCCGCGCCAAAGGAGCGGTCAAATCATAGCGCATCGCCAATGCCTGATGCTCCATGATTGCCTTTGCCCCGGCATCGCGGAGTTCCTTTCCGTCCTCTCCCAAAATGGGTTCTTCCTCTGGGTTCTTGAAATTATAAACCCCTTGGTCCACGGTCTCTTCATCGGGCATAAACTTGCCCAGAGCATCGGCATATTCCAGCACGGGCGTATCCCAATGCTCGAAGCCATAAGAACGGTAAACCTTCGCAGCGGCTTGAATGATGCGCTGCCGCATTTCGTTCAGGTCGGCATCAATGTCCCTGAAGCCCTTTATTTTTCTTGGAATTGTTCCTCTTTTTTTCATGGTTTATAGGTTTATAGGTTTATAGGTTTATTGGTTTAACGGCGGGTTGGATCATGCACTTGTTTTCAGGCAAGGCGCCCTTTACACCGATAAACCATTAAACCTTTACACCAAATAAAAAAGCATCGCCCGTTCTGTTTGGACAATGCTTTGGTTCCCCCGAGCAGGCTTGAACTGCTGACCTCCGGAACCACAATCCGGCGCTCTAGCCAACTGAGCTACAGGGGAATATAAATATGGTGTCGTTGTTTTGTCATATTGCTTTTTTTAAGCACCTTGACCTGATTAATCAAGATTTTATGACGGACTCTTTTTCCGCCATACTTTGTTAAAAAAAAGACCATAGCTACGGCTATGCCAATTTTTTTTGCCTCGTCTGACGAAAAAATAGCCTCGTCAAAACTGCCGATTAATTAGGTCAAGGTGCTTAAAAGCGGCGCAAAGGTAGAAATAGTTCCAGATTGTTCCAATCGGAAAATTCAGATTATTGGGTTTTTCCGGTGCCGTTGCATTCGTTGCACCTTTCCCTTTCCCGGAGACCGAGCCAATAACCTTTCCCGCCGCAGTGCGGGCAAACATTTTTTGGCTTGCTTTTGATTGCGCCCGTCCACCTTAATATAAAGTAGAACAAAGCCACCAAGAGCAGCACTTCAATAATATAGCTTATGGGCATGGTAATTACTTTTAGCGCCTTTTAATTTTAAAAACGCAAATGTAAAAGATGCGCCGATCAAAGAAAAATAGCATAGCTCCCAAAGCTGTATTATATTTGCCTCGAAACATTGTGATTTTATTCAAATTGAATTTTTGCCCCGATTGCTCGGTGGCGAAATAAAACGAAACCATCCAGCATATACACTTTCAGGAGGTTTCCCGCAAAGTCACGCAAAGGTTTCGCAAAGTCACGCAAAGCGAGGCGAGCACAAGTCTAACTTTGCGTGAAACCTCCTTTAGTTGTATAATTACAATTAAACTACCTAAAAACAGCATGGACAACCCATTGCAAAATATAGAACAGACCTTTGAGGTCAACCTGCCGCAGCAGGATTCGCTCGACGACTACCTCGACGAGGTACTGCCGACCATCCGCCAATGGAGCGAAGATCTGCGGGAAATGAAATTCTTTGTGATGGACGGCGGAAAGCCCTGGCTGGAGATCAGGGACGATCCGGGGTTCATGGAACAAGTGCTGCATTTTTTCAACGAAGGAGGCGAGTACCTGCAATCTGTGGACGGGAATGTGAGCCGGGGAAAGTGGCGGCTGCTCGACCAGACCAACAAAATCATTATTGAACAAGGTGGCGGTGGAGGAGGCCGCGGCGGAGGTTCAGCAGCGAAGAGTGAACTATATGAACTCGCCTTTTTGAACGCTGGTTTTTTTATTTTGAAAAAACACGGCGACCAAGGGAGGAAAAAGAAAAGGAAATATCTTTTTATGGGCTATGAACCTGTGGTGAAAGGACTGAAATGGCTCGATTGCGTGGAACTGCTTTTTAATGAATACCGCAACCAATGGGGGAGTTTTCAGTGGGCGGTGGTAGCGGCGGTGGTTTTGGTTTTGGCGCTTTTGCTTTATTCGTTGTTTTAATTTTGGGGAATAGCTAGTGCAGTGATTAGTAATTAGTTGATTACATACTACTATACATCAACACCTTGTTAGAAAAAAAGTAAAGAGATTTCATTGAAAAAAGGGGAAGAAAGCATAGATATGTCTTTCACCAAAAAGATAAATTATGCTACTTCCACCAAAGG
>DROJ01000253.1 GCA_011321935.1 Bacteroidota bacterium | reverse complement strand
TTTGCCAGTTCATTAACGTCATATACATCTCCATTTTTGATTGCTTCATTGGAGGCAATGGCACGTGCTATGAGTTCTTCTTTGGTCATTGGCTGCAAATCTGGATCCGCTTGCTGCTTTTCCACTTCCTCCCGCAACTTTAAAAATGTCATGACAACGGTAGGGTCTTGCATGCCTGCGAGCCATCTGATAAGGTCTAATTTAATGCTTTGAACATCCATGATAAATCTGTTTTTTACAAAAATAAGGATTATGCGGGACTTGCGGTTTACCCTTTGGTGCCGTTATGGTATTACAAGTATTCCAGTCTGATAAATATCTGTTCTTGTACTTGAATATGAAGGGTTTCTTATAAAAATGGAAAGGCCACTGATATAGTCATTTCTCCTAAGATTCCATCGTAGTCGGGGTTTTGCAACCCCGAACTGACCTATAGTTTAATAGAATTTCGGGGTTGCAAAACCCCGACTACGACGGAATCCTTTTAAAAAGTCCATCATTTCGTTGATTTTTATTTTTATTTTTATAAGAAAACCCTTCTTGAATATGGACGAGATATCTTGGAAATTATGCTCCCATTATCACATTACTTTCAAAACCGCCGCAAATGAATGTTTACGTTTGCAGCACTTTTTTATTTCAGCCAAACTCTCAAACTCTCATTCTCTCAATTTCTCAAACTCTCGCTTTCTCTCCCCAGAAAACGGATATAAAAACCAACGAACGGATGTACTGCTCTCAAACTCTCATTCTCTCAATTTCTCAAACTCTCGCTTTCCCTCCCCCAGAAAACGGATATAAAAACCAACGAACGGATGTACTGCTCTCAAACTCTCATTCTCTCAATTTCTCAAACTCTCGCTTTCTCTCCCCAGAAAACGGATATAAAAACCAACGAACGGATGTACTGCTCTCAAACTCTCAAACTCTCATTCTCTCAAACTCTGGTTTTTCTCAAACTCTGAATATATGCACCGAATCGTCATAAAAGTAGGAACAAATGTGCTGACCGCCGCCGACGGCACATTGGACATAGCGCTCATCGCCGACCTCGTCGCGCAGATTGCGCAAGCAAAAAAAATGGGCAAAGAAATACTGCTCGTCAGTTCGGGGGCGGTGGGTGCGGGGAAGGCCATTTTGCAGTTGCCGGAAAAGCTCAACCCCATCACCAAGCGGCAGGTCTTTGCCTCGGTGGGGCAGGTGGAACTGATGAAATGGTACACCGAACTCTTCCGGCAGCAGGGCATGCACTGTGCGCAGGTATTGGCCACAAAAGAAGACTTCCGCGACCGCGAGCATTTTGTGAACATGAAACGCTGCCTCTTGGCCTTGCTGCGCGACAACATAGTTCCGGTCATCAATGAAAACGACGTTATTTCCATTTCGGAACTCATGTTCACCGACAACGATGAACTCGCCTCGCTGACCGCCTCGCTGACCAATGCCGATGGACTCGTCATCCTCTCGAATGTGGACGGCGTTTTGGACGAAAACAAAAAAGCCATCCCCGTCATCCAGCCGAACGATACCGCTGTTTTTGAAAAAATTGTTTCCAAAAAATCCAGCTTCGGCAGGGGCGGCATGCTCACCAAACTGCGGATGTGCCAGCAGGCTGCCTGCCTCGGCATCCACACCTATATTGCCAACGGCAAAAAACGGCTGCTACTCGACCTCATAACCGGGAAGCCAGTGAGCTGCAGTTATTTCCCTGCCGGAAAAAAGCGGTCGGGAATAAAAAGATGGATGGCGCACAACGACGGCGCCGCCGAGGGCAAAGTGGTGGTCAACGACGGCGCCGCCGACATCCTCCTCGACAGCTCAAAAATAGCCAGCCTCCTGCCCGTCGGTATCATTGGCATAAAAAAGCCGTTCAAAAAATCGGCAGTCATCGGCATCGAAAACGGGGCGGGGAAATTGCTCGGCATCGGCATCGCAGCTTATGGCAGCAAAAAACTGGAAGGCCTGCTCGGCCAACAGGGCGCAAAAGAACTGGTGCATTATGACTACTTGCTTGTTTATTGAGAGTTTGAGAGAATGAGAGAATGAGAGAATGAGAGTATGAGAGAATGAGAGTTTGAGAGCAGTATCGAGAATGTACTCTTTGGTATTCGTTCGAGAGGCCAAAGAGTACATTCTCGATACTGCTCTCAAACTCTCAAACTCTCATTCTCTCATACTCTGTTTTTCTCAAACTCTGCAATCTGATTTTATGAAAAAAACAATCATCGCCAACCTCCATCGGCTTCGCCAAAATGCCCGCTCCATGCCGGGTATTTCACCAAAAAAAATAAACGCCGTGCTGAACGACCTCGCCGCAGCGGCAGAGGCCAACACTGCTGCCATCCTCGCCGAAAACAAAAAAGACCTCGACCGCATGGACGCCTCCAACCCCAAATACGACCGCCTGCTGCTCGATGAAGGGCGCATCAAAAACATCGCCGCCGACCTGCGCAATGTGGCTGCCCTGCCTTCTCCGCTCAACATCGTGCTGGAAGAACGAACCTTGCCCAACGGCCTGCAATTGAAAAAAACAAGCGTTCCGCTCGGCACCATCGGCATCGTGTTCGAGTCGCGGCCAAATGTGACTTTCGATGTCTTCTCGCTATGTTTCAAATCAGGCAATGCCAGTGTGCTGAAAGGCAGCCGGGATGCCCATTTTTCCAACATCGCCATCGTTGAAATCATCAAAAAAATACTCGCCGACCACGGGCTGCCGCCCCTCGTTTACCTCGCCCCCAGCGAGCGCGAATCTTTGAAACACATCCTCGAAGCGGACGGCTACATTGATACCATCATCCCCCGCGGCAGTCAGGGCTTGATCGGTTTTGTGCGCGAAAATGCCAAAGTCCCGGTCATAGAAACAGGTGCGGGCATCGTGCATGTTTATGTGGACAAAAGCGCCGACCTGCAAAAGGCAGCGGCCATCGTAAAAAACTCGAAAACACGGCGGGTCAGCGTCTGCAATGCGCTCGATGCGCTGCTTGTCCACGAGGAACGCTTGGCCGACCTGCCTGCCATTCTCGACGGTTTCGACACCGAATTTAACTGCGGCATCTATGCCGACGAGCGGGCTTTTTCTTTTTTGAAAAACCATTACCGCGGGCAGCTTTTGCACCCTGCGGACGGGCAGAGTTTCGGTACCGAGTTCCTTTCCATGAACATGGCCATCAAGACGGTTGCCTCCATTGACGAGGCGCTCGACCATGTTTTTGCGCACAGCTCCAAACATACCGAAAGCATCGTTGCCGAAGACGAAACGGCCATCGAAAAGTACCTCGCCAACGTGGATGCCGCCGTGGTGCTTTCCAATGCCGCCACCTGCTTTACCGACGGCGCGCAGTTTGGTCTCGGGGCGGAAATCGGCATCAGCACGCAGAAGCTGCATGCCCGCGGGCCGATGGCTTTGCGGGAGTTGACGAGTTATAAATGGGTGATTAGGGGGGACGGGCAGGTGAGGGGGTGAATGGAAATGGAGATTAACTTGACAATGTTAAATAATCGAACTGAATAACTTTTTAGGAGGGTTCCAGAGCGGTGGCCTTTTGAATTTTATAGTAAAAACCCTTTTTTAATAGCCATTGCCCGCTCCCATTTCTTGGCCAAAATGCTTACCTTTGCGCCCGTTCTTTAAAACCGCAAGATAAACCAGCAATTTTCCAGCTTTCTTTCCCCTGTTTCCGCAATGGTTTTGCAGGCGTTTTGGAAGTTGTTTTGCTGGATGTTTTATAAAACCGATCAGCAGTCCGGTGGAGGCTTGGACACATCAAAAGCCGTCATCTGCTTGCTCATCATTTTTAATTATTTTAAATGCTAATCATTGATGTAAAAAATGGCGAGGGCATCGAAAAAGCCATCCGCCGCTACCGCAGGAAGCACCGCGATACCAAGCTGCGCAACGAGTTGAGGAAAAGGAAAGAATTTACAAAGCCATCGGTAAGGCGCCGGCACGAAGTGCTGAAGGCGGTCTATAAGCAAAGGAAAAACCTGGGTTAAAAGTTTGGCCTTTGCTTGTGAACATTGGCACGGCATCTATTTTTTATTTATTAAAACATACAACATATGGCAAGGTCCAGAAAAAAATTCGACTACGGAGAAGGTAAGTACTACTTTACGATAAAGTCGATCCCAAACAACATCACCATGCACCGCGATACCAAAGAGGCAGCGCAGGAGGCATACAGAAAATATAAAGCTATCGGCAAAACAGTGGAGTGGCAAGGACGCTGGGGAGGCAAGAAATTTGCCGAAACGACTGCTCCTTCTATGTCCAAATAGGACGAGGCAACAAAAAGCAAAAAGTGAGATTCCTGTTTTTGGGATCTCACTTTTTTATTTATACTGAACCACTTTAGGTTTTGTGCATCGAGAGCAGGTTCTCCCCTTTTGGGGCTGGGGGCTGGCGAGGGCAAATGCACAAAACCTAAAGTGGTTCAGTTTATGCCTCCTCCTGATCGCTCATCTTCACATGCGTTCATTTCACTTTTTGTCTGCTTTCGGGAAAAGGGCCTCCTGTGCCAACTCCTCGTCCCCTATTATTTCATAAAATTTTTCCAGATATTCCTTTATCTCCGTTTTCGATGCCTCGGACAACATTATCATGTCCCCGACTTCTTTCATTATCAATTCCTTTTTATCAATAAAATATTGGAAAGTTGCCTGCATGCTGTCCACGCTGCATTTTTGGCCCAGGTACACCCGGTCCTTGACCGTTTCCTCTCCCGCGCTTCGGTTGGGCAGGGCATAGGATGCGTTCACCAATCCAGAAAAATCGAAATCATAGGGGACCACGACGATGCTCGAATCCGGGCTTTTGATAAACTGGACATTGCGCGCCATCAGGCAGTCCCAGTCCCCGTTGCCGATCATGAAATTGAAGAGGGCGGCAATTTTTTCTGCGCTTTGGTCAAACTGGTCGGCGGGGATGCCCATTTGTTCAAATTTTTCGCCGCCCATGCGGTAGGCCAGTTCGTCCGAATCCTCTATCAACATGCCCCAGCCTTTTATTTTTTTGGGTTTTCTTTTGGTGTTCAGGTAAGTGGCCTGCACCATTTGTGCGCGGAAACTATTGGGCGTCAGGATGTTGTACAGCCTGTAGGCGAGGTATTCCCGCAGGATCAGGTCTTTGCTCGCCCTTTTGTCGTCCATGCAATGGGTCACGAGCTTCAGTTCGTTGAACTCGTTCAGCCCGTGGGCGGCGAGGTCATCTTTTTTGAACTTTAATTTAAGGGGCGGGAAATCGCACTTCATCCTGCGGAAACGCCCCCGGCACTTGATCTTTACCGGGAGGCTCATCGTCACTCCTTTGCTCGGTTCAAAAGAAAACTCCCCCTTTCGGTATTCGTCCGAGGTCTTTTTGTTTTCGATCAAATAAGAAAGGTTGGTCTTCACTGTTACCGGCACGGCGTCTTCGTTGGCAAGAAGGTCGAAGATGCCCGTGGCCGCAATGGAATCGGCCCCTTGCGCCAAGCTGCCGACGGAAAACCCGAGCAAAACAAGGAAAGGCAAAAGGGCTGTTTTTACAAAAATAGTACGCATAATAGGAAGGCTTGTATCATTTGGTTGAACACAAAAAATGGGTGGCCTAAAGAAGTGGAAGGCGAATAAAGGGTGAAAGTACTAAAAATGTTTTTGCGAAGGAAATCGGGCAGGCAGGAAGGGCAGGCTTGCGGGGCACACCCATTGCCCCGCAAGCCCAATCCTTGGACTGATAAAATGAGGGAGTGTTCAATAAAGTGTGTCTCACGCAAAGCCGCTAAGTCGCAAAGTATTGAAAATCAACTCTTTGCGACTTAGCGCCTTTGCGTGAGACACAGAAAAATGAACGCCCCCTTAAATGACACCTTAAAACTGATAGCGCACTCCCGCATTCAAACCAAACAGCACATATTTTTGGCTCAGGGCATAGCCTGCTGTGGCAAAGTTGCCGGGGAAATAACGGAAGTGCGGAGACAGGCTGAGTGCCATGCGGTCGTTCAATTGGTAGCTGGCAGAAAGGCCGAGATAATAACTCAGGCCGACCTTGTTTCTAAACAAATCATCAATCGGAACGGCGGTGGTTTCATCTGAGAGGAACTGGCCATTTGCTTTCATTGAAATATTCGCAAAAACGCCAGCTTGTGCGCCCAACAGCCAATCGCCGCTTTCAAAATGATAACCGACCAGCACGGGAATGTCGAGCATGGTGTAGCTGTTGTAATGCTTTTTCAAAATACTGGTGCTGGTGAGGAGGGGCACGTCCCCGTATATGTCCAAAGTGTCGCCGTTCAGGTTGATGACCCTTTTTGCGATGCCCCAAATGGAGTCTTCTTGCACAACTGTTTTGTTGTATTCAAACAGTTCGTTGATGCGGGTATAATTCAAACCGGACGAGAATCCCAGCCCCGACTTGTGGCGCAAATTTAGGCGCAGCCCCAACTGGACAGTTTCGAGCGGGGATTCTGATTTTTCGCGCAAGGTTTTTAATGTCCCTGAAAGGGGGGCGGCAATTCCGAGCTGTCGCTTGGCGAAGGCGATGCCGCCGATTATTTCTGCGGAAATAAAATAATCCTTTTTGCTGCTTGGATGCCCGGGGGCGGGGGGCGGTGCGCCGTCTTTATTTGTTGCCTCGGCAAGGGTATTTGTATTTAATAAAATAATTCCGGGCGCATATTTTATTTTATTAAAAAATGGAAATACGGGGATGGGGAGCATGGGGAGTTTTGAAATTGAAACATTGTTTGCAATTGTTCCAGTTTTATTTTTTTGGAAAATACCAGTATTTGCGGAAGCGGCATTATTTGTTTTTTTATTTAAAATGGCCGATTGGGATATTTCGGGGTCAGCGTTTTTGTTTAAATTGGTTTTTATTTCAGCAATATTTTTTGCCGCTGTATTTTTGCCGCTCTTGTTTTCAACGATGTATATTGGTTTTTTATTAAAAACACCAGAGCGGCCGGTTTTATTTAAACCAGCAATATTTTCGGCTTTTATTCCTTTTTTGTTTTTTCCTGAAATATTGGTTTTTGCGGAAGCAAAATTATTTTTGTTTTTATTTAAAGCGGTATTGTTTTTTGTTTCTTTTATATTTTTTTCTTTTTTGGAAATATCAATTTCGGTGCTTGGTTTATCATTTTCTTTTTTATTTAAAATGGCTGTTCCGGCTGTTTCAGCATCGGTTTTTTTATTTTTATTTAAATCCGTTTTTATATCTGAAATATTATTTTCAACAGCATTTGTCGCCGCTGTATTTTGTTTGCCAATATTATTGAAAAAATAAAAACCAGCACCGCTGCCGAGCAGCAACAGCCCAGCAAACAGCAGCCAGAACATGCCCCGCCGCTTCCGCCGTTTCTCCCGGTTGATGGCATCCACTTCTGGCTCGATGGCCTTCCACAGCGCGTCCACATCCACTTCCGAACGGTGGCCGGAGAGTTCCTTGTTTACTTTATTTTCGAACGATTGCCACTTCATAGCGACTTATTTTTTTGGTAGTGCCAATTAGTGAGCGATAAGGTTTACTTTTAAAGTTTAGTAAACCTATGGCCAAGATCATCACTCATTATTTTACACCACCATTTTTTTTTGTTGAATTAATAGTTTTTGCAGCAGCTTCCTCGCACGCAGCAATTGCGAACGCGAGGTGGCTTCGGTAATGCCCAACAGTGCTGCTATCTCCTTGTGCGTATATCCTTCCACCACGTTTAAATTGAACACCGTGCGGAATCCTTTTGGCAGTTCCCGCAGCAGTCCCATGATTTCCTCCGCTCCCATTTGGGCGTATATTTCAGGGTCGGCATATTGGTTGCCGGGCGCTTCGACGGGTTGCAGTTCGTGCTGGAAACAACTCTTTTCCAGCCATTGCAATGAGCGCCTTACTGCGATGCGCCGCATCCACGCCTCAAAGGAACCCGTGTGTTCATACCTGCCTATATTCTGGAAAATACGGATGAGGGTCTCTTGCAGCACATCCTTGGCCATCGCCTCGTCGCGGGCATAGCGGCGGCAAACCGACAGCAGCATACCGGAGTACCTTTTCACCAATAAATATTGGCTCTGCTTGATGCCGTTCTGGCAATCCTGTATCAGTTTTTTTTCTGTCAGCAAGGATGTATAAATGGTTAAATGGCTCGAATGGCTCAAATGGTTTTTTCCGTCACGAAAGGAATAAACCATTTGAGCCCTGCCTGCCGGTACGTCCGCATGGACAAGCAGGCATTCGAACCATTTATTGTTGTCGAATAATATTCAGGTCTCCGGTGATGCTAACCGTTGTTGGGGGTTGTGTGTCCCAATTGGTGAATGTGCCGCCAAAAGTAGCTTTGACGGGTTCGCCCACTGCACCGTATTCATCTAAAGTAAAGGTGTCGAATTTCTGGCCTTGCGCAAAGTTCCAGTTATTGGCAGGATCGCTGAATATTTCGATGAAATTATTGTCATCGTAATTGCCGGGCACTATGCCGTTGATTCCAAAACCGATGGCTGCCCCGCCTGCCGGGTTACTGTTGTCGGAAAAAGAAAAATAAGGCACTACTCCAGCACCTGTTGAATCTGTTCTTATCAGGGCTTCGGTGTAAAGGGTATATGTCAGCCCGCCGTCAGCCGATACCCTGATATAGTTCTGCAACTGCTGGTTACAAACAGTTATTTGGTTTACATCGGTAGTCCCGTTTGCGGTAGCAGTGAGCGGGTCACTTTGCAACAGGTCGTCCAAATCCACCCCGGTTATTTCTACCTCCGCAATGCTGGAGCAAACAGAAAACAATACCTCGAACGGGCTGCCGTCGGTATATTCATAAACCGAATTGCCGCCGAAGGTGATGATAAGCAATCCATTCCCCACGGGGTTGCCGTCGCAGTCAACCAGCTCGCCGGTGATAGTGGTGGCGTTCAAGGTAGAGGCAGGTACGGTGATAGTGCCGAGGTCGGTATTGTTAGCGAAGGGGGCGATGTTTTCGCTATGGATCACCTCGCCGCAGATGTCGAATATCTGTAGTTCCAATGCCTCGTTTTGTGGGATGAGCCCAGAGATGGAGCCATCGCCGCAGGTATAGCCTGTGCCATAAAAATAGGTGCCCGGCTGGCGTATCAGCACTTGGTAATTGGCCAGTGCGTTGCCGTCTTCGTCCACGATGATAGCGGAAAATTCAACAAGCGGGGTGGGGAAATCGTGGTTCCAAAAAGAGAAATGGCTGACCTCCGCCACGTAAAAACCGTTTTCCAGTTTGGAGGTGCCCTCCTCTACCCAGATGCCGTATTCCTCGTTGTACGACCAGAGCGGGATTTCGGAAGGGGCATTGGCGAGCAAAGCCGCTGGCATCTGCGATTTGATTGTTGCGGTGCTGCCTTCGAGGATGTTCAGTTTTTCGCCGTTTTCGCCCTGCAGTTCCACGGCGACCATGCCGGCAGTACCGAGCACTACTTCTTCGTTGTCCTGGTTGATGCCCTGCAAGTTGCCCGGCATTTGGTCGAAGGTGCGGGGGGAGGTGGGGTCGAGCCATTTGGCGGCTACTTTCACGGTGCCGGAGTAGAGGCTGCCGTCGGCAGATTGGATGCTGTTGGCGCTGAACTCGACCGTTGCGCCGCCGTTCATGCTGATGGTCGCCCCGGCCTGTGCGTCAAATGACTGGTCAAAATTTTTGGCCAGCAGTTCGATTTTGATGCGGTTCTCCACGTCCTTGACGGCGAAAAAACGGCGGCTGCCGGGGAAGTAGCCTTCTTTTTCCACCTGTACCAAAGTGCCGCGGGCGTTCATGGTCACACCTTCAAAAAAGAAGTGGCCAAAGTCGTCGGTAGTGGTGGCGAGGTTGCCGACTTTGATGTTTGCGCCGGTTACAGGCACGCCTGCTTCGTCGGCCACAAAGCCAGTGAGCGAGCCGTTGACGGGCACGTTGAGCTGCTGCCATGCCTCGACGATGGGCGGCACAAACGGGGTTTCGGTGGTCGTTACTTCGTCAACGTTTTTGCGGCAGGAAGTGAGCGCCACTAAAAACATCAAAGCTGTGATTGCTAAATTTTTCATGTTATCGGATTTTTTTTGCCCAGCGCCGGGGATGTCAGCGCTGGGCAACACATTTTTTTGATTATTTGCAACTATTCAGCTTGCTGCCAAGTCGCCACGGATTTCACGGATTTTCACGGATTTATTTTTTTACAAAAATATGCGCTTATAATCTGTGAAAATCCGTGAAATCCGTGGCGATATCATCCCTGCTGAACAGTTACGATTATTTTTTTTGAAATATTTGAGCGGGATCACAGGCCTGTGTCTTGCTCCTGCCCCCTAAATCGGACTGACGGGGGTATCGTTGCACGGGTTGGCGGATTTATTTCTTTTTGTCAAAAATTATTTCGACCTTCATGCGGCTAACCCATTAGCAGACAAGCATTTAAACTGCTGCAAACTTTATTTTTTCATCATTTAAAAATCGAAACAATATGAAAAATCTCACCATCAACCACGGGGCTGTATGGGTCTCCGTCGTTCTCGCATTTCTATTGGGCTACCTGTGGTACGGCCCGCTCTTCGGCGAATCTTGGATGAAAATGGTCGGCCTGACCATGGCCGATGTGGAGGCCAACCCGCCGGGCGCGGCTACCTGGGTTTCCAATATTATTTCATCGGTCGTCCCTATTTACGTGCTGGCCTGGCTGTTTACCAAAATGAACGTGGAAACGGCTTTGAAAGGCGCGCTCACCGGCCTGCTGATCTCCTTTGCCTTTAACCACCTCGGAGGCATCACGGGCGGCATGTTTGCGGGCAGCCCTTATGGCCTTGCATGGATCAATGGCGGTTTTGGCATGGCGGTGATGGCCATTGCGGGCGCTATACTTGGGGGCTGGCGGAAGTATGCGGAGTAGGCCGCTTCGCTTAATTTTTGGAATGACGTTCAGATAAAAAAAACGGCGCACTGAAACCAGTGCGCCGTTTGTATAATTTGATAGCGTATATCTGAATCAATGGCTGTCCCGAACTTTCGGGGCTGCAAACAATTAACAACAGACAACCAACAATTACGCCCGTTTCCCTCCTTTCAGTTCGTCCTGCAGCTTTGCGAGTTTGGTCCACTCGGCTTTGGCGGCCAATTTGGCTTGCTCGGCCCAAGTGCTTGGGTCGTGCATTTGGTAGCGTTTTCCGGCAGCATTGAGGATGCCTTTGAGGGTCGCTTTTTTGGCTTTCGACAGTTCAGCGAAAGTAGTGATGCCGGCAGCTTTCAAGAGGCCTTCGATCTTTGGGCCGATGCCTTCGATCTTGGTCAGTTTATCGGCGGCAACAGTTTTGGCAGTTGCTTTTTTGGCGGCAACGGGCTTGGCAGCTTTTGGTTTTGCTTTAGAAGCAGGAGCGGCTTTTCCGTTGGATTTTTTAGCAACGGGCTTGGCTGCTTTGGCTTCCAGCACAACGACTGAATTGGTGATGCCGTGGTAAGGGGACCCGACGTAGCTGTCGGCAGCCCAGTCGTTTTCCCAGATGTGGTTGTCAATGAGGTAACGGAACTGGTACGCTTTGCCAGCTTCGAGTTCTACATTGGTGCTGAAGGCAGCTTTGCCTGCTTTCATGCGGTAGCCGTTTTCCCAGCTCCAGTCATTGAATTCGCCGAGGATACGGACATCTTTGGCGCCTTTTGCAGCTTCCAGGGGAAGGGTGAAAGTCACCTTACAAACGGGCTTCGTCTTGGAATAAGTTTTTTTCAACATGATAATTGGATTAAGAAGGTTTATTAGAAAATGGTAAAATTATGGCCGATTGACAGTGTTATTTGAAAAGGTGATAAATGCAGCGTTTGTGCGATAGGCAGGGCTTGTTTTTTAAGGAATTTAGGTGCAATTCTATGGTTTATGAAAGCAGTCTGTTTGAAAAGAAAAAGCGGAGGTTCCGGTTTCGAGCCGCAAAGGTATGGGCATTTTTTGTAAAAAGAAACCTTATTGCTTGAATTTCAGCGGGTTACGCATATTTTGCATTTTACGAAAAACGGCATTTCACGAAAAAATAAAAAAGGAATTTGGCAAATGCCGTTTTTGCGAAAAAAAAGACGGCGGCTGCTTGGGAGGGGCGAACGAATATTTTGTTTTTGATAAAATAAAAAAAGCGGCGGAAAAACCCCGCCGCCCAAACATGTAGATTGTTCACTTTGCGAACCTGGCAATGGCCGCATAGGTTGTTGCTGGCCAAAGGTAAACTGAATTTTTATTCTTTTGTCAGGTTTTCCCTTTCCAGTTCCGTCAGTTTCAATTCGATCTGGAGGTCGGATGCGCCGCTATCTTTCAGGTCTTTGGATGCTTTTGCCTTTTGCTTGCGCAATGCTGTTTTTTCATTAAAATAAATGGCCCTTTGCTCCCTGTCCAAGAGCCGCCTCATTGTTCCGTCATAAGCATAGGCCAGTGCTTTTAGTTTTCTGACATATAGCATGGGGTTCGTGTTTTTCAGGTCTTCTATTTCTGCGAGGTTTCGGAAATTGCGCTGCTGGACAACAAGCATGTCAGCTTTTTGGTCTTCTGTCAGGTTGTATTTTGCAGCGAGTTTCTCCGTCAATTGTTGAGCTTCGCTCTGGGGGGCGAGCGGTGTTTGAGAAAAAACCGGCAGGCCGAACAGCAGGAAAGCAACACTTAATATCACGTTTTTCATAATTATAACTTTTGTTTCAGATACATTTGCCGCTAAGTTACAACTTGTGGCCAAAGCTGTCGAATGCTTTTTGATATTTTAACCAAAAAGCAAGCCGCTGTGCAAAATGGCCGAGAATGGCCGAGAGAGTTGAGCCGCCCCCTCTCGACCATTCTCGACCCTCTAAACCATTCTCAACCATTCTCAAAATGCTCATCGTACAAGACAAGCTCATCAGCACCGAACTCCTTACCGAGCAGTTTCTTTGCCAGCTCAATGCCTGCAAAGGTGCTTGCTGCTGGGAAGGCGATTTTGGCGCCCCGCTCGAAAAGGAAGAACTCGAAACGCTCGAAAATATTTACCCCTCCGTAAAACCTTTTTTGCGGAAAGAGGGCATCGAAGCCATTGATGAACAGGGGCTTTTTGTGCAATATGAAGGCGACAGCGGCGAATACGGCACCCCCCTTATCAACGACCGCGACTGTGCCTACCTCACTTATGAAAAAAACGGCACTGCCAAATGCGGCATCGAAAAGGCGTTCGAGGCGGGCGCTACCGGTTTCCGAAAACCCATCTCCTGCCACCTCTACCCGGTGCGGGTTTCCAAAAACGAAAAGACCGGCTTCGAAGCCCTCAACTTCGACCGTTGGGACATTTGCAGCGCCGCCTGCACTGCCGGCAAAAAGGCCAACCTGCCCGTCTATAAATTTGTGAAAAATGCGCTGGTAAGAAAATACGGCGAAGCGTTTTACGAAGAACTCGAAGCAATGGTTGAATGGCTGAATGGCTGAATGGTTAATACAAGGCCCGATGGGACTCATTCCATCGGGCCTTGTATTAACCATTCAGCCATTCAGCCGCCATTCAACCATTTAAAACTCATACCCTTCGATAGTTCCAAAAAAGAAAGAAAGGGTTGTGCCGACAAACATGTAAAGGTCTTTTTTGTTGGGGTTGCCGTTTTGTTTTACCCCGTCGAGGTAGTCATTGGAAGTAGTGCGCCAGCCTGCTTCGAAGCCCAGCGAAACAAAATCGAAAAGGTCGGCCCTGACGCCGAGGCCAAAAGGGATGCTGAGGGCCGTTGATTCAAAACCTTGTTCTGGAAACAGGTTTTCGTCTTCCATTTTAGTGACCGTAACGGCCGGAGAAGTTTGTACCATGCCGGCGCCCACAAAAATATAGGGCGACACCTGCCGCTCGAAAATGCCCGTATCGCCGATCCTCTTTTTTCCGAGGGGGTGGTATTCCCCGACCATGCTCAGCTCAAAGATATTGGATTTGAAACTCCAGCCCCTTTCCCTCAGCGAACCTTTCTGGTCATTGGCATCGCTGCCCGAAATGAAGCCTAAAAAACCGTTTGCCCGCAGCTTTACTTTGTCCGTCAGGTGGTAGCGCACAAAGCCGCCGAGCGAGAGCTTGGTCTCTGAAATTTCGATGTCGTCGCGCGACAGGTCGCCCTGGTAATTGGCGAAGCCGAGGAAGCCGCCGATTTCTACTTTTTGTTGGCCGAACAAGGAAAGCGGTAATAGCAGGGCAAAGAGGATATTGAGTTTCTTCATCAGGTATAAGTTTGGCAATTGCGGGAAAGCATTCCCCGCAATCAATAAACGGACTTTGCGAAATATATAGTTTGCGGAAGGGGAGGTGTTTTGCTAGCTCGAATGCAGAATGTTCGGAACAAATGGTTTTGAAAACATACAGCAAGTGCGCAAACTGTGAGCCAAAAGGGCAAAGGAAAAGGGTAGGGCAGTGATTAGTAATTAGTTGATTAGTGATTAGTCCGCCAAATCCATGATAATGTGGCATTTAACCAAAAACTAAATGGTTAGCTAATTACGATTTGTACCAGTAGGGCGAAGGTAGGGGAAATTCTTTGTTGGGGGAAATATGCCTTGATCCAGCCCGTCAATATCCCCCGCTATTTTTGTGGGTGGTGGCCTTTTTTAGACTATGTTTTCAACGCAAGGCCGCAAGGGAACGTAATAATCCGTTAGTTTTTCATTGCGTTTCCTTGCGGCCTTGCGGCCTTGCGTTGAAAACATAGTCTAAAAAAGGCCACCACTTTATTTTGATTTCAGGGTGCGTTGCCCACCAAAAACATCGCCGGCCGCTTGTGCAGTTCCGGCGTCCCTCCTTTCCGCCACTCGCCTATTTTTTTAGTCAAAACAAATTCCGTTTCCAGGGTCAAATCCACGGCGATGCAGAAAAGCGTTTCGGGCGAAAGCACTTTCAGTGCCTGCTCCACTACCTGCCTGTTGCGGTAGGGCGCTTCGATGAAAAGCTGCGTTTGGTTTTGCCGTTTTGCCGCTTGTCCGAGTTTTTTCAGGGCAGTGGCTAGGTCGTTCACTTTGGCGGGGAGGTATCCGTGGAAACAGAAATTTTGCCCGTTCAGCCCAGAGGCCATCAGTGCCAAGAGGATGGACGAAGGCCCCGACATCGGCACCACTTCCACTCCTTTCCGGTGCGCCAAAGCCACCAGCCTCGCCCCGGGGTCGGCCACGCCGGGGCAGCCCGCCTCCGACATGATGCCCACATCTTTTCCGTCAAACACGGGCTGCAGCATTTCACCCAAACCGCCCTGCGGCGAGCGTGCGTTCAGCTCGCTGACATGGTAGCTCGGCATGGGCCTCGGTGTGCCCGTAGCCTTGATAAAATGCCGCGCCGTCTTTGCCCGTTCGGCCACCACGTATTCTATTTTGTGGATCAAATTGACTACATAGGCGGGGATCGCATGAAGGCCATTTTCGCCGAGAGGCGTGGGGATGAGATAGAGTTTTCCTTGCTTGTTCATCAAAAAATAAGTTGGTTTGAGAATGTTTGACCGAGCCAAATAAACAATCAACAATTTAGCAATCAACAATTCATATTTTTCATTACTTTTGCGCCCATTTTCAGAAATCCTGTTACGACAATAGGGACAGGAGGCCTGGAAACAATCAAATACTTCAAAACTTTAGTATGCGAAATTACGAAGTAACATTCATCGTAGATCCAGTTCTGTCGGGCGATGAAGTAAAAGCGACAGCTCAAAAGTATGTTGATCACCTGCAAGAAAACAAATGCAGTATCGTACATGTGGACGAGATGGGCTTGCGCAAGTTGGCTTATGAAATCAACAAGCGGCATTCAGGCTATTACTACTGCGTCGAGTTTTCCAGTGAAACTGGGGAAGTACTCGCCCCAATCGAACTGCTCATGCGCCGTGACGACAACATCATGCGCTTCCTCACCGTAAGTCTGGACAAGTACGGCGTCAAGTACAACGAAGACAAACGGGCAGGCAAAATCGGAAAAGTAAAGCGCAAGAAGAAGCCCGAACCGGCCGAGTCGGCGCCGCGCAAATCCAAACAGCCGGTCAGGCAGCCAGACAACCTCAAACGCATCGAGGGCATCGGGCCCAAGATCGCCGAGGTGCTGCGCAGTTCGGGCATCACCACTTTTGAAAAACTGGCGGGCATGACCCCCGACCAGATCAAGGCAGTGCTGACCGCTGCGGGCGACCGTTTCAGTTTCCAAGACCCGACCACTTGGCCTGCACAGGCCGAACTGGCGGCCAAAGGCAAATGGGACGAGCTGAAAAAATGGCAGGAAGAACTGAAAGGCGGCAAGATCGTCGTTCCGGCCAAAAAGGCGGCCAAAAAGCAGCCGCAAGCAGCCAAGCAGGAAGAAGAATGATTTCTTGCGAGGCGCTGTCAACTGAATTTTTTCATCATTAAAACAAAAAAAAATGGCTGCATCAAGAGCAGATATAAAATTTTTGAGCAACCCGACTTTGGGGCAAAAACGCAGCAAATACTGCCGCTTCCGCAAGTTCGGAATCAAGCACATCGACTACAAAGACGCTGATTTCCTGTTGCAATTCGTGAACGAGCAGGGCAAAATACTCCCCCGCCGCATCACCGGCAACTCCCTGAAATACCAGCGCAGGGTGGCCACCGCCGTCAAGCGGGCAAGGCACTTGGCTTTGATGCCATACGTAGCTGATTTGTTAAAATAAAGAATGGTTCAATGGCTGAATGGCTGAATGGCTAAATGGTTTTACGGGATTCCGATAAACCATTAAACCATTAAACCATTAAACCATTAAACCATTAAACCATCTCATCATGGAAATTATACTCTTAAAAAATATAGAAAAGGTCGGCAGGAAGTTCGAGATACAGACCGTGAAAAACGGTTATGGCCGCAACTACCTCATCCCGCAGGGACTGGCCGTCATTGCCAACAAAGCCAACCGCAATAAACTCGATGGCTTCAAGCGCATGGAAGCCGCCAAACTGGAGAAGATGCTCGATGTCTTCAAAGAAATTGCTGCAAAAGTGAATGGCCAAACTTTGGACATTCCCGTAAAATGTGGCACCAGCGGCAAGATTTTCGGGAGCATCACCACCCTCGCCATCTCAAGGGCATTGAAAGCTCAGCTTGATGTTGATGTGGACCGCAGGGACATCCTGCTGCCGGAAGATGCCAAAATGATCGGTGTTTACACTGCCGTTCTGGACCTCCATCCCGATATTGATTCAAAAGTTGATTTTGAAATGAAACCGGACGATCCGAAAGTAGCGGCCATCATTGAGGAGAACCGCCAGAAAGAAGCAGAAGAAGCTGCCGAAACGGCCCGTAAAAATGCCGAAGCAGAAGCTGTGTATGCTGCGGAAGAGGCCGAAAAAGAGGCCGCAAAAGCTGCCGAAGCTGCTGCTGCTGCCAAAGAAAATGTGGCAGAAACTGCAACGGAAGCCGCCGAGGCCGTTACCGAAGAAACGACCGAAGGCTAATAAGCCATCCTTTGTTTTATACACGAAAGCCCATCATGCGGAATGCCATGATGGGCTTTTTTTTTAGAAATATAAAAACAGAAAATAATTACTTGTCCCAACCTTTCGTTTCAACGCAAAACTTCTTGCAAATGAAACAATCCATCCTGCTTTTAATTTTTCCTGTTTGGCTGTGCCTGCCCGATCAAATCTCTGCACAAATAAAACATTTCAAAGGAGACTGGACCAAAGACGGCACGACTTACCTTTTTGATTTTGACCTTTATATAAAACATATTGACGGGGATGCCGTCGAGGGTGTTTTTAATTGGACGTATAAACAATATGATGAAAATGATCCGTGGAGCAAAGATTATTACGAAGAAAAAAAAGATGCCACTGCAAAAGAATATGTGCGGGGAAAATATGATGCGAAAACAAAAACCTATTATTTGCACGGCTATAAAAAAGACGACCCCCAACAGATCATTGCGCCGGACGATTATATTTTAATATTAGATAAAAACGATAATATAGGGGGCGATACCAAAGCACAGGGTTCGTGGGAAGGAAGGATAAACGGAAAGGTTGTTAGGGATGATGCGGCATAGAAAATAACATTTTGGCAAGATTTATTTTCAGACGTAACTGCTTAGCACCTCTCGAAATCCCGGAGGTCTAAAGGGTGGGAATAAATTCCCACCCTTTAGGAAGGGCATGGAGTAAGATAAAAGAAGTCGTAAATATCAAAAATATTTATGACCGTTTTCCTCAATAGAGAGCAGGACTACAAGCCCTTCCAAAAGAGGGGGAATTTATTCCCCCTCTCCCTGGGATTTCGAAGGGTGCTAAGCAGTTACTTTCAGACAAAGAAAAGGTAGTAATTATACGCCATATTTCCTTTCCGACCACTTTGCATGAAAATGGCACAAAGGGCCGAGCAGGGCATAAACAAAACCGGGAATACCATATCTTACACCTATATTAGCAGCGGCCATTATTATTGAAACAATGGCTATCATGACAAAAATAAAAAAATGCCTTTTATAATTAGATAGCTCTTTTTCGTTTTCAATATCCTTTTTTTCTGCCCGCCAATACATAACCGAATAGCATAAAAAAACCAAAGCAAAACCGACCCCGTACAATATAAACAATTGGCTGAGGTCATCAAGGCTATTGACTCCGAAATTATTTTTGCCAGCAACATCATTGTTGCTGCTGAACATCATTGTGGCCATAAATTTCAAAGGATATACAAAATACAAAACCACAAATAGCAAGAGCATATTAAAAAACACGATAAAATTATCCCGGCAAACTGTCCGCCTGAAAAAGCTATAATGCGCCCGCCATATCAATACCAGGGCACCGAAGCTGACGCCAAAACTCACAAATCCTTTTAATTGCACTTTTAACCCAAGTTGAATATGTAGTCCCCAACATTTTTGGAATTGTGGGGCAAAAAGTAGAAACTGGAATTTTTTCCAGTTGAAACACATAAAATTTGCAATTCCCATTTTTATTTGTTGGGGACTACATATTCAACTTGGGTTA
>DROJ01000252.1 GCA_011321935.1 Bacteroidota bacterium | reverse complement strand
TTGAGTTCTATCAAAAACAAAATAGATATGGACTTGATGAACTGCCCCAAAGAAGACATTTTCAAAGTATTTGACGAAAAAATAACCCAGGTGGTCATTGATGCCGATGGCAAGGTTGTAGAAGGGATGAAAGCCGATGACATTGACATGAAGCAGGAAGAGAAAAAACCGCTCAAAGACCGCAAGTACCCTGTTTACATCTACAATGACGGCCAAAAGAAATATTACCTAGTGGCCATCCGGGGCAACGGCCTCTGGGATAAAATATGGGGCACCATCGCCCTCGAAGACGACTTCAACACCATCGCCGGGGTAACCTTCGACCACGTGACGGAAACGGCCGGGCTTGGTGCGGAAATAAAGGACAACGAAAGCTTCAAGGCTAAATTCCGAGGGCTGAAACTGTTTGACGACAAGGGCAAATATGTTTCGGTGGCGGTTGTAAAAGGAGGTGTCAAAGACCCAAAGCACCAAGTAGATGCCATTGCCGGGGCAACATTGACCTCCAATGGCGTTACCGAAATGATGAAACGCGGCCTCGCCGTCTATCTACCTTATTTTGAATCTTTGAAAAAGAAGTGATTAGTGATTAGTTATCAGTGATTAGTGATTAGTGGATCAGTGGAGCAGTGGAGCAGTGATTAGAAACTCGAAACTCTGTTTTGAATACCGGGTTTCTATTAACTAATCACTGATCTACTAATCACTAATCACTGATAACTAATCACTGATAACTAATCACTGATAACTATTAACCAAATAAAAAATGGCAGAAGTAGCAACTCCGGCGGTTCAGGAAAAAGAACCTTTGTTCGGGAAAAAAGAGCGGAAACTGCTCGTTGACCCGCTCAACGACAACAACCCGATCACCGTACAGGTACTCGGTATTTGTTCGGCTTTGGCAGTCACTTCGATGGTGAAACCGGCCTTTATCATGGCCTTGTCCGCCACCTTTGTGATCGCCCTGTCCAACCTGACCATCTCATTTATGAGGAAGGGCATGCCCAAGCAGGTGCGCATGATTATCCAGCTCATGGTCATCGCCTTTTTGGTGACCATCGTTGAGTTGGTGCTCAAAGCTGCGAGCTACCCGATCTGGAAACAGTTGTCGGTTTACATCGGCCTCATCATCACCAACTGCATTGTGATGGGCCGCCTCGAAGCCTTCGCCATGGCCAACAAGCCCTGGCGTTCCTTCCTCGACGGCATCGGCAACGGGGCAGGTTACGGCATCCTTCTTTTGATGGTCGCCACTGTCCGGGAGATTTTCGGAAAGGGAAGTTTTGCGGGGTTCAAGATCATCGGCAGTTCTTCCGAATACCTGATAGACACCACCACCAATTCGTGGTTCAGTTGGTACATGCCCAACAATATCATGGTGCTGCCCGCCGCCGCCCTGTTTGTGATCTCGGTCATCATCTGGGTGCAGCGCTCGCGCAACACTAAACTGATAGACGTTTCATAATGATTAATGGTAAATGATTAATAATTAATCATTTACCATTAATAATTAACCATTAATCATGGGTTCTTATTTGGATATTTTCCTCAAGTCTATTTTCATGGAGAACATGGTATTGTCCTATTTTTTAGGCATGTGTTCTTTTTTGGCCGTTTCCAAATCTGTGAAAACAGCGGTCGGGCTGGGCGCAGCGGTCATCTTCGTGCTGACCCTCACCGTGCCGATCAACTGGTTTATCAATGAAAAATTATTGGGCCCGAACGGGGTTTTCGGGATGGACCTGACCTTCCTCCGTTTCATCCTTTTCATTGCGACCATTGCCGCAACAGTGCAGTTGGTGGAAATGGTGGTGGAGAAATTTTCGCCAGCGCTGTACAATGCCCTCGGCATCTTCCTTCCCCTTATCACGGTGAACTGCGCCATCCTCGGCGGGGCATTGTTCATGGTTTCGCGGGAGTACAATGCGCCGGAGGCTGCAGTGTTCGGCTTCGGTTCTGGCTTCGGCTTTTTCTTGGCCATTGTTTTGATGGCCGCTATCCGGGAGAAGATCAGGTACAGCAACGTCCCCGGCCCGATGAGGGGCTTGGGCATCGCCTTTTTGATTACCGGCCTGATGGGCATGGCCTTTATGGGCCTGATGGGCATCAGCCCGATCACTTATTTTCAGTAGAAAAACGGGATTATGATTGGTGCGAAAATTAATCATTAATCATTAATCATTAATCATTATTAAATGATTTTCTTAATCGATTTTGTTTTTATAGGGTACAGTGTTTTGGCTTTTCTGTTGGTCATTTTGCTGCTGACATTCGGCTTGCTGACCGCACAAAAGAAATTGGTGCCGCAGGGCGATGTCAAGATCATCGTGAACGGTGATGCAGATAAACCACTGGTCGTAAAACCCGGCACGACCTTGCTCAATGCACTTTCCGACAAAAATATTTTCCTCCCATCTGCCTGCGGCGGCGGCGGTACTTGTGCCATGTGCAGGTGCAAAGTGGATTCGGGCGGCGGCGATGTACTGCCGACCGAAATGAACCACTTGAGCCGCAAAGAAGCCGCCGAACACGAGCGCCTCGCCTGTCAGGTAAAGGTGCGCGGCGATATGGAAATACGCATACCAGAAGAAATTTTTGGCATTAAAAAATGGGAATGCGAGGTGGTCTCCAATTATAACGTGGCTTCCTTTATCAAAGAGTTTGTGGTGAAATTGCCGGAAGGAGAGGAACTGGATTTTCAGGCAGGTGGCTATGTGCAGGTGGACGTGCCGCCGATAGAAGTGGACTTCAAAGACATTGACATCACTTCCCACCCGCGCATGGGCAAGAAGCCCGACGAGTTCCAATCGGAGTGGGACAAATTTGGCCTTTGGGATTTGAAAATGAAAAACGAAGAGCCGATTTTCCGTGCCTACTCAATGGGCAACCACCCCGCAGAAGGCAACATCGTCCTGCTCAATATACGTATCGCCACGCCGCCCTGGGACCGGGCAAAAAATGGCTGGATGGCCGTCAATCCGGGTATTTGTTCTTCTTATGTTTTTAGCCAGAAGCCGGGCGACAAAGTGACCATCTCTGGCCCTTATGGCGAGTTCTTCATCAAGCCGACCAAAAAGGAAATGGTCTATATCGGTGGTGGGGCAGGGATGGCGCCGCTGCGCTCGCACCTTTTCCACTTGTTCCATACCCTGAAAACGACCGACCGGAAAGTCTCTTATTGGTACGGTGGCCGTACCCGCCGGGAGTTGTTTTATATCGAGGATTTCAGGGCCATTGAAAAAGAATTCCCGAACTTCAAATTCTATGTTTCTTTGGACAACCCGCTGCCGGAAGACAACTGGAAGGTCAAAGAAAATATCGACAGCGAAGGGGACGGCTTCAAAGGCTACATCATGCAGGTATGCTACGAGCAATACCTGAAAAACCATCCCGAACCGGAAGAAGTGGAATACTATTTCTGTGGCCCGCCGGCCATGAACGCCTCCGTCCTTTCTACTTTGGACAAATTGGGCGTGCCCGAAGAAAATATTGCCTTCGATGATTTTGGAGGGTAGTAGCACGGAATTACAATTCCGTAAAAAGGGTTTTCAGCAGTGTGCTGGAAACCCTTTTGTTTTATATATCTTTACCCAAAACAACTCAACAATGAAATTAATAAAAAAAATACTTGTCGTTCTCGTTGCCCTGATTTTGATCGGCTGCGCATCAGGCTATTTTTACCTCCGGTCATATGCCCCCGATTATAATGAAAACATAAAATTGGACGGCCTCTCGGAGGAAGTGGAACTGTTTTACGACCAATATGCCATCCCGCATATTTATGCAAAAAACGAAAAAGATGCTTTCCGCACTTTGGGTTATTTACAGGCAAAAGAAAGGTTGTGGCAAATGGAACTCGTGCGCCGGATTGCCCCCGGCAGGTTGTCGGAAGTGTTCGGGGAGGCGACGGTCGAGACAGATAAATTATTCAGAATGATGGGCATTTCCGAATATTCCAAATCGTCGCTCGATTATTTCAACAATAAAATGGAGCAGCCGATCCGGGAAAATGTACTGGCCTATCTTGATGGAATAAACCAATATATAGACAAGGGGAAAACACCGGTCGAATTTAAAATATTGGGATTGGAAAAAACGCATTTTACGCCCCTCGATGTTTATAATGCCATCGGCTATATGTCTTTCAGTTTTGCGATGGCACATAAGACCGAACCCGTGCTGAACTATATTTTAGAAAAATATGGTACCGATTATTTAAACGATTTAAATGTTCATCCCGACAGCACTAAAACGGTCATAAAAACTGGAATCGGCACACATGGTTTGGAGGCGCTTTCCATAAATATAGACCATATAATGAGCGGCCTGCCGGTGCCTGCATTTATCGGCAGCAATAGTTGGGTGATCGGCGGCAATAAAACAAAAAGCAGAGAAGTGCTTTTTGCCAATGATCCACATATTGGGTTTTCGCAACCTTCCGTATGGTACGAGGCGCATATACATACACCGGGTTTGGAAATATACGGTTATTATTTGGCAGGTTTTCCATTTGCACATTTAATGCACAACAACAACCACGCTATCGGGCTGACCATGTTTGAAAACGACGACATGGATTTTTATAAAGAAAAACAAAACCCCGATAATGCAGGCCAATATGAATATAAAGGCGAATGGCTGGATTATAAATATAGGGATGAAATAATTAAAATAAAAGACGGCGAGGATATTCATTTAAAAATAAAAACCACCGTGCACGGCCCGGTCATGAACGGGGCATTTTCGGCCATATCAACGGAGGCACCGGTGAGCATGTGGTGGACCTATTTGAAAAATGAAAACAAAACCATTGATGCTGCCTATAAATTGAACGCTGCAAAAAACATGGCCGAAGCAAGGCAGGCCGCTTCCCTGATACATGCCCCGGGACTCAATGTAATGTATGGCGACAAAGAAGGAAATGTGGCCTGGTGGGCCTGTGCAAAATTGGTAAAACGCCCGCCGCACGTTAATTCAAAACTAATATTGGACGGCAGCAGCGGCAACGACGACCCGCTCGGATATTACGGTTTTTCAGAAAACCCAAAAGCAGAAAACCCTGCGTGGGGATATGTTTACAGCGCCAATAACCAGCCATATACCGAAGGCCAACCTTTATATCCCGGTTATTATTTGCCGGAAGACCGGGCGCGGAGAATTGTCGAATTGTTGGAAGAAAAAAATGATTGGACGGCAGAGGGTGCCAAAAAAATGATTACCGATGCCACCTCCGACAATGCGCCCGAAATAACGGCCACGGTACTTTCCGCCCTCGACCGTACCGACCTTTCGAATATGGAACTGACGGCCATCAGTTTATTGGAAAGTTGGGAAGGCGATTATTTTACGGAAAGCACTGCGCCCGTTATTTATAATAAATTGATATACCATATTATATATGGTGCAATGGCCGATGAACTCGGCAGCGAATTGTTTGACGTATATAACGGCACCCACCTTATGAAGCGTTCCACCCAAGATTTGATGGCCAATAACCGTTCAAAATGGTGGGACGATATAAATACAAAAAACAATCGCGAAACAAGAAGTGAAATAATAAATGCAGCATTCAAAAAAACAATTGCTGAACTGCAAAAACAATTGGGCAATGATATAGAAAAATGGCAGTGGGGCGATGTGCATACATTGGAACACAAGCATTCTTTTGCTGCCGTGCCTTCTTTAAAAAAATATTTTGATGTCGGCCCATTTAATATGCCCGGAAATACCGAAACCATCAATAACCAACTCTGCCGCCTGCAGCCGGACGGGACATATGAAATATATGCCGGCCCCTCCACGAGAAGGATAGTTGATTTCGCAAATGTGGCCGGAAACAGTTGGAGCATATTGCCGACCGGGCAATCGGGAAATGTGATGAGCCCGCATTATAAAGACCAAGCGCAGATGTATGCAAAAGGAGAATTCAGGAAGCAATTAATGGACAAGGAGGAAATTAAAAAAACGGCAAAATATAAAGCGGTGATCAAACCGAATTGATTTTCCTTTCGGAAATGTGAAATGATGCTTTTTTGATATTTAGCGGGTCGCTCGAAGCGCCCCGCTAAATTTTTTAAAATTACGGGCTCACTTTCCCAAAGTGGCCCCGTAATGGCGCCGCCGAAATTGCCGCTCCTGCCCTGTATTCGGTTGCTTGTATTCGATTGAAAAATCCTAACTTCGCACCTTTGCCCCTTCCCCAGCAGTCAGGCATACATCCGCAAACAGAAATTGAACAAAGTGAAACCCCCGTATTTTTATGGGGGACAAAAACAGGCAAAAGGTGACTGCGCAGCCGTTCCTGCAGCTACGCTTTTTTGCCTCGGCAACCATCCGTAATTTATGGCAAAGCAACCCGCTGTTTTAGCAAAAAAACGATCAAAAAAATCCGGCCACGAATCCCTCAAAAAGCGCATCCTCATCAAAGGCGCAAGGGCCAATAACCTAAAAAACATAGATCTGGAAATACCCAAAAACCAATTGGTGGTGGTGACGGGCGTCTCCGGCAGCGGCAAGTCGTCCATCACCATGGACACCCTGTACGCAGAGGGGCAGCGGCGCTATGTGGAGAGCCTCAGCAGCTATGCCCGGCAGTTTTTGGGGAGGATGAAAAAACCCGACGTGGACTACATCAAGGGCATCTGCCCGGCCATCGCCATCGAGCAAAAGGTGAGCACCAGCAACGCCCGCTCGACGGTCGGCACACTGACCGAGGTGTACGATTACCTGCGGATGCTCTACGCGCGCATCGGGCGTACTTTTTCGCCCATATCGGGCAAACGGGTGAAGCGGCATTTTGTGAGCGATGTGGTTGATTTTATCCAAAAACAAGAGGAGGGGGCAAAGGTCGTCCTGTACATCCCGCTGCCCGTAAAATACGAAGACCGCACACTGGAACAGGAACTGAAACTGCTGATGCAAAAGGGCTATTCGCGGATGTTTTGGGAAGGCGAACTGAACCATATCCAAGACGTGCTGGAAAGCGGCGAGTTTGACCTCTCGATGACCGTCAACGAGTACAAAGACGAAGATGTCCGCATCCTGATAGACCGTTTTGTCATAAAAAAAGGCGACGAGGAAAACGAAAAACGCATCGCCGATTCCATCCAAACGGCATTTTACGAAAGTGAAGGTGAGTGCCTTTTGACGGTGGACAGCCAACGGCCAACGGTTGACGGGGCCGTCCACCGTTCCCGAAGTATTTCGGGATCCACCGTCACGCGTTTCAACACCCGTTTTGAGATGGACGGAATGGAATTTCTCGACCCGAACCCGCAGCTTTTTAATTTCAACAACCCATACGGCGCCTGCCCCAAGTGCGAGGGATTTAGCCGGGTGATGGGCATTTCCGCAAAAAAGGTCATTCCTGACCCGTCGAAATCTGTTTATGAAAAAGCCATTGCCTGCTGGTCGGGCGAGAAATACGGGCTGTGGCTGGAGGCCTTTTTGCGGGTAGCCCACCAGTTTGATTTCCCCGTCCACACCCCTTATCAAGACCTGACCAAAAAGCAACAGCGGCTGCTTTGGACGGGCAACCAACACTTCGACGGCATCAACGATTTTTTTGCAGAACTCGAAGAAAAATTATATAAAATACAGAACCGCGTCATGCTCGCCCGTTACCGCGGACGCACCATCTGCCCCGTCTGCAACGGCGCCCGGCTGCGCCCCGAAGCAAGCTATGTGCAGATCGGCGGCAAGACCATCGGAGAACTCATCGAACTGCCCATTGACGAACTGGTGGACTTCTTCGTTGAACTGGAAAACCCAAAATCAAAGCTCCCCAACCCGCTTACCGAAAACGAAAAAACCATTGCGAAGCGGCTGCTCTACGAGGCATCGAGCCGCCTGCGTTTCATGTGCGATGTGGGCCTGAAATACCTCACCCTGAACCGCCTTTCCTCGACCCTCTCCGGCGGCGAAACGCAGCGCATCAACCTCACCCGTACCCTCGGCAGCAACCTCACCGCATCCATGTACCTCCTCGACGAACCGAGCGTAGGGCTGCACCCGCGCGACACCGGGCGGCTGGTGGAAGTACTGAAAAATCTGCGGGACTTGGGCAACACCGTCGTGGTGGTGGAACACGAGGAGGACGTGATCAAAAATTGTGATTATCTGATCGACATCGGGCCGGCGGCGGGCATCCACGGGGGCGAGGTCGTTTTTGCCGGGCCGTACCAAGATATTTTCAACGCTGCGGCGGACAGCCTGACCACCAAATACATGAGCGGCAAAATGGAAATACCCGTCCCAAAGATTCGCCGCAAAGCCGTAAAATGGATCGAACTGAAAGGCTGCCGCCAACATAATTTGAAAAATATCGACGTGAAAATCCCGCTCAATTGCCTCACCGTGGTCAGCGGCGTCAGCGGCAGCGGCAAGACAACATTGGTGAAAGACATCCTCTATCCCGCCCTCAAAAGCCAGCTCGGCGAACCGACCACCAAAGCGCCCGGCCAATTCACTAAACTGGCAGGCGACATAGATTCGCTTACGCAAATCGAAATGGTGAACCAACGCCCCATAGGCCGCTCAAGCCGCTCTAACCCAGTGACTTACGTAAAAGCCTACGACACCATACGTACCCTCATGGCCAGCCAACAACTGAGCCGGATCAGGGGCTACAAACCGGGCTATTTTTCGTTCAATGTGGACGGCGGGCGCTGCGATGCCTGTCAGGGCGAGGGCGAGCAGGTCATCGAAATGCAGTTTCTCGCCGACGTGCGCCTCGAATGCGAGGACTGCCACGGCAAGCGCTTCAAACCCGAAATGCTCGACGTGAAATACAAGGGCAAGGACATCCACCAAATCCTCGACCTCAGCGTGGAGGAGGCTATTGAATTTTTTGCGGAGCAAAAAGATGTGGTCAAAAAAATACAGCCGCTTTTCGACGTTGGCCTCGGCTATATCAAGCTCGGACAGAGCAGCAGCACCCTCTCCGGCGGCGAGGCGCAACGGGTAAAACTGGCCTCCTTCCTCAGCAAAGAACGCCGCAACGAACACATCCTCTTCATCTTCGATGAACCGACCACCGGGCTGCATTTCCACGACATCCGCGTACTGCTCGATGCACTGAACGCGCTGGTGGAAAAAGGCCATTCCGTGCTCGTGGTGGAGCATAATATGGAGGTCATCAAATCGGCCGATTGGGTGCTTGACCTGGGACCTGATGGAGGAAAGGACGGCGGGTATTTGACAGGGCAAGGCACACCGGAGGAACTGGTGAAGGTGGCCTGGTCGGAGAAGTGGAAAAAGGGGAGCTGGACGGGGAGGTATTTGAGGGGGAAGGTGTGATGGATTTGGAACTTTAAAAATAGATTGCGAATTTTGTTGAAAATCAATGACTTATGAAACTTTCCGAACAAGAATTAAAAATATTAAAAAATTTCTTCCGGGAAAAACCCGTGCTGAGAGTTTACCTTTTTGGCTCTTACGGTAGAGGTGATGCAAATGAAAAAAGTGATATTGATTTATTGGTTGACCTTGATTATTCAAAACATATCGGACTGGAATTTATTGGGATGAAATTAGACCTCGAAGACCTGTTGCTCAAAAACGTTGACCTTGTTGCCCACGACGGGCTTTCCCGCCATTTGGCACCAACTATTGAAAAAGAAAAACGATTGATCTATGAGCGGCAAAATGGGTGACAAGGAACGGCTGCACCATATACTTGATGCAATTTCTGAAATCGAAAATTATACAAAAGGAATTGATTTTGCAGATTTCGAGTCTAATTCTATGATGAAATTTGCAACTATCAAACAATTGGAAATAATAGGTGAAGCATGCAACCGCCTTTCCGAAGAATTAAGAGAAAGGTATCCTTCGGTTGAGTGGCGCAAAATTATTGGCCTTCGAAATATATTGGTGCATACTTATTTCAGCGTCAGTTTTCGGATAGTATGGGATATAGTACGGCAAGATATACCTACATTGAAACAAGAAATTTTAAAAGTGGATATTATTTAGGAATTAGCCCACGGAAAGGGCATTGTACCTTACCATCCAAAACCATATTTATTTTGAGGAAATGGAAAACGAACAACTTATACAAACAGTCGTCAAAAACAGAAATGTCCACT
>DROJ01000251.1 GCA_011321935.1 Bacteroidota bacterium | reverse complement strand
GCGGCAAACGCATTGAGCGATTGCGCAACGCCGCTGTTTTCCCTGCCAACCTCTACATCGCACCCAAAGACCGAATGGCCGAAATTATCCGTGAAATAGAAGAGGAAATGTGGGCACAGAAAAAATATTTTGAAAAAGAAAAACGCTTCCTCGAAGCCCGGCGCATCAAAGAGCGCACGGAGTTTGACCTGGAGATGATTCGCGAACTGGGTTACTGCAGCGGGGTCGAAAACTACTCCCGCTTTTTTGATGGCCGCCGCCCTGGCACCCGGCCGTTTTGCCTGCTTGATTATTTCCCCGACGATTATTTGATGATGGTGGACGAAAGCCATGTGACCATCCCCCAGGTGAGGGGTATGTGGGGCGGCGACCGCGCCCGCAAGCTCAACCTCGTCAATTGGGGGTTCCGTCTGCCCTCGGCGCTGGACAACCGCCCCTTAAACTTTGACGAATTTCAAAGTCTTATCAACCAGGTCATTTATGTAAGCGCCACCCCCGGCGATTTTGAACTGCAACAAACCGGTGGCGTCATTGTGGAGCAGGTCATCCGACCCACGGGCCTGCCCGACCCCCCCATTGAGGTGCGACCCAGCCTCAACCAAATTGATGACCTGTTGGAAGAAATTGACGAGCGTACCCGCCGCAATGAAAGGGTGCTGGTGACTACCCTGACCAAACGTATGTCGGAAGAACTGGCCAAATATTTCACCAAACTCGACCTCAAAGTGCGCTACATTCATTCTGAGGTGGAAACCCTCGAACGAGTCGAAATACTTCGCGACCTGCGCCTCGGCGAGTTCGATGTCCTCATCGGTGTCAATCTCTTGCGCGAAGGCCTTGACCTCCCGGAGGTCTCCCTCGTGGCCATCCTCGACGCCGACAAAGAGGGTTTTTTAAGAAACGATCGTTCTCTTACTCAAACGGCAGGACGCGCAGCTCGCAACGCCAACGGCCTCGTCATTTTTTATGCCGATAAAGTGACCGACTCCATGCAACGCACCATTGATGAGACCAACCGCCGCCGCGCCATCCAATTGGCCTATAATGAAAAACACGGCATCGTGCCCCAAACGCTGGCCAAAAGCAGGGAAGAAATTCTCGCCCGCCAATCGGTACTCGACATCCGCGGCAAAAAAAATTATTACACCGAACCCCAAACCCCCAGCCTCGCTGCTGACCCCGTTTTATCCTATCTCACCCGCGACCAAATAGAGCGAATGGTCAAGGAAACCGAAGCCAAAATGAAAAAAGCCGCCAAAGAACTCGATTTTATCACTGCCGCCCAATTGAGAGACGAACTCTTTGCCCTTAAAGAAAAATTGAAAGAAGTACCGGCAGCCGACAACTGAGCGCCTCCCCCGGAGCCGGCCGCCTTAGTGGTTATTATGTGTACTTTTGCCCCAATTGGGCATTTAACTTTTTCTCAACCATTGTAAAATATGGCCCTCGATCAAGTAGATGTAGATAAACTGGACGAAAAAGGTGTGGAAAAAGAAATGACTTTTTTCGAACACCTCGAAGAACTGCGCTGGCATATATTGCGGTCGATGTCGGCGATCCTCTTGTTTGGCATAGCGGCGTTTGTCGGCAAAGATTTTATTTTCAATACCATCATATTCGGACCGAAAAACAAAGATTTTATCACTTATGAGATATTGTGCAATATTTCCGAAAGTATGGGCCTTGGGCAATCGCTCTGCATCGGACCCCCTGATTTTGATTTTGTGACACCAAATTTTGGCGAATTGTTTTTGACCCATATAAAAGTTTCTTTTATAGCGGGCATTATATGTTCGATACCCTATCTTTTTTGGGAAATATGGCGCTTTGTAAAACCGGGCCTTTATGAGCATGAAAAAAATATGGCCCGCTACTCAGTCGGGGTATGCTCGGCACTTTTTTTATTCGGTGTTGCTTTCGGTTATTTTATCATCTCCCCTTTTGCCATTACTTTTTTGGCCGGGTACGAACTGCCCGGCGTGGTGGCACAACCCTCGCTCGGCTCCTATATCAACTACATGGTCATGCTAACGCTGCCCGTAGGCCTCGTGTTTGAAATGCCCGTAGCCGTTTATGTATTGACCAGGTTGGGGCTGCTTACTTCCGACTTTATGAAAACATACCGTCGCCACGCATACCTCATTATTTTGGTAATGGCGAGCATTATAACCCCGCCCGATGTTTTTAGCCAGATATTGATATGCGTTCCGTTAATACTGCTCTACGAAGTCAGTATTTCCATATCCAAAAAAGTGGAAAAAAAGGAAAGAGCATTGATGAAACGCCCGTAATTGAGTAATCATTTTCCCATAAAAGAGAACCAGAGGTTTAACCCGCTACTTATAAAAGATGAAAACATAATTTTTACAAAATGTTTTTTCAAAAAAATACCACCCTGTAATATGCACCGAATTTCGTCCAACGCAACTTTGTTCCTTAAAATATTCATCCCTGTTTTTTGGACTGTTTTTTTCGGGGCATTTACCCTGGCCGTCCTGTTGTCCAATGTAAAACAATTTCCCTTATTCGATTTTTTTTATTTTAAAATGGGCTTGTTGGCGTTCTTTTTAGGAGGGGCTGCCCTTATGTATTTTACCATTATTCAATTAAAAAGAGTAGAGCTTGGCCCCCAACACCTGTATGCTTCCAATTACTTTAAAACCTATCGCTATCCGTTCGACAGTATCGAAAAAATAACAGATCGCGATTTGGGGCTTTTCCGGTTGGTGAAAATACATCTGAAAAAGAAAGGCCGTTTTGGAAAAAAAATAACTTTTATTTCTGACGAAGCTATGTTGAACGATTTTTTTGATAAAAACCCAAATGTGGAGAAAATATTTTCGAGGCTCGTGAATTGTTGAATTGTAAGGTACAGCCCCTCCATTCCGGCAGAGGCAGAAACGCAATATGGGTAGATTTAGATTGTGAAATTGTTAGAATTGTGTCCCGGAAGCTTTTGGGACATTGAATTGTTAATTGTGGGGTTTTTTATTGGTTTTTATTGGTTTTTATTGGTTTTTAATGGTTTTTAGATACGTTGTTGGTTTTAGTTCAGGGGGTTAAATATTCAGTTAACCTTCAGCTGTTTATCAATTTTCCGTCGTAACTGGAAATACCACTTTTTGCAGTGGGCTCATAACTTAAAAAAAGAATTAAATAAGACTCAATGGAAGCTCATATCTGCCCCTAAGTTGCTTAAAAATGCAAATTTGTATAGTGATTATTCATCAGGAGTTCTTACAGGTGGTTTCCCGTAATCCCAACAAGCTCTTAATTCCTAATGGTTGGTTATGGCAACGGCGGGCTGAGTTTTGGCATTAGCTGGCGGCTGGTGGATTGAGGAATTAGCGGTCATCCAACCAACTTTTTTTCTTTCAAAATCCCCTGCAGCCATTGCATGTCCTGCTCCGAAAATGTTGGCGGCGGCGGCACTGCACTATACTGCACCGATAGCTCGTACCTGCTGCGGTCATAAACCTCATTAAAAGCCGCACCGATGTCGAGCCGTACATCGGGGTCGGGTGCTTTGAGGGGCACGGGCACAATGGGCAGCGGGTCTCTCACCGTCATTGCCCAGACTTCAGTCCGGTACTTGTCGCCTCTCGACAACATCACAAAATAGTGGGCACTTTGGGGCAGGGTAGGGTAACTGAGCGGCCGCTTTCCCCGGCGTAAGAGGTCAACTTCGAGCAGGTGGACGCCGTCATTGTGGAGCATCTGCCGTTTTTCCCGGTATTTGTCCAGCCCCTTCCCCCGTTTGTTCACAGGCGATAGAATTTCGATGGCAGTG
>DROJ01000250.1 GCA_011321935.1 Bacteroidota bacterium | reverse complement strand
TAATTGCCATCGGCCTCCAAGTGGACGATCTCGTCCAGTTTCAAAAACACCAGCCCTCCCCGCGATGATAGGGCAATTTTTTTGAATTCCCTGCTGCGTGCCACATCGAGCAGGCCGTTTATTTTTTTTGTCAAATGGACTCTCCGCAGGAGTCCTTCTTGACCTTTCGGAGAAAAATTGGCCGTCTGCTTTTTCTTGACTTTGGCGATGGCCATTACCAGTTCATTTGGATCAATAGGTTTGAGCAAATAGTCGAGGGCATTGTAGCGGAATGCCTTGATGGCAAAATTGTCGAAAGCTGTGGTGAAAATGACGCGGAAAGCGGGGTCGGGGAATTGGTCGAGGAGGTCGAAGCCGGTGCCGTCCTGCATGGAGATGTCGAGGAAGAGGAGTTCGGGTTTTTGTTGGCGGATGAGGGGGGCGGCCTCTGTGATTCCAGTTGCTTCGCCGATCACTTCTACGTCCGGGCAGTGCTTGTCCAAAAGCAAGCGGAGGGCTTGGCGGGCGTCGCGTTCGTCGTCAATGAGGGCGGTGCGGATCATTTTAGCTGCGAAGATATTTAAAGGTAGAATTTCGAGGTGGGGCAAGATAGGTAGTTTTGCCGGATATTCAATAATCGCTGCCGGATTTACGGTGGATGCCACCGGAGGGAAAAGTCATGGGAAAATCGAGATATGATCGGGGTAAATTTGGGTGTCGGGAATGGCTCGGATACCGAACTGTACCCGCGTTACCGTATTTGCCGAAAGGCGAAAAAACAGGGTGGGGCGGGTAAAATGGCCAGCCATTACCTTTTGCAATTCTGTGCAATTCAATTGATGCAGGTATTTGGGAAGCTCTTTCCATTGCCTGTAAAGGCGGATGCCGAAAAGCCTTGGAGAGAGTAGGCATTTTACCCATAAAAAGTTCATCATGAAAAGAATCATTTCCCTTTCAATCTTTTTCCTTTTTTTAATTCCAATATTTGCACAACCCGATCCCGCCTGTACCCAAATGGGCTGCGCCACTGACATCGTAAATATCAGTACAGGCTACGACCATGCGAACCAACAACCTTACCCTACTGGGGCTTACGACGCTTTTTGGACACTGGTAGAGTCGCCTGACCCCGGTATTTCGGTGCCACGCCCCGCATTCGTTTTACCACAAATCAGTGCTTGGGACTTGATTGCAAATACCGCCTATATCTCTGCCTACCCCGATCCGGCCCTCAATGCCAACAATAGTGAACCCGACCCGCCTTATGGCTTCGAAACCTGTTTTTGCATATGCGGTGACAACTCCGAAGTGACCATTGACCTGAGTGCCCATGCCGACAACAATGTTGACATTTACCTTAAACAGGAAAACGGCGGCTTCATTCAGCAACTGCTGGCCATCACCGCTACCAATACATCGGCATTCCAAGACCCGCCAGAAATGTCAACCAACACGGTGTCCCTAAATGCCGGCAATTACTGTATCAGGGCAGACCTGCGCAACCTTTCTTCGGGGGCAATGGGACTTGATATTCAGGGCACTATCGCTGGCGCTTCTCTCATCGAGACCCTTTGCTGCAACCCGAACAGCTCTATTACCGGCATGAAATACCACGACGTCAACTGCAATGGCCAACGAGATAACGGAGAGCCGGGGCTGCAAGGCTGGGAAATCGTTTTGTGCGAACCAAGTGGGCAACCCGTCACTTCCATTATCACGGACGAGCAGGGTTTTTATACTTTTATAGATGTCCCTCCGGGAAATTATTTGGTAAAAGAAAATTTACAGCAAGGCTGGACCCCTTCCGATCCTATCAGTGGCTTTCACCAAATTGATTTGGGACAAGCGCAGGTAATTGCCGACCTGGATTTTGGCAACTGCGAATCCACCGAGGGCTGTGAAATAATGACCTGCCAAACGGATCAATTGATCATCAATACAGGTTATGACCCCTCCACTGGAACCACAGGCGCTGTCGGTAGTTATGATGGCTATTGGACGGTCTGCGAAACTCCCGACACGAACCTCTCTGTGCCGCGCCCTGCCTTTCTGCTCAACCCGCATCCCGCATGGGCCAACCAAGCGAACACGGCATGGCTCTCTCCTTTTCCATCTGCTAATTTCAACCAAAACAACCCTGCCCCCGATCCACCTTATGGCTTCAAATATTGCTTTTGCGTATGCAACGAAACCGAAGTAACAATTGACCTGAGCGCATTGGCCGACAATAACGTGGACATCAACTTGACCGACGAAACAGGGCTAAATGTTATTGCCCCGCTCCTTTCCATTACCGACCAGACAACGGGCGCTTTCCAACTGCCTGCGACCACCTCGTCCAATACAATAGGGCTTGGCATGGGCACTTACTGCATCCGGGCTGATTTGCGAAACCTTTCTTCTACTGCAATGGGGCTGAACATCATGGGCATGCTCTCCGGCGGCAATTTGATAGAAAGCCTTTGCTGCGACAATACGGGCAGCATCACGGGCATAAAATACAACGACCTGAATTGCAACGGCCAACAAGACAGCAACGAACCCGGCCTCCCCGACTGGGAAATTTCATTGTGCGACCAAGCAGGCAACCCCATCACTTCGGCAATGACCGATGCAGCGGGATATTATACCTTCCCCGACCTCGACCCTGGTACCTATACCGTAAAAGAAGTCCAACAGCCCCGTTGGTCGCAATCGCAACCAGCAAACGGAGGGAACTACACGATTGGGCTTTTGCCGAAAGGCGTGCAGGCAAACGTTGATTTTGGCAACTGTGAAATCTCCTGCTCACCATGCCCTGACAACATCGTTGTGAACGGTGGTTTTGAAGAAGGTGCCGGCGGCGGCGCCTTCCCTACGGGATGGGCTGCCAATACAGGAAGCCCCCAAGTGGCAGGAAACGACTTTTGTGAAGACCCTGTATCCATGCAGATGTGGGGCAACCGGGATGTCGGGGAGGCCATTATCCAGACGGGGGTTGGCTTTCAGGCCAATACGACTTACCGTATTTCTTTCTGTGCCAGGTTTTTGCCGCAGCCCAACCTGACCACCAATTATGTGCAACTTGGCTTCACTGCTTCCAATGGTTCTATCAACCCTTTCAACAACGCCAATGCCTACAACATAGGTAGCACAGGGATTGGAGAAGTCACAGAACCAGAATGGATGTGCTTCACCCTTGACGACTGGACTCCAAGCCAGAATTATTCCGACCTCATCATCAATTGCTTCAACAATACGCCCAATGTAAGTGGAGATGCCACCACTGTTTCCTGGGGCCGCATTGACAACATCTGCATCACAGAAGTTGCCTGCGAAGCCCTTTGGGAGTTTGAGTTGGAGGGTGAATGTGGCACCTATGTTTTCATTGACCAAAGCACCGGGAACAATTTAACCTACTGCTGGGATTTCGACGGAGACCTCTCCACTTGCGAGAGTACCCTGCAAAACCCGGCCTATACTTTTCCCGCACCCGGAACCTACACTGTCTGCCTGACCGTCGCCGGTGGCATGGACTGCGAGGACACATTCTGTCAAGAGATCAACGTTGACTTCAACCAAGACCCGCCGACCATCGAATGCCCGGCCAATGCGACCATTGAGTGCGACGAACTGCCCGCCAATATTGACCCCGTAGTAACCAACAGCCCTTGCGCCGAGGAATTGGCAGTAAATTGTGTGCGCAGCGACGGGCAGCAAATCAACGCTCCTTACCCGCCATGCGAAACGGTGACCCTCACCTGCACGGCAACAAATGAGTTTGGCAGCAACTCGTGTAGCTTTCAAGTAACGACGGTTGACAATACGCCGCCAGTCGCTATCTGCATTGCCAACCTGACAGTGGTTGTGGATGACAGTTGCCAAGCAAGTATTCACGCAGGGGATATCGACAATATGTCAACCGACAACTGCGGTATCGTTTCACGAAGTCTGGACAAAGATTTTTTCACCCCCGACGAGTCTTGCCAAGAAGTACAGGTAAGTTTGACGGTGACCGATTGTGGCGGCAATACCGGCCAGTGTACTACCGTCGTATTTGTGCAAGATAACACACCGCCAGCAATCAGTTGCCCAGCCAATACACAGGTGGAATGCGATACTGAGAGCGATCCATCCAACACTGGTTTCCCTTCCGGAAATGACAATTGCCCCGGTGAGCTGAGTTTTAGTTTTAATGATGAAATAAACGGCCTGTTGCCTTGCGATGCCGTTGTAACCCGTACTTGGACAGCCATTGACGGCTGTGACAATAGCAGCACTTGCACCCAAACCATTGTGGTAGCTGACCAGACTGCACCGACCATAGAGTGCCCATCTGACCTTTCGGTCAACACCAATGAAGGAAGGTGCTTCGCAACCCTGGATTTGCCCGCTCCGGTTGTCAGCGACAATTGCGACCTCGATCCGACCTTTACTTGCTTGTTGTTCAACGGAACTGGTTTTGATCCGATCAGCCCCGAAACACAATTTGCAAAAGGGGAAAACACCATCCGCTGCCGAGCGACGGATGCCTGTAACAATGTCGGAACATCCTGCACTTTTGTCCTGACTGTTGAAGACAACGAGCCGCCGATTCTTTCCGATTGCCCGACCAATATCAGCGTAAACGTGCCTTTCGGCAATGATGGGGGCAACGTAACATGGACGCTCCCAACCGCCTCCGACAATTGTCCTGACCCCGTATTGAATTGCTCCCACCAGCCCGGCGATTTTTTCCCTTGCGGAAATTCGGAAGTCATATGTACCGTGGCCGATTGTGGTGGGAATGAGGTCAGTTGTCAGTTTGTGGTGACAGTAATTTGTGGAGAAGACCCTTGTGATTCCCTCGAATTTGATTGGAGTTTCGACAACTCCCAACCACCTTTGGGCAACTGCTGCTGGAACGTGAGCCTCGACCAACAGATAGATGATACCTCGGTCAAGTCCATTTCCCTGAGCAATGCTATCGGTGCCGACATCAGCGTTTTTGCGAACGGTGGTTGGAATGTGAACCAAACAGGCAACAATGCTGAAATTACCTTCCCCGGCGGTGGCCCTGTTCCGCAGGGCAATTATGCCGATCAATTTAAAGTGTGTTTTGAAAACAAAGTAGCCCTGCCGCAAAGCATTGACCTTTTTTGGAACATTGTGGACCCGAACAACCCAGATTCATGCATTCTGGTCTGTCCAGAAACCATTTTTTCCGATTGTGAAATAGACTGCACTTGTGGCGGCTTCACGGATATTGTTTTACAAAAAGGAAATGCGAATTACCCGCTCACTTGCGGTGGAAACCCCGCCGACATTGGTTGTCCCATCAATAATTTCACCCTGTCGGGTCAATTCAATTGCGAGGGCAGTTGCGACCCAAGTAACCTCTCGTGGACACTTGCCCGGCCTGATGGCACTACTTTGAACGGCACATTTGGAGGAGCTACATGGAACATTGGCTTCGCAACAAACGACATTGATCAGACGGGTATTTATACCCTTGATCTGATCGGCAGTTGCGATGGCAATGAATGCACTTGTTCCGTAACTTGGATACAGACCGGATGTACTTGTCCCAACAATTTGGTCCAAAATGGCGAATTCAGCCTAGGGGTGCCAACTTCAAGCGACCAAGACATTGGCAATGCTACCAATTGGAGCAGTATCTGGAGCGGTGGAAGTACGGCTGATTTTTACAATACCGTTGCGCCGCAGTCGCCGGGTGTTTTGACCTCGCCCCTGCCACTGCCGCAGGGCAACTATGGAGGCATGTGGTGCCGAAATTCGGCTGATGCCGTGTGGCGGGAAGGTATGATGAACCAGTTGAGTACCACCATTGACCGGGGCAGTGGATGTTATGATTTATCCATGAAAATTGCCTGCATGTTCGATGTATTTGGAACGCCCAGTGTTTGCATATACGGTCTTGAAGTTGGGGCAACAAGTACAGGCACACCAGGCGCCACTACTCCATTGAATACAGGGCTTTTTAGTCCTGCAGGGTCAGTGGTGGAATTAGGCTGTTATGCCATACCTGCCGATTGTGACAACAATTTCCAAACGATTTCCTTCCAGTTTGATTCCGACGACCTTCCAGCAGGTGGTATTGACCGGATATTCATTACCCGACAGGACAATATGCCCGGCGGCACCTTCCTCGGTATTGATGATGTCTGCCTTGAAGCAGGCGTTTGCCCTGACCCCTGCTGCACTAACTTCGAAGGCTTCTGCGACCGCGTGAATGCCGGCTTCACTTGGTCTGTTGACCCCGACTCCTGCAAGATGACCGTCGCACCGAAAAACTTTACCGACTGCATGGAGGTGACCGAGTGGATTTGGGATGACGGAACGAACGGCGGCCAACCCAATGCCGACGGCAGCTATTGCCATTATTACGGACAGGGAGGGGCTTACACCATCTGTTTTGTTGCCGTTGAGCGGGATGCCAGCGGGGAGGTTTGTTGGGAGAAGGAATTTTGCGAGACCATCGAGTTTGATTGCCCGTCTGGTTGCGACAGCCTTGACCAAGAGTGCCTGACCGATATGCTCGACATCAGCACTGGTATTGACCACTTGACCGGAGGCAGTTACACCTCCGCTAGGTACGATGCCTTCTGGACATTGGTGGAAACGGAGGCAGCAGTTAGCGTACCGCGCCCGGCGACAGTCATCTCACCCCACCTTGTAGCTGGTTGGGGCTTCCAAAACGGTGCCGAGTGGATTTCGTTTTACGATGATTACAACTTGACGGAAAACAACGAAGTGCCCGATCCGCCCCATGCTTTCGAGCGTTGCTTCTGCCTGTGCAGCGAGGAGGCCGAGGTCACTTTCGACCTCAGCGTACTGGCCGACGACATTGTGGACATCAACCTCTTTGACGGCAGCGGCCTTGTGACCAACTTGCTGACCTTGGACAACACGACATCGCCGAACTTCGACAACCCGCCGACCCCGGTGAGCGTTACCGTTCCACTCACTGCGGGCAATTACTGCATCCGGGCTGATGCGCGCAACACCGACCAAGTGGCCTTTGGCTTCAACATGCAGGGCACCTTGTTGGGCGGTGTTTTCCAAAAAGCGGAATGTTGCCGGCAGGGCAACATTATATATGGTGTGGTCTATCACGACAAAGACCAGAACAACTTCCGCAATTTCCGCTTCAACGCTGACCCGCCTGAACCAGGACTTAATGGTTGGACGGTGCAGCTTACCGATTTGGGAGGTACACCCTTGTTCAATACTACGACCGACCAATATGGGTACTACGAGTTTGTGAACGTACCTGCGGGCAGCTATTTGCTGAAAGAGATCGTAATGACGCAATGGGTTCAGACCGAGCCAGCCACCGTCGAATACACCGTCAACATCGGTGCGCAAGACGTGGCAGCGAACCTCAACTTCGGCAATTACATGATGGTCAATACCACTGAAATGGCCTATCTCGGCGACATCGAACTGTTTCCGAACCCAGCGGAAGGATTCATTTCCCTCTCGTTTAGTTTGCCTTCTGCAAAACCTTTGCATCTACGACTGACCGACCTCTGGGGCCGAACGATCAGTACTTCAGCATTGGACAAAGGCGAAACCCTGCATACCTTAGACATCGGACAGCTTCCGAGCGCTGTTTACCTGCTCAGCCTCACCGATGAAGAAGGCCGCGCATGGCACAGCAAATTTGTGAAACAATAAACACCTGTACCTGCCACCGGGAGGCCGAGCGCTTCTCGGTGGCATTTTTTTATTCTTTTTGAAATAAAAAAATAACCGAATGGCCAAATATTCCAATATATCGGAAAAATAAACGGGGCGGGAAATACAGTGGAAAAACAGGAATATAATTTTATCCATCAAAATCCAAATAGCGGCATTAATTATTACCGCTTAAAACAAATTGATTTTGACGGCGGCTTTGAATATTCCAAAATAATATCTGTAGAAATAAAAAAGGATAATGATATCAACATATATCCGAACCCGATGAATGGCGAAATAAATATTGAATTTAACGGGCCATAAAATAACCCGTCAAGAATAAAATAATGAACACACAGGGGCGGCTTGTTTTTTATAAAAATATAAATTCGGACGGACGGGTTTTTAAAATAAACAGCGGCGCATATGCGTCGGGCATTTATTTTTTTGGAAATATTTATCGAAAAAAAATAATAAAACGGCAAAGGACGAATATAACCTCCGTCTCCATACCCTTCCAAAAGCGGGGGAATTTATTCCCCCGTATAATACGTCGGGCATTTATTTTTTGGAAATAGATATTCGAAATGGAAATATTTATCGAAAGAAATAATAAAGCGGTAAAGGACGAATGCAAAGCCCGTCTCCGTGCCCTTCCAAAAGCGGGGGAATTTATTCCCCCGTATAATAAGCCCGCCTCCGCGCCCTTCCAAAAGCGGGAGAATTTATTCCCCCCTTTGGGGTATCCCCCGAATAACTTCGGTTGCCTTTGCCGAATAATTATTGATGGCTTATTCTTTTTTGCTAAAACCCTTTTTCTCTGCTTGTTCACGAATAGAGCGGAGCATTGAATTTTGCAGGTCGTTCCCATTGATTTCCGCGGTATGTTCCTTTTTATATAGTCGGCGTTTTTTGTCCAGTTCCTGAATTTTGTTTTGGATGTTTTCCCTTTCTAAAGAAATGCCTTTTATTTTAGCTTCCATTTCTTCAGAGGTCAAGTTTAGGAAAACACTGTTAACTGGTTTTGCCTTTTTTAAAATGGATTTATCTTTTTTATAGGCGTCCACCAAGTCCCAACCTGCATTGCTATATTGCTTGGAGCATTTAAAAACGGCCCGGTTTGCGGCATTGCATTCGGCATACATGGAGGCATTGCTGTCTTGCATTATCTGGCTCTGTTGTTTTTCTTTTCCTTTGTTGCCATATGGCACATATGTCTCGTTCAGTTTAGAATTGAGTTTGTTTATTTCGTCGTCATAAGGTGTCTTTATATATACGGTGTGCTGGTCTTGGTCAATGTTCATATATGCACCGCCTCCGATCATTGCGCCCTGTTTCCAATATTGGTCTATGCCTTCTTGATGATTTCCGCAATAAATAGTATTTACCGTTATACTTTTTTCTTTTGCATTAATGCAGGCAAGGTTATAGCTGACAGGCCCTTGAGTAAAAGGCTCGTTACCGGCGATATATATTAGCTTCAGGTCTCCGTCCTCCGAGCCCCATTCCAGTTCGTTCAAAGATGTTTGGATGATCTGTCCGCAATATTCTTCCCCTCCATTTGTGGTCAAAGAAAACAAGCGTTCAGATATGTAATCCATATCGGTCGTAAAGCCGCTCAATTGATTGATTTGATTTGTTCTATTACCTTTTGCAGGGTTGCCATATTCGTACAATGCGATTTCAAGAACAGGTGCCTGCCCCTTTTTTTGGGTGAGTGACAGTTCGTTGAGAATGTTCCAAAGCTGCGATTTGGTTTGTTCCAAAAGCCCTTCCATCGAGCCGCTAGTGTCGAGCAACAGGGCAATTTTAATGCGGTGTCGGCCATCGTTGTCATTGGTGGTTGCTGTGGTTTTCCCAAAAAAATCGAGGCTGGTTTTCATTTGTAAATAATTGAAACCAAGCCCGATAGTGATGATGGATATTGCGGCAATGAGTTTGAGATAAGACATAAGAGATAGGTATTTGATTGTTGTTGGCCAATTGCTTTTTGCTGTTGGCCATCGGCTATTTGTAAAATCAACGCCCCAAATGTCCAACGAAAAAACTTTAAATAAAATAGGGAATTCGTGGCCGAGCCTTATCACTTGGTAAACATGCCCATTGACTTGGTGAACGGGCATATCTGGCAATTTTCGACTGTTTTTATCAATAAAAAACATTGTACCTTTATGCCCGCATGAAATACTTTCGATACATATTGTGCCTGGTCTTTATTGCTTTTTCTAGTGCTGCGCAGGGGCAAGAAAAAGAGAAACATGTCAATAAATTCAGAAACCAGTCCCAACTCGAACTGGCACGGGACATATATAAAGACGCCCCCACAAAGGCAATTAAAATTGCTGAAGAGGTTATACTCAGAGCCAGTAAAAGAAAAGATAAGGAGATGGAAGGGGAGGCATATGTGCTGCTCGGAAATATATATGAAAACATCGGCCAAAAAGAATTGGCCGTACAGCGGTACGAGCAGGCCTTGGGCATATTGGGGCAATTAAAAAACCGCGCACATACGGCAGATATATATCAACGGTTGGGGCAGTTGTATATTGATCTTAAAGATGACAAAAAAGCGGAGGAGGGATTTACTATCTGCCTGAAAAACAGTGAGGATGAAGATGTTGTCCTTAAATGCCAAGAGGGCCTTGCCGATGTGGAACTCCTGCGGGGCAATGTGGAGGCCTCTTTTTCCCAATTGGATTTTATTGAAAACAACTATATAAAAGACAGTATAGGTTTGGCGCGGAATGCTGCCCGCCGTTCGCAAGTCTATCTCCAGCAAAAGGATTATCCGAAGGCTTCCGAATCTTTTAACAATTCACTGAATTCCCTGCCCCAGAATGCGGTTCTGAAAAAAGAAGATTTCAGCCCCATTCAAAGAGCGCAGCAAGCTTTGCTCAATTTTGAACAGGCTGATATTGCCGATAAAATAGCCGTGCAAAACAATGTGGTCAGCAGTACAGTGGATATACTCCCAGCCGACTTGTATATATTAGAAAATTTGAAAATAGCTTCCCTTTATGAAAAAGAAAATAATTTGCCGGAGGCGAAAAAATATATTGCTGCCGCAAAAAATGCGATCAATGAAAAAACAGGTGCCGCAACGGTTGCCGATGTTTATAAAAAATCGTCGGAAATAAACCAGGAAAAGGGGCAGGTGGCAGCAGCACTTTCCGATCTGGAAAAATATATAGCCGCAAAAGAAAAAGCCATCCAAAATTTAGAGGCCGACCTAAACCAACAAATAGAAATAGTAAAAGGCCAAAAAGAAATTGACCAAAAAAAGCAGGCCTTTTATTTAGAAGAAAAAGAAAGGGAGCTGCTGCGCTCGCAATTAAGAACACAAAAAACCATCATCGGCCTATTGTCCGTTTTATTGTTGGCCTCATTGGTGTTTTTTTATTTTTTATATAAAAATGTAAAAGCGAAGCGCAAGGCCAACCAGCGGCTTTTGTTAAAATCTTTGCGGACACAGATGAACCCGCATTTTATTTTTAATGCCTTAAATTCTGTCAATAATTTTATCGCAAAAAACGACGAAAAGGCCGCCAATAAATTCCTCTCCGAATTTTCCCGGCTCATGCGGAAGGTGCTCGACCATTCCCAAAAAGATTTTATTTCTTTTGAGGAAGAAATAGAACTCAACCAGCTATATTTGAAATTAGAGCATTTCCGTTTTCGGGACAAATTCGAGTACCAATTTAAAAACAACGCTAAAGACAAAGGCTCTGATCTCGAAGTGCCGCCCATGCTCATCCAGCCATTTATCGAAAATGCAGTGTGGCATGGCCTGCGTTACAAAAATGAAATGGGCCATTTAGAGGTGACTATAAATGAAGATGGAAACAATATTATTGTCACTATCAAAGACGATGGGATAGGCCGCAAAAAATCGCAGGAACTGAAAACGGCCAACCAAAAAAAATACAAAAGCACTGGTCTGGAAAATATCTCCAAACGCATTGCCCTGATAAATGAAATATACGGAAAAGATTATAAAATCAAGGTGCAGGATATTGATGGAGGAAAAGAAGACACCGGAACCTTGGTGGAGATTGTCATTCCGCTGGAATGACAATTGAAATTGGAAATTAAGAAATCAAGAAATTGAAAAAAATAACATCCATAATAGTTGACGACGAGCAGGACAGCCGCGAGACGCTGCGCAATTATGTCGGGAAATACTGCCCGCAGGTTTCTTTGTTGTCGGAATGCGCCAATATACAAGAGGCAAAAGTAGCTATATTAAAATATGCCCCGCAACTGGTTTTCCTAGATATAGAAATGCCGCACGGCAATGCTTTCGACCTGTTGGAACAATGGGGCGAAATTGATTTCCAAATAATATTTATCACGGCATATAGCCAATATGCAGTGCAGGCTTTTAATTTGAGCGCAGCTCATTATATTTTAAAGCCAGTTGATATTGAGGAACTGGAAAAAGCCGTGGCCACGGTCGAACAACTGATCTTTAAAAAAGAAAAACTCAGCCGAGCCAATATATTATTGGAGAACATGGCAGCCCTCAATTCCCAAAACCGGAAATTGGTACTCCCGTTAATGGAAGGTTTCGAGGTGGTCAAAATGTCGGAAATTTTATATTGCGAAGCACAGGACAATTTTACTTGTTTTTATTTTTTAAACGGCAAAAAATCGTTGATTTGCCGCAGCCTGAAATTTTACGAAACCGCTTTGTCCGAACTTGGTTTTTGCCGCATCCACCGCTCGCATATTGTCAACCTCGAATACGTGAAACGGTATGTCAAAGGCAAAGGCGGTTCGGTCATTTTAGAAAATGGAAAAGAAATATTGGTTTCCAATAACAAGAAAAAGGAATTGCTGCGGCGGATCGTGGGCAATGGATAGCCTTTCCCAAGTATATGCGAATAACGGGTTAAATTTTGCGAGCATTGATTTTCAATGGTTTAGGCTCCACGTTTACTAAACTTTATCCCGAATTCACTTCGGGAAGTAAACGTAACGTCCTGAAAATCAGTAGTTTTTTTTAACCCGTTATTCGTATAAATATATGCGGAGGTATGCTTTTTACACAATCCCTAACCATCAGCTAACAGCGCAGGAAACGCTGTGCCATCGGCACGCGCATCCTGAACATATACACCACCCGTTTCATGAAAAAAATACAGCTCGTCCTTTTGCTGAAAATACTGCTGGCGGCCACTCTCTTTGGCCAGCAGACCGTCGGCCTCTTTTTGAACGATTCGCTTTCGGTCAATGGCTACACCTTGTTTTCCAACAACCGGAGCACCCATCTTATCGACAACTGCGGTTTTGAAGTACACCGCTGGGAGAGCGACTTTGCTACCCAGACCAGTGTTTACCTGCTCGAAAACGGCAACTTGCTCCGTACTTGCCGCATCCCCGGCAGCTTCAATGCAGGGGGCACGGCTGGGCGCATCGAACTGTTCAACTGGGAGGGCGAACTGCTCTGGGCCTATGATTACGCAACGGAGTATTACCACCAGCACCACGACATCGAGCCTTTGCCGAACGGCAACTTTTTGTTGGTCGCTTGGGAAAAAAAGACGGAGTTTGAGGCCCAACACATGGGGCGCGACCCGGCCCTCGTCAGCCAGAACGGCCTCTGGCCCGAGCAAGTGGTAGAGATAGAAATGCTCGGCACGGACTCGGTCAACATCGTTTGGCAATGGCACCTATGGGACCACCTCGTACAAGATTTTGATTCTACTAAAGTAAATTACGGCAACGTGGCCGAACACCCGGAACTGGTGGATATCAACTACACCGGCAACATTGGCGGGGCGGGCGGAGGCTCTGCCGATTGGGTGCATATCAATGCCATCGGCTACAACCCCGCGCTCGACCAGATCGCCCTCAGCTCGCGGCATTTTAGCGAAATCTGGATCATTGACCACAGCACCACCGCCCTCGAAGCATACGGGCATACGGGAGGCAATTCGGGCAAGGGCGGCGACCTGCTCTACCGCTGGGGCAACCCTGCCGTTTACAAACGGAACGGCAGCCAGACGCTCTGGGGGCAGCACAACGTGACTTGGATACAGGAAGAAGGGCACCCTTTTTTTGGAAAACTGATGGTCTTCAATAATGGCACAGGCCGGCCGGAAGGCAATTATTCCTCGGTGGACATTTGGACGCCTCCCGTGGATGCCGACGGCAGTTACACTATCGGAGAAAACGGACCATTTGGCCCGGCGGCACTCGATTGGACGTTTACCAGGCCGGGCTTTTTTTCCTCAAATATTTCCGGTGCGCAAAGTTTGCCGAACGGGAACATCTTGGTCTGCGAAGGGAGGAAAGGGGTGTTTTTTGAAACGACCCTTGATGGGCAAGTGGTCTGGGAGTACGTGAACCCGGCGCAGAGCAGCGGCGGCAGCATAGAGCAGGGCACCCTCCCCGTCGGCAATTCGGTTTTCAGGGCTACCCGTTACCCCGCCGGTTACCCTGCTTTTACTGGCCGGGAACTGAGCCCGGGGGAGCCTCTCGAACTGAACCCGCTGCCCTCGGATTGCATTGTTTACAACGATAGCATGCCCCTCGCAGGCCACGAAACTGTTTTGCAAAACGTTGGCCTGCTCGCCAACCCCATCGGGCAGTCGCTGCGGATCGAAAACGGCACGGGGCTGCCGGTCAATATTGAAATATGGGACTTGACGGGCAGGCGGCTGCTGGCCATGAAATCGGCAGGGGAGGCTATATCGCTGGATGCCGCAGGCTGGCCAAAAGGGCTGTATGTACTCCGCATTTCCAACGCCGGGCGCTCCCGTTTTTTAGTCCAAAAATTCGTAAAATAACGACCCGGCAGGGTCGAAGCCATTTTGGAGGATAAATTTTTTGGCTTAGCCTTTTAGGCACTTATTGAACTCCTTTGTCGGCTTCGCCAAATCACAAGGCTTCCCAAAGTCTCCAAAAATCTCGTTACCATCGTATCTTCACGCCCAATATTTTTTCAAACCAAAGCAACGAACGCATGACTATGTTCCAATTCAAACTCCGGCCAGCCATTTTGGCAGTGGCCGCTCAATTTTTTTGCCTTGCCCTTTTTGCCCAAAACATGAAATGGGCTGCCGATGGGCAAAGCTATTTTACCAAAGAAGAAGGCGAAATAGTAAAATATGAAATGCCCGGCCGCAGCAGGACGACCGTCGTGAGCAAGGCCGACCTCACCCCTGCCGGGCAAAGCGAAGCCCTGCCGGTCGATAATTTTGAATTTACTGAAAACACCGGCAAAGTGCTGATCTACACCAACAGCAAACGGGTGTGGCGGCAAAAAACAAGGGGCGACTATTGGTTGCTCGACCTGCAGAGCAAGAGCCTCCAACAGCTCGGAAGGGGGCGGCCAGCATCCTCCCTCATGTTTGCGAAGCTCTCACCCGACGGACTGTGGGCTGCCTATGTCAGCGAGCGCAACGTGTATGTGGAAGAACTTTCCAGCGGCGCCATCAAAAAACTGACCGACACCAAAGGCACCAAAAAACTCATCAACGGCACTTTCGACTGGGTTTACGAGGAGGAGTTCCTTTGCCGCGACGGCTTCCGTTGGTCGCCCGACAGCAAGCGCATTGCCTACTGGCAGATAGATGCCAACCAGATCCGCGATTTTTACATGGTCAACAATACCGACTCCATTTACAGCCGCATCATCCCCGTGGAATACCCGAAAGTGGGCTTCCCGCCTTCTCCGGCAAGGGTCGGGGCAGTGGACATCAGCAGCGGCAAAACACAATGGATGGACGTGCCCGGCGACCCGCAGCAACACTATATCATCAGGATGGAATGGACGCCCGACGGCCGAAGCATCATTTTGCAACAGCTCAACCGCAAGCAGAACCAAAGCCTCCTCATGCTCTGCAACCCAAAAACGGGCACTGCCAAAACGGTTTACAAAGAAAAGGACGAGGCATGGGTCAGCACTGTCAGCGAGTGGGCCAACAGCGCAGTGGGCTGGGACTGGATCAACAAAGGAAAGGACTTTGTCTGGCTGAGCGAAAAGGACGGCTGGCGCCACCTCTATCGAGTTTCTGTGGACGGGAAAAACGAAAAATTGCTGACCCCCGGCAAGCAGGACGTGGTCAGTGTGGAACTGATCGACGACAAAAACAAGGTCATTTATTACATCTCCACCCCAGCCAACAAGGCCACCCAGCGCTACCTCTACCGCGTTGGCCTGGACGGGCGCGAACCGCCCAAAATGCTCTCCCCTGTCTCCATGTCCGGGTCGCATTCCTATGCCATTTCGCCGACAGGCGAGTATGCAAAATGGCGTTTTTCAAATTATTTCACCCAGCCAATGACGGCATGGGTAACGCTGCCCGACCACAAGCCGCTGAAAGGCGAGGACAACCTGAAAAAGAAATACGACCCCTCCCAAAGGGAGGCCGCTAACGTGGAGTATTTTAAAGTGAAAACCGAGGACGGGGTGGAAATGGACGCTTGGATGAGGAAGCCCAACAACTTCGATGAATCGAAAAAATACCCCATCATTTTTTACTTCTACGGCGAGCCGGCCGGCACCACTGTCCGCGATGCCTGGGGCAATGCCAGCAACTTCATTTACGACGGCGACCTCGCCCAGGACGGCTACATCACCGTCAGCCTCGACAACCGGGGAACACCCGCCCCGAAAGGCCGTGCCTGGCGCAAAGCCATCTACCGCAATATCGGCCAGGTCAATATCAGGGACCAGGCCATGGGCGCCAAAGAAATTATCAAACGGCCCTATGTTGACCCTGAAAGGGTAGGGGTGTGGGGATGGAGCGGCGGCGGCTCTTCCACCTTGAACTGCATGTTCCAATACCCCGACATTTTCACGGTGGGCGTTGCCATCGCCCCCGTCACGAGTTCGCTTTTTTATGACAATATCTACACCGAGCGGTACATGGGACTGCCGCAGGAAAACATGGGCGACTACCTGGCCGGAGCGGCCATCACCCACGCCAAAAACCTGAAAGGCAAGCTGCTCCTCGTCCACGGCACCACGGACGACAACGTGCATTTCCAAAACTCGGAGGCATTGGTCAACGAGCTGGTGAAGCACAACAAACAGTTCCAGTACATGGCCTATCCGGGGCGCTCGCATAGCTTGGTAGAAGGCGAGGGGACGTTCCGGCATTTATCAACGATGGTGAGTGCGTTTATGCGGGCAAACTGCCCCCCGGGCGCCAGGTAAAACGGACGGAAGTCCGTTCCCCAAAAGTGGATGGAAGTCCGTTCCCCAAAAGTGGACGGAAGTCCGTTCCCCAAAAGTGGGCGAAGCCCTCTTTTGGATGCCATGCACATTGCCGGGGCAATGAGGGTTTGCTCGTCAAAAGCGGACTTCCGTCCGCTTTTGGGGGGAGCGGACTTCCGTCCGCTTTACTGGATCAACCGGCACTCCAGCTTAAACCGCTTGCCGCTCAGTTCGCTCACCTTCTTCTCCACCAACCCGCAATCCAGCAAATTGTCTTCCGAAGATTTCCTTCCGCTGACCACATTGATGAGCACCTCGATGTCCTTGTCGGCGAGTTTACCGTACATTTTTTTTGAAAATTTCAAGCCTGCAAAACGGGCAATGTTGTCGTTGCCCGTGAGTTCTATTTCTTTTTCCAAAATGTGCATCATGCCCGTCTCGTTGCTGTCCTCTTCGTTGGTGGGCAGGCCCGAAAAATAGGCTATCACGAGGGTTGTTTCCTTGCGGTCGCCGAGTACCTTTTTTGCTTTTGGGCTGTGGCCGACCTCAATCTCAAAAGCCGGTATCACCACCTCGTTGCCCTCCATTTTGTAAATGCCGGAAGTGGCTGCGCTGCCTGTGCGGCGGCTGAGCGGATTGATTTTTAAAAGCCCCCCCATTTCCGAAAATGGAAGCACAAAAGTCGTCGGCCCGATGGCATACGGCCCGACCTCATAGGGGTCATAATGCAGATAAATGCCGCTCTGTACCAAGGCAAAATTACCGGGCAATTTGAACGGAAATGTTTCATCGAACTCAAAGCCGTCTTTGAAAACCTCCGCCCGTTCCTTCCTGAATTTCCTTTCCGCCAGTTTTTTCAAGGCCGCTTTGTCGGTGGTCACATCGTCCCAGGTCAGCCGTTTGCCCGAACGGGCATCGAAGGTGGCGAAGGCAGAAGTGTTGCTGCCATGCGCCCCGCCCTGAAAGGTATGCCCGTTGATGGCGAGGCTCAGGTATTTGCCGTCGTTGAGGACAATATCGCTGCCGCTGCCCGCCTCAAAAGCCCCGTACATGGCCGAGCCTTTGTACTCCTCATGGCTGTCGAAAAAAACTTTGGAGGCATCTCCGAGGGTGGCCGCCGGGGCGTTTTTTTCGGCGGCCCCGCCGGTCAAAATACCGGTCAGGTAATCGGCCGTCCATTTGTCCACAGCTTCCCGCAGGGCACTCGTTCCCGACTTTACGGCGGGGTATTGAAAGTCAATGATGGCGCAGTTGGTCGGTTCGCCGTCCGCCCTGTCGCAGTCCGTGCCTTTTTGTTTTCTGAAACGTTGGATTTCCACCACGGGCCGGCCTTTGGCAGCTTTGGCGGCGGCGATGGCATCGGCCACTTCGGTTTCCACCTCGCCCCTCATGCCCATCAGCACTTCGCCCTCATATTTTATGTCAATGCCGTCGGGGACGGCGGGCATTTTTTCCAATGCCTCCACCAAGTTTTTTTGCAGGTTTTCGATTTCGATTTTTTTGCCCGAAAGGGTGATTTCGCCGTCTTGGTTGACGGTGAGGGAGAGGCCGCCGTCCTGACCGACGGTCGGTGGCGCATCGGGTTTTGTTTTTTGCTGACAGGATGCCAGAAAGAAAATGCCCAAAAAGAGCAATGGCCTGGCTAAAGTCTCGATTTTCATTTTCACTGGTTTTGTTTGTTTCAAACAGGTGCAGAGTTGACAACTTTTCCGGGCAGCTATTTCCTGAAGACCCGTTCTGTCAAACTGTTTTTTCCATAAAAAACCTTTATGAAATAAATGCCCGCTTCGAGGCCGGACAAATCCAATTGGCTGGCCTGTTTGGCAGCCATCACCATTTGGCCGTTGACATTGAAAACGGAGACCTCGTCCACCGCTTCGCCATTGTTTTCAATCATCACCACTCCGTCCGTCAGGGTCGGGAAAATGCGGGGCCTGGCAATTGTGTTTTCCATAAAAACAGCAACCGTTTTCGAGAACCCGGAAGCACCGTCGAAATCCATTTGCCGGAGGCGGTAATAATTGGTGCAGCCCCCCTTGCATCCCCCCAAATGGGTGGAGAAAGGTTTTTCATCAATGAAAGAATAATCCTGTGCCTCTAAAGTAGTGCCGTGGCCGGCCACAAAACCGATTTTTTGCCAGTCCCTTCCGTCGGCAGAACGCTGGATTTCAAAGCCCTCGTTGTCCGTCTCGCTTGCTGTTTTCCAAAAAAGGAGGGCGTTTTTTTCATCGGTCAAAGTGGCCCGGAAGTCGGTCAGTTCGACGGGGAGCAAGGCGGCCGAGATGCTCACGGCAGTCCCTGTATAAGAGGTGGTGAAAGACAGCCCGGCGACGGCCGGGATGGTGACGGTGCCGAAGGTAGTGCCGCCCCGGCTGCCAAAGGTCATCAGGGTAAACACATCCCCCGCCGAGGGGGTGAAAGCGCCCCAGTCCACCGTCAGCGTGGCATTGGTGAGGGTGGCCTGCCCGCTGACGGCGAGCCAGTCATAAGTAGTGCCCTGCCCGGTGCCGTTGATTTCGCAAAGGTAAGTGCCGCTGCCGAGGTCGAGGTCGCCAGTGACGGTGAGTTTTCCGGGGCTTGCCCCGGGGGCGATGACCCCGGTTGCGCTGTTGGTGAAAGTGCCGTTTTGAACGAGTGTCCCGCTGCCTTTGAGGATGCCGTTGTTGGTGAAAGTGCCGTCGTTGGTGAGGGTCCCATGATTGGTGAGGGTGTTGCCGTTTGCCACCTGCAAAGTTTTACTCGCTGCTATGCTCAGTGAGCTGCCTGCGGCAAGGCTTTGGTCAATGTCCAGGTTGGTAGTGCCGCTGCCGTTGATGGTGATGGTGCGGCCGGAAGGAATGGTAGTCGGCGGGGTCGTCGTATTGCAGTTCCAGTTTGAGGGGGCGCTCCAACTGCCGTTGCCCGTAAATTCATAAAAAGGGCTTGCCCCGGTGTTCAAATCATTGATAAAGGTACAGGACACGGCATCGCGGGCAGCGGTGAAAACATCGGGTTTGCCGTCATTGTTGAAATCGCCAATTGCGACTGCGTTATAGGCATTGCTGCCCAAAGCCTGATTGGCCAGCGTTAAAGAACAGCCCGAGTTCAAATAGTATTTGGCACCTCCCCCATTAACGGGGACAACTACATCATTAGACTTTGGACACAAAGGGGTCTGATTATGAAAAAGGCAGAACAGTTGCTAAATTGGTCTGTATGTACTAAAAAGCAACCGTTTCTGCCATGAAATCTTGAACTTGAAGATAGGCCGCTCCAGGGCGGTGGCCAATCTGGTC
>DROJ01000249.1 GCA_011321935.1 Bacteroidota bacterium | reverse complement strand
TTTATAGGCCATTTTTGGTCCGGGTCTGTTGGTTGAAAAAAGTTCGGAAAAAAAGGAAGTTATTTTTTGCAGAATATTATTGACCGGAAGGGTCATATCGTTGCCCTGCTTCAACTGATGGGCGATAATATAACCCATGGCTGCACCGCCGAGGTGGCCAAAGCTGCCGCCGGTATTGCTGTTCCAGGATATGGCTACCAGGTCGAGCAATACGAACACTGCAACGATGTACTTCAAGCGGACATCGCCCAAAAACAAAAGAGAGATGATATAGTCGGGTGCCATCACTCCCGCCACCACAATAGTGCCCATAAAGGCCGCAGATGCGCCAAGTGCATAATGGCCGAATGTCATACCCGTAAGCAAATGCGACATAAGGATATAGGTGACTCCGCCTGCCAGCCCCGACAACAGGTAAATGGGCAATACCCGGTGGTCGCCCAGCAAATCGCCAACGATGCGGCCAAACCAATAGAGCAATATCATATTCCACAAAATATGAAATACCTGCTCGTGCAAAAACATGTGAGTGATAAATACCCACGGATGGGTCAGGTCGTGTTTGATATTGGAGGAAATAGCAAAAAAATGGAGGACATCGTTGTAGGTGATTCCGTTTTCAACGGGCATCAAAATCAACCGGACAATAGTCATTAAAACAAATACTCCAATGTTGACCAGGATGATTCGCGTTAGCATGTTGCCATAGCTAAACTGCTGTTTGATATCTTCCCAAATAGAGGTAACCATGTATATAAGTAAGAAAACTGTTTTATTCCGCCACCGAAGGCCACCATTGATTGTCCTTGTTTGGCAGAAAAGGACAAAAGTAACACATTAAAAAAATTAATACAATCGCTCTCCTTTTTTGCGCCAGTATAATATGAGCAAAACCCCAAAGGCCGCTCCACCCAAATGGGCAAAATGGGCAACCCCTGTTTGAAAATTGCCTACCCCCAAAAACAGTTCAATGGCCGCATACAATAAAACAAAATATTTGGCTTTCATAGATATAGGCGGAAAAATAAACTGCAGGATGGCGTTGGGCCATTGCATACCGATGGCGGCCAGAATGCCAAACACCGCACCTGACGCACCGAGCATGGGTACATTGAGGGAGAATGGAGAAGCCCCGGCAAAATTCACTTCAATATACTGAACGCCCCATTGCGCAAGCAAAGCGCCAATAGCCGTGAATAAATAATAGAAAAGGAATTTTTGAGGCCCCCAGGCCCGCTCCAAATAAGGGCCTAAAAAAACCAATCCAAACATATTCATCAGCAAATGGGTGAAATTGCCGTGCATGAACATATAAGTCACTATCTGAAACGGCCTGAAATAGGGCGAAGAAGGGAAATATACCGCCAGCATATACCTGTCCCACAGGCTGAACTGCGTCTGGTTTAAATTGACCAAATCATATACTGTGCTTGTGTTTGGATCGCCCGGAAATATCATGGTTCCAAAAAACATCAGCACATTCAATATCAGGAGGTTTTTAACTACGTCGGTCAGTTGTATCAAAGCAATGTATTTTTAAAATAAAAAAGATGGGCGCAAAAAAAGCATTTCTCCGGCAAATCCACATGATAACCGGCATTTGGATTTGGAGTGAAAAGCACCTGTTTTTTCTCCGAAAATACAATTTCGCACACGTTTTAAATCTCCACGGGCCGGTACCCGCCTTTTGCACGGAAATAAATGATCAGCCCGATATAACAAAGGAACATAAACAGAGGCAGATAAGCCACCGTGCTCAACGCTTCCTTTTTTGCCTCTTCCCGGATAGTGGCAATTTTGGCGCGGGTTGCTTCATCGAGTATTTCCAATTTTCCCTGGTTCAGCCCCTGATAAGTACCGAGTATGCCCTTTTTGGTATCCATGACCTGCTCAAACACCTTCGGATCGTACATCTTCACCTTGGGGGCAATGTACTGATCCTGGATATTGCCCAGGAGCGGGGCGCCGACAATGCCGACAGCCAACATGCCCACCGCAGCAATGGTATTGAGGGTGAGCGCTCCGCCCCGCGGAAACTGCTCCGCCACCACGCCCAGTGTAGTCGGCCAGAAAAAGGATTTGCCCACTCCATATAAAGTAGCAGCCAGCAAAATGGCCATGCCCGTTGCTTTCGACAAAAAGATTAGACCAATGGCCGCCAGTAAAGCACTTACAGCCAACAACCCCAACGGCGACAACTTATGCACAACAGACCCGGCATAAAACCGCAATACCATCATAATGAAAGAAGTATAAACCAGCACCCAGCCGGCATTGATGCCAATGCGGCCCATTTCCCCTTCCATCAGGGCGGTAATCCAACTGTCCACCCCCAGTTCGGTAGAGGCCAGCGGCATCATAATGATCAATAAAAAAATAAACAGAGGCCGCCCCAACGACCGGGTGTAGAGACCAAAACCAATCGTGGTCAGGGCCGTCAGACTATATACAAGGGTGGTCGAAAAATTGAACACCCGGCCTATTTCCATGAACATCATCCCTGAAATAATAAGCGCCCCCACAGCTCCCACTTCTTTCAACATTTCTTTATAGGACACCCCCGCCAATACCCGCTCATGAACGGGAAATTTTTTATCAAAAAGGATAAAAGCATAAATAAGGGTTGGCAAAAAGATTAATCCGATCTTGATGCGCCAACCAACGTAACCGCCCAGGGCAATGGCCAACAACCCCCCAAATACCAACCCCCCGGGCCAGCCTGCATGCAAGCGGTTGAGCCATTTGGTTTTGTCTTTACTAAACATGGTGGCCACAACCGGATTGATGTAGGCTTCGACCATTCCACCGGCCAGCGACAGGATGAACGTACCGATGTACAGCCCCCAATAATCTTTGGCCGTAATTATGACAATGGTTGAAACAATATGGCAAACCAGCCCAAAGTACATGGCAACTTTGTAACCGACCTTATCAATGATTAGGCTAAACAAAATGATACTAATGGCAAAGGGCCAAAGCCCGGCTCCGAGTATTTCTCCTGTTTGGGTCTCTGTCAGTCCAAACTCTGCCGACCATTCGTTGGCCGTCAGTACCCTGGCTATGAATCCAAAAGAAGTGGCAACGAGTGCAATGAAGCACCCCCGGAAGAGTTTGATGTCGGGGATGCCATTGGCAACGTGAGAAGTGTTCGTCATAACTATTAATTTTTCGTTTTAAATAAGAGTGCACTGTAAAAACCCCCATTTTCGAAGGAAACCATGTTTTTGATTGGGGGTTTTTGTTGGGTTTTTGATTGGGGTTTTTTTGTTGGGTTTTTGATTGGGGTTTTTTTGTTGGGTTTCTGATTGGGGGTTTTTGTTGGGTTTTT
>DROJ01000248.1 GCA_011321935.1 Bacteroidota bacterium | reverse complement strand
TAACCTTCCGTTTATGCTTGTTCTTTTTAATGCAGGCTTCTTTAAAAAAATGTCAAATAGAACCACTATGCTCTATTTTTTTGCATCGCCTGCATCAAAAATAACGTCGCCTAAATCGGAAGGTTATTATTCGCCGACCCCTAAGGTTGATATTTATTTATGAACTTATTTTTCATGGGGCTAATTTATAACTTTTATGGTACTGGTTTCGTCAGGTAAGGGAATTAGGGAATTGCAAATCAATTTAACTGGCCTTAAAAAGGGCTGGGTGGAGTACATCTGCCCAGCCTTTTTTATTTTTTAAATAACCGTTTGCCTGTTCAACTCCTTCGTTCACCGAACAACCGTATTTATACATTTGTCTGTGCTGTTTGGATTTTTATACCATATGTTTGTCAAATCCAAATAGGCTAAAAGCCTTTTCCATTTCTTTTTTTATTTCTCCAACCCTTTCCGGCCGGGCCTAAAATGCCCGGCACAGGATGTAAATTTCTATGCCTTATGAAAAAGATATTTTTAATGTTGACGCTATCCGGCGCCCTGTTTTTCGCTTTCACCACCGCTCCCGAAAAAACAAGTCCGGTAGGCGCTTGTGCTGCCCCTGCCAATGTGGTTGTAACCTCCAATTCGGGAGGCAGTATTTCTTTTGATTGGGACAAATGCGAAGGCGATTGTACCGAGTTCAAAACCTGGTATGTATCGCAGGGCCAGGCCAGAGAATCGAGTTCGGGCAGCGGCTCGACTGTTTCGTTTTCCAACCTTGCCGCAGGCACTTATGATTTTTATTTTACAACACTATGCGGAGGCCAAACGAGCGCGGCGATAATTATTGAAGAAAATATCGTGAATTGACAAAAAAAAGGAAGGGCTGTTCATGGCAGCCCCTCTTTCATTTTTACGGCCATATTGACCAACCATTTTTTAGCCTGTATATTATTTTCAGCATTAATTTTTTTCAGCATGTTTTCTAAATATTGCTTTGATAAAGTATTGTCATTCTTTGTCAAAAGCAATTTCCTGCAATATATAATCAAATTCAAATAAGCCTTTTTTCTTTTTTCAGTATATATTTTAGACCTTCTGATAAATCGCTCGAAGGCAAGGCTATAATCATAAAAAAACAAATAGCCCGATCCATCTCTAAGGCATGGCTCAAAATGGCACTGGAACAAAAGCACCCTGCCCATGGAGTTGAAATAGTTGTCCTGAAAATTGTAATTGGCCAATAAACCAATACAAGCAGAATAATTCTCTTGTTTGAAATACGAATGGGAAAGTGCCCAAGATTTTCCGTCACCTTGTTGACCGGGCGCAAGGCAGGGTGTATATTTTTTTATGAATTTATTGCTAAAATTAAAATCGGAAAGGCTGTTGGCTGCGGTTACTATATTCGAAAAGGTGCGGGCAGATATTCTCCCGTTATTGACAACCAACCCTTTTTTTAGTCCAAATTTATATATGTCCAATAATTCCGGCAACATATTCGTATGCCCGTTCAACCACAGCCTGACAGATGAATTGATTAGGTAAAAAAGCAGTAATTTCCGGTCTTGAATTGGCAAACTCTCAAATTGGGCAAATACTTTTTCTTTAAATTGGAAATAATTTTTTTTGGTCAATGCCCTGCTCAGTTCATGCCTGCCTTGATATACCCCGATAACGGGGATGTCCATGTTTTCGACCAAGCTGTTTATCAGTTTTATTTTTTCGACCACATTGTTTTTTTCCGAAAGGAATACCTGCCTTTCGTTCAGCTCGGTGATATGCCGCCATTTTGATATGCTGAAAAATGTATCCAAATATATACCGGCTATTTGTAAAGGGGTGTGTCCCACATGAGCCTGCTGCGGACTGCCGGGCCGGTAATATAGTTCTTCGTGTATCAATGCCAATTGCAGGTAATCCTCCGTTTCTTTTGTTTCTTTTTTCTCCAGTTCCCGGATGATGGCACCGGCCTGTTTTTCGTACCAGTCGTCCCGGTGGCGTTCGAGGTATTCTTTGGCAAGCAGGCGCTTGGCCATTGGTTTGTCATTTTCCAGGCGTTGGTGGGCGAGGAATTTTTCTGCCTGTGCGACCATGGCCGATTTGAGGTTGCGCATCCATTTGTCGTCGTATGTTTTTTCGGGATATAGTTTTTTGAAAAGGTATTCGCGGGTGAGGTGCATGGCATCGAAAAGGGGGTGCTTTTTTTCGAGCAGGCGGTACAGTTCCGTCAGTTTTTTATTGCTGTTGCACCAGGGGGAGTGGAGCCATTTCCCAAAGGATTTATATTCGCTGGCAGTCAATAACTGTAAAACCTGGGCGAGTTTGCTGGATCGGATGTAGGTGTTTTTTATGGCCACGTTTGTTCGATTTTCATTTGTAGGCGTCTATTGTTCAGGGGGTTGTCTTTAATGGCCGCCAATGTACGGTAATTTTTTTTTATGGCAAAGGGGGGAATTTGTCTTTGGTCTTTATTTGTGGGAGGTGTAGGTTTGTAGGAGAGATGGAAGGGAGGATGGCGAGTAAATGTCCTGAAAAGTCTTATCCTTTTTGCGTGTACTGTTTGTTCATTTTTTCTAAGGGCATGGCATTTAATATTTTGAGCTAATTTCTTGAATTAAGGAATAATTTAGATTTCCTTATTGCAAAAAATTAAAAACATTAATGTCACCAAAACTTAGAATAATTCGACTCATAGTAAATTGAATTCAACTTGTCCAGAATTCTTTAGACTTTATTCTAAAAATTTTTGTGCGAAGCCTTTTCAAAAACAATGAATTTGGACGGATTTGTGTGCGCCAAACCACAAATCCGAATAAGGTCTTTTGTCTAAAATTTTTAAAACCCTTTTGACATGAAAACTTTTATAAAATTTCCGATAATTTTTATCGTCATTGTTTTGCCATATTTATTATATGGCCAAGGCTGTCCAAACAATGATTTGGTATTAGTATTCGATGCAAACACCCGCACTTTCATCAGCCCGAAATGGCGGGTAAAATCGGGCAAGGATATTTCAGTCCAAGTAATAAATATTAACCCCTACCTTTTTGATGCGGAAATAAATGTGGACGGACAATATTTTGAGCAAAATGCACCCAGCCTGCCAGAGAATATATTAGCGGCAATAACTGGACTGAAAGACTTGCCTGTTGCTGCGCCGGGAGGTATTTTCAATATACCAGGCGTAATATTGAAAAGTGCTGCCGCTGGAGAAAATGAAGAAAATATTCCAACCGAATATGGCTCGGGCAATGCCGGAATATCACCCCGACAGAAGAATGGACCTGAAACAAGTTTATTTGGTAATACCATCTCCAACCAATATTCAGGAATATTGAAAAAGGCTTCCATCTTGCAAGGCGAATATCCGGGGGTATTAAAATATATTCTTGGCCCTGATTATACTGCCTGCGATTGTGAGGTACATGATGAGTGTAAATGGCAGAAAGAAGTTGGTGTCTTGCTGGCGGAGACCAACAACCTAAAAATAAGCTGCCTCGAATATCTTGAAAAAGATAAAGGCGACAAAGACTCTTACCTTGCAGCAGTGGCTGCAATCCTGAAAGCTCTGGAAGAAGGGGAAATAACGAAAACTTTTTCGACAATGGCGGCTCATGTTGATGAAATAAAGTCCGCCCAAAAAATATGGCAGGCATATAAATCGGTCATGGATGAAATTACAATATTTGAGGAAAGGGTCATGTCCTTGAACGACATTGATATGACAAGCCACGGTAGCACAACAGGGGCATGGTTGCGAAACGGCAACGATATAAAAAGAGGAGTATATAATACCCAATTACAACAACTGGACAACTTCAACCTATTGTGCATCCGATATATCCACGATCATAAAGCTCTCAATTCCCCATATCTCGAAGCAGTAAAAAACATCAAAAAAAACCTAGATGAAGGGAAACTGAAAAAAATATTCCGTGATTTCCATCATCTGTTAATGAATTACCACCAAAGCCTTTTTACATTTTCTTCCATTCCTATGGAAGCAAAAGGTGACCAGGTAAAAATCAATATAAAAATAAAACCCCGCGACTCCACCAACCATCCCGCCCTGCGGGCAATAGACCTGGAACGTACTGTTGATGTATGCGGCTATTGGCAGCCCAGTTTCAGCTCCGGGTTTTTTCTCTCCAAAGTCACGGACGAATTATATGTGCAAACAACGGATGTTTCCAACGGCGACACCACTTATGTATTGTTGCCGGAAGGCAACAATAGCTGGGATGTCGGCATTAATGCCCTGACGCATTATGCCTATAAAATATCGCCCGGGTTTGCACTCGGCATACATATCGGGGCAGGCTTGGTTATCAAAGACAAACCCACATTGCAGTTATTGGGAGGGGGCAGCATGGTTCTCGGCAAGCGCAACAGGTGGGCAATAAATGCCGGGGCAGCAGTAGGTAGGCGGGATGTACTGCTCGACAACCTGGACGTAAACACAGGATATCCGGTACCGGTGGAAAAGGCCATTAAAAAAAGGACGGACATTAATTGGCAGCTTTCGGTTACTTATAATTTTTCACCTTAAAGGCAGGCTGTCAACAGAATATACGGAGGAAATCCAATATCATTATTTCACTATAAAAAACGGGTGCAATCGGGTTTTGTCCCCCCAAAATTTTCAATAAAATGATTATCAGCTATTTATGAAAATGAAAAAAATACTAACCTAATTTAGATTGTTCTATTTGAATTTTATTTTTAGTTGACAATCAGCTTTTTACGAATAATGAAATAAAAAAGGGGACAAAACCCGATTGCACCCATAAAAAACCTTGATATCATGAAAAAATACATTTTTTATACCCTCTTCGCCTTCTTTTGCTGGGCGAATGTCAATGCCCAGTGTATTGATGAAAACCAAGCCGGTTATGCAGTCGGCGATTTCGAGGTCAGGATGACAGAATGCCATAGGAGCGCCGGCAGGTCCAACCTCACCGCAGAACTTACCTATTCCGGCCACCGTCTCGGCATGGTGGGTTTTCGTTGGAAGGGTAAAAAAGGTTGCTACATCGGCGAGCTCAAAGCAATGTACCAAGGGCTGCGGCTCTATTATTTTCCGGGCAGCCGGACGGTGAAATATAAGTTCATGTGGCAAGACCCTATAACTTATAAATGGACACGGGAAAAACATACCAGGCTGCTGCACCAATTCTGACCTCTGCAAGAATGCGTATTGGCGAGGCAATTAGGCCTCGCTAATTACGCTGCGCTCCACATATAATCATTTTTGGAAAAACACTGTTTGCCATGAAGAACACTTACTTGATGAAGGCTATGCTATGCCTTTTATTTTCGATCCATTGTTTAATTTGCATTTCGCAATCTACTTGCCTGTCAGGTGGGATTACTTTTAACAACCAATCCCAATTGAATGCCTTTGCCACAACTTATCCCTAGGCCTCAAGCCAAATGAAGGTTGGCCAGCTATTTACCCGAATCCCAACAATGGGCATTTTACCCTGAGCCTATCCAACACTATCGAGCATCCCGTCACGGCCCGCCTCATTGATTCACAGGGGCGGGTCGTATGGGAAGCTTTGTTGATGGAAGGCAGTTGGGAAGTTGGCGGGGAAGGCCAATTGGCAAGTGGGGTCTATAGCCTGCAAATGATTGGCGGGAGGGAAACAAGGTCGGTAAAAATAGTGGTGCGGTGAAAAGAAGCGGCTACAAAATAAAATCCAGATAGTTGTTTTTATGCACCACTTGGAACGGTACGCCGGGATAGTTTTTCTGAAAAAAAACAGGAGGTTTGATGGCCTTTTCTTTCCATTTGCACTCGAAGGCTGCGAGCTGCCCGTTTTGTCTTTCGATCAGGTCAATTTCTTGTTGGTCATAGGTTCGCCAGAAAAAATAATCCGTGGGAAGCCGCTTGTAGCTGTTCCGTTTTATCCTTTCGGACAGCAGGTAATTTTCCCAAAGCTGGCCAATGTCCTTCCTGACCGGAACTGGGGAAAAATCACCGATGACTGCATTTCGCACCCCGTTGTCATGAAAATACCACTTCGAGGATTTTACAACTTCCTTTCTCAAGTTTGAACTATAGCCTCCGAGCTTGAATACAATGAACACTTTTGACAGCAGGTCGAGGTAGCGTTCAACGGTGCCGCGGTGGAGCGAAAGCTGCCTTCCCAATTCTTGGAGGGAGACTTCGTTGCCAACTTGGTAAGCCAGCAATTGCAACAGTTGCAATAGTTTTGATGAATTTTTGATTTGTTCAAAAGTAAGGATGTCTTTGAGCAGGTAAGACCGGACAAGTTCGGTGAGGTATTCTGTTTTGTCTTCAGTTTTTGTAGTCAGTGCGACTTCTGGGTAGGTGCCGAACACAAGCCGTTCTTCCAAGCGGGCATAGGTCTCTATCCTTGTTTCGTACCCATCGCTCAGTTCGGACTGGGAAAGCGGGAACAAGTCGAAATGGATTTTTCTGCCGGTAAGCGGTTCCCCCGTTTGGTTGGAAAGGTCGAAAGAAGAGGAACCTGTGGCGATGATGTTGAGTGCTGGCATTTCATCCACCAGCAATTTTAATATCTTCCCGACATCAGTAATGGCTTGGGCTTCGTCCAATAACAATAATTGATACTCCCCCAATATCTGGCGATAGTGGATAACACTTCTGCGGGACAACAATTCCTGGGTTAGCAGGTCTTCGCCGTTCATTAAGATGGACTTGCCGTTGAAATTGGATTGGATCGCCTTGATCATAAAGGTCTTTCCGACCCTTCGGGTGCCAGTAATAATAATGGCTTTTCCAGAACCAAGCCTGCTCTCTATGGCCGGTTGGATTTGCCGCTTGATGTGGTCTTTCATGTTAATTCCGTTGGTTAAGCAGCAAAATTAACGTTAATTCCGCTAATCAATTAGCGCTATTAACATGAATTTCGCTATGCTGCTATCGGAATTGACAAAAATGTAAGCCATACATTTACTTCGACCACCCCTCCGTTCAGTTCCTTTTTCAAAACCCAGCATCAAACTTGAACCCGCCCGAACCCCCGGTGTACCAATTCCCGTAACACCGGGCACTTGGGGCTGCGTTCACAAACCACCCCGCCTACTGATTATTTTTTTACATTTGCGTTTCTCAAAAAAAGCGGTGACGGATATTTGCTTAATCTCAATTTCAACCTTTTGGAAATCAATCATTTAGCTGTCCATTTCCCGCCTTTTGGGTTTATCAAAAAAATAATCCTCGCTCATTGTCAAAGTAAAAAATAAATGAGGGAAGCAAAGTTGGCCAAACGTTGTTTTTGATGGCGTCCGGCAATTCATCATTCATCATTTATCATTCATCATTAGCTTAATGTCTTCATTCAAATCAGTGACCAACATAACCGGATGGCTCGTTTTTGCCATCGGTGCCATCGTTTACATGCTCACCGCCGAAAGCACCGGCAGCCTTTGGGACTGCGGGGAGTTCATCCTCGGCGCATATAAAATGGAAGTAGTGCACCCGCCGGGGGCGCCGCTTTTCATGATCGTGGGGCGCATGTTCATCTGGGTGGCCGAACTGTTTACAGACACAGAGGCGCACCCCGAAAACATAGCCTATGCCGTCAACCTGATGTCGGGCGTGGTGACTGCGCTGGGGGCGATGATGGTCTGTTGGGTGACCATGATGCTGGGCAAAATGGCCTTGGTCGGACGTGGCAATGCCACTGACAGCTCCGAGAACATAGCCCTTGCCGGCGCAGGCCTAGTGGCCGGCCTGACCATGATCTTTGCTACTTCCGTCTGGTTTTCGGCAGTGGAAGGCGAGGTATATGCCATGTCCACGTTTTTCACTTGCCTCACTTTGTGGTCAGCGGTAAAATGGTACTACCTGCCCGACACCCCCGACACTGACCGCTGGCTGGTATTTACGGTCTATGCGGCTGCCCTTTCCATCGGGGTCCACCTTTTGAGCTTGCTCACTTTCCCTGCGCTGGCGCTGTTTTATTATTTTAAAAAATATAAAAACCACACCTTTTGGGGCATGGTGGCAGCAGGTGCAGTCGGTGCTGTCGTGATCGTTGCCATCCAAAAACTCATCGTTACGGGCATCGCCGAGCTTTGGGTCAAAATGGAACTGATGACGGTGAACGGCTTTGGCCTGCCCTTCCACTCTGGGCTGGTACCTACCATCGCTTTTATAGCCGCCGTATTTTATTTTGGATTGCGCTGGGCGCACCAAAAACAAAACTGGGCGGCGCAGATGGTACTCGTTTCGGCCATGCTTTCGGTGGTCGGTTTCTCTACCATCGGCGTCATCCTGGTGCGCGCCAATGCCGACCCGGTGGTCAACATGAACCGCCCCTCCGACCCCATCCGCCTGCTTTCTTATGTCAACCGCGAGCAGTACGGCGAGCGGCCGCTGTTGTACGGCCCCAGTTTTGAGGCACGCCCGAAAAACAATGAAATAGAAGAACGCTACGGGCAGGTGACCAAAATAGTGAACGGCAAGAAGGTCGAAAAATACGAGATCACGGACGAGAAGCTGTCCTATATCTACGACAGCCGCGACAAGCAGTTTTTTCCCCGCATGGGCGACGATACCCAGAACCGGCCCGAAAAATACAAGTTGTGGATCAACAAAAAATCAGGGAGGATCAACTTTTTCGACAATATAAAATACTTGTTCCGCTACCAGTTGGGCTGGATGTACTGGCGCTATTTTGCTTGGAACTTCATCGGGCGGCAGAACGGCGAGCAGGGCTATTATTCGTGGAACAAAAAGAGCGGCCACTGGGAGTCGGGCATCAAGTTCATTGACGAGGCCCGCCTCTACAACATGGACAAGATGACCGATACCATGAAAAAGCACCGCGCCCGCAACCACTATTTTTTCTTGCCGCTGATCTTTGGCCTTATCGGTTTGCTGTTCCATTACCGGCGGCGCCCGAAAGAATTTATGGCCCTGATGGCCTTGTTCATCATCACGGGCATCGGCATCATCATTTACTCCAACCAGCCGCCCAACGAGCCGCGCGAAAGGGACTACGTGCTGGTCGGTTCGTTTTTTACTTTTGGCATTTGGATCGGCTTTGGGGTGCTTGCGGTCTTTAGTTTTTTAAAAGAAAAAATGGGCGGTGCAGGGGCTGCCGGGCTGGCCTCTATATTGGTGCTGTCGGCCCCCCTCATCATGGGGGCACAAAACTGGGACGACCACAGCCGCGCCGGCCACACTGGCGCCCGCGACTATGCTTCCAACTTCCTCGAAAGCTGCGACCCAAACGCCATCATCTTCACTTACGGCGACAACGACACCTACCCGCTCTGGTATGCCCAAGAGGTGGAAAACATCCGTACCGACGTGCGGGTGGTCAACCTCTCGCTCATCCAAGTGGACTGGTACATCAACCTGTTGCGCCGCAAGGTCAACGACAGCCCGCCGGTCAAGCTGACCGTACCGGCCGACAGCTACCGGGGCAAGCTGCGCAACGCTGTTTTCCATTATGACCCCGATAAAAGGAACCGGCGGCTCAATGCCCTCAGCGTGCTGAAATTTATCGGCGAAGACCATAAGCTGAGCGCGGGTGGGCGTACCCTGGAAAGTTTCCTGCCGACCAAGAATATTTACATCGAAGTGGACAGCGTGAAAGCCGTTGAGACGGGCGCCTACGACCCTGCCGACAGCCTTCCGTTTGTGCTCCAGATACCGCTCAAAATGCCGGGGCGCCAGTACATTTCCAAAGACGAACTGGCCATCCTGGACGTGATCGCTTCCAATATCAACGACCGCCCCGTTTATTTTGCGGTGACCTGCCGCCCCGAAAAAATGTTCGGCCTCAACGACTACATGCAACTGGAAGGGCTGGGGCTGCGCATCGTTCCCGTAAAATCGAAAAGCGAGCAGGGCCTCTATGTTTACGGCTATGGCCGGGTGGATACCGACAAGGTGTATGATCGGGTGATGAACAAATGGAAATGGGGCAATTTCGATACCCACGAGACTTTTATTGACCGCAGCTACGGGCCCAGCATCCAAAGTATGCGGGTGGTCATTTTGCGGGCGGCAAGGCGCATGGTTGACAAAGGGCAAAAAGAAAAGGCAGCTAAGCTGATGGAAAAATACCTGTCGGCCTTCCCACATTACAACTTCCCCTATGACTGGAACACCATGCAGATGCTCAACGTGATGATAGCGGCCGGGGCTTACGACAAGGCCAAGCCGCACCTCGAAACACTGGCCGAGGAAATGCGGCAGCAGTTGGAGTTTTTTGATTCCATTGATGCGCATTTTACCGATCAGGGTGGGGAGTTTGAGCAGGACTACGCACTGGCCATGAACACCAAAGAGACCATCATGCGGGCAGTGAAAAAGCAGGGCGACACCGAGTTTTATGACCAGTTGAAGGAGATGTTCAAGGACTTTCCGATGCCGCAGAGGATGCCGGATTGACGGGCAGCGTACCGCCACTAATTGTTCAAAAAAATTGCATCCCCTCAAAAAAACGTGTTCACCGCACTGCTTTGAAGGGATACAAAAATTTGTGACTGCTCAGGTCTTTTGGGCATTGGTAGCACAGCGTTCACGCTGTCCCGGTAAACGACGTTTACGTCGTTTTATTTATGCACAGACGTAAACGCCTGTGACCGGGACAGCGTGAACGCTGTGCTACCGACGCACACGCACCTGAGCAGGCACAAAAATTTTTATTTATGAAAAAGATCCTCCTCCCATTTTTCTTTTGCGCTTTTGCGGCCTCTGCATTTTCGCAGGTCGAGTTAAAAGCCAACCCCGTGGCCCTTTTGTTTGGCGTGTTACAGGGTTCTTTTGAATATGACCTAAAACCCAACTGGGGCTTGGAAGCAGACCTTGCCGCAGGCGGCGACTTGGCTTTTGCCTATCTCAGTGGCAAGCATTATTTTAATCCAAAAGACATTTGCGATGGGTTCAACGTCGGGGCTTTTTTGGGCTTGTACGGCGACGGCAGCGGCTCAGGAGAAGGCGCGGTCGGATTTTTTTTCGGATATAAAGTTGTTTCCCAAAAGAACCTGGTTTTTGAAACGGCACTCGGTGTCGGCCGCGGCGGAGGCGGTGAAATAGATGTCGTGCCCTATTTTAAATTGCATTTGGGGTACCGGTTTTAGGTGACTACTTATTTGTTGGAGGGAATTTTTTTTGTCCGCAACAAGCTCTAAAAAAAAGCGCGCTCCCATTTTAGGAAACACGCCGTTTCAACAGTCGTATTGTTTTGGTTTAAATGGTTCTATACTCGACCATAATTGATTTTATTTTACTTTAAAATTAAATTTCATGCTCATCCCTATACTCCACAATTTTACGTTTCCATGCCCGACGCCTGCCAACGGGATTTGCAGATAAGGCAAATATTGCAGCGAGGTTTTTTCACTTAAAATATGGTTGTAGCCAAAGGCAATTTGCGCGATGCCGAACCAAGTTTGGTACTCATTGTCGGTGCCCCAAGCAATGATAGAATCAGGGGCGGGGTCGGCATAAGTATAAGTATATCGCTCCCGCAACATCAGGTAGGAAACCATGCCTATATTTCCAAAAAAGCCGGGATTGGAATATCCTTTCGGATAGTAGCTCAACAGCAGGGGCAGTTCCAGGACATTGCAGCGGGCATCGGTAGAAACAGGGGCGATGCCGTTTGTCCAGAAACCTTTTGGCGGGATATATTCCCCCGCACCAACGTCGTATTTTTTGCGGATATAATTGGCGCCGAGGCTGGCGCTGTATTTATTTAAAAAACGGTATTCTATATGTCCGCCCAATTTCCAGCTAAAGTCGGAATAATCGGCAGTGCCGACCGATGTTGTTTCTGTGGCAGCGGTCAGTCCGAATATCCAAGCCTGCTTTTTGCTGTTATCTTTTGGGCTGTCTTTTTTGTCTTTATTTGCATTTTCTTTTATTGTAGGAGGGTAGGGGGGCAGTCCGTTTTTAGGATTGTATTTTATTATTGCCAAAGGCAAAAAAGGAATTTTATTTAAATTGGTTTTATGGGCGGTTTTATTTTTTTCAAAAATAGAAAAAGTGTCGGGGGCGGCGTTGTTTTGAGAAATTGTTTGACCGGTTTTTATATCAGCGTATATTTCTTTTTTAATGTTTTTTACCGGAGTATTGTTGGTTGGCTGCGGCGTTGTTTTTTCTGCGTTGTTTTTTTCTCCTTTCGGAAAATGGCCGTTCGGTATATTATTTTTTTGTGGCTGGTTTTTAATATTATTAGAATTAAGGGGCAATTCTTTTTTATTGCTTAAATTATTTTCGCCGTTTGTTTTTTGCTCCGCAAATATTTCGTTTTTATTTTCAGGGATATATGTTTCTCCTTTATTTTCTATATCCGTTTTTAATGTCCCTTTTTCATTTGGTTTTGAGTTTTCAATAATGTCCTGTTCCTGATCGGCGGCTATGGAACCAGCTTGGTCATTTCCCAAAAACAAAACAAAGCCAGCTAATAATAAGATGCCAAAGCCGCCCAGCCACCACCAGAAAAAACGGCGGCGCGCGTCCTTGTCGAGCAGGGTTTCCATAGCTGCCCATGCCTCGGCATTGTACTCGAAGTCATATCGTTCCGAACCTTGCCGGAACAAATTGTCCAATTTTTTTGGCGACTCGTCAGACATAAGGTTGACTCAATTTTGTGTTGACCAGTTCTTGCAGCTTTACCCGCGCCCTCGCCAAGTTCGATTTGGAAGTGCTGACGGTGATGCCCAGTTCCGCAGCAATTTCCCGGTGCTTGAACCCGTCAATGACGTACATGTTGAACACAGTGCGGTAGGACGCCGACAATGACTGTACCATGGCCATCAGTTCTTTGTAATTGATGCGGCTCAGGATGTCCTCGCTGGCCGGTATGTTTTTAGCTTCTTCCATTGTAGTTTCCAGTATAAATTTCTTTTGCTTTTTGACGTGGTTGATGGCGGTGTTGACCACTATTTTACGAAACCACGGCTTGAAAGGCTGTTCCGCATCAAATTTTTTGATGTTCCGGAATACCTTCAAAAAACCCTCGTTCAGCACCGAAACGGCATCGGCCTCATTGTTCACATACCGGATGCAGATGCTCATCCCATACGGGTAGAACAGCCGGTACAGGGCATTCTGGCTGCTGCGGTCACGTTTGCAACAGCCCCGGACGACCTCGTGAAATTCGGCTTCGGTACTTCGGTGCATGAATCTGGTTTGTATTTTTTACCCAGTACAAAGATAGGTGGGAAATGGCTGCGTAGCTACCCGCCCGTCCCGATTTTACTTCGGTGCCGGGATTGGGCAGCCCCGTGAAAAATGCCCTTCTTGAAACCGGGAAAGGGAGTTCTGGAGGGCAGGTGCCGAGGCGATTGGTTAGGCCGGGGACTTTCCAAATTTCAAGAACTTGGAAAGTCTAATTGCACAATATCAATCGGGATATTGTTCGGATCAATTACCGTAAAATGTTTTCCGTTTACAGGCTCGTTTACCAAAGGTAATTTAATTTTAATTCCAAGTCTTTTTAATCGTCGGTATTCTTTTTCAACATCGTCAACTTCCATTTGGAACAATATCCCTTTGCCCTCAAATTCGGGATGGAAAAGTTTATTTACGAACGGGGAATTTGGCACACAAAACAGCAGTTCATATTCCGTTTTCTTTTTATGCTGTAAAACAACAAATCCGTCTATTTCCAATTTTATTTTGAAATCAAAATATTTGCAGTAAAAGTCTTTTGATTCCTGTACGTGGCGCGTATAAATCTCCGTGCTCCATTTCATTGTCCGTCGTTTTCTGGTTGCTGATAATGCACAAAATCTATCCCTATCCCATTTGGGTCAACTACTGCAAAATGACGGTCTCCCCAGGGTTCGTCCCGGATGGCTATTTCTATCGGAATGCCTTTGTTTTTGATGGTTTGATAAACCTCGTCCACATCTTCTACCTCTATTGTCAGGTAAACTCCCCGCCCATTAAATTCAGGCTGGAAAATACTTTTTTGAGATTCGAGGTTGGGGAGGAGAAAAGATATTTGGGAACTGCCGTCCGGGGTGTGCAGCAGCAAATACCATTCGTTTTCGAAGGCGACACCAAAACCAAGTTGGTCAACGTAAAATGATTTGGTAGCGGCCAGTTTAGAGGTGATAATTCCAGCATTTAATTTCATGATAAAATGTGTTTTTATTATTTAGCAATGCTAAAAACAATTTTCCGGTTTACGTTTACTAAAACTTTTGAAGTATAGTAAACATGTGCTTCAAGGCAGTGAAATTATTTTTTCGACATTACTTAATGCTGCAAAGTTACCCCCGTTGTTTGCCTGCGTATTGTACAAAACGGACATTGAAGTATTGGCTGTCTATATTTTGGAAAAACTTCCGCGAACAGGCTATTTATTTTATTCCCCCTCGAAATCCTGAAAGGATTGAATATGAATAACCCCGGATGAAATCCGGGGCATAAGTAAAATTGGACTGCAACCCCAGAGGGGTTGAATGTCTGCCATAGTTCAACCCTTTCAGGGTTGTCACGCAGTACCACTTCTTCCCCCGGATTCCATCCGGGGTTATTCAAATTCAATCCCTTCGGGATTTTATGAAGTGCTGAATAGGTTACTTATTTTATCTATTCAAAAATCCGAACAAGCTGCGTCGGTGTAAACCCCGTCATTTCTTTTATTTCCCGGATCATATGCGCTTGGTCAAAATAAGTATCGTAAAGTGAATTTGTATTATTATCCATTTTTAATTCACGTAAAAAATTTTGGCTGCGGACAATCCTGGAAAACTTCTTTGGAGGGATACCTATGTATTGGTGGAATAATCTTCGAATATGTCTCGGGGTGAGGTTGATGCTGCCTTTTTTTTCGACTCTTATGTTACCATTTGATTCGTAAATATTATTTATCATTTCTGCTAAACGGTAATCTGGATTTTTTATATCGAATAATTGTTTTTTTAAAAAGAAAAGGTTTGCCTGTTTAGTTCTTTCAATAAAATTATCGGCTTTATATAATTGCTCCGTCAATAAATTCCCCCATTTTTTATTGATGTCTTTAAGGTCAATTGTATTATGTTTTAATTCGGAAATATGGATATTAAAAAGGCAGGGAGCGATAGCTGGGTAAAACCTAATCCCGAACCACGTTTCGTTTTTTTGCAATGCAAAAGAATCCGGTTTAATTAATGTCGGGGATAAATATATTTCCTCTTTATTGGAGCAATTAATTATTATATCAACACAGCCATCTGGAATTACTAAATAATCAAAATTAGAACGGCGGCTATTGATTTGCCAAAAACATGCAATCTTGTTTTTTAATACATCGCAAGGTTGAACCTCTTGGTATTCAATATTTCCATTTAGTTGTATTGGATGGTATTTTTTCATGCTGATTTAAATGGGGTTAGCACTCCGAGCGCTAACCCCACTATTTTCAAAAATCATTTTTTCTTTTTCCCTTTCAATCCTCCGATCATGTCCTCCGGCCTTACCCATTTATCAAATTCCTCCTCCGTCAAATAGCCAAGTTTCAGCGCCGCCTGTTTCAGCGTCGTGCCTTCCTTGTGTGCCTTTTTGGCAATGACCGAAGCCTTGTCGTAGCCGATGTGGGTATTGAGCGCCGTCACCAGCATCAGCGAATTGTCGAGGTTTTGCTTGATGCGCGGCAGGTTCGGTTCGAGTCCGGCGGCGCAGTTGTCGTTGAAGCTCACGCAGGCATCGCCGATCAGCCGGGCAGACATCAGGAAATTATAGATCATCATCGGCTTGAAAACATTGAGTTCAAAATGGCCGTTCATGCCGCCCACGTTGATGGCCACGTCGTTGCCGATCACCTGCGCCATCGCCATTGTCATGGCCTCCGATTGGGTGGGGTTCACCTTGCCCGGCATGATGGACGAGCCGGGTTCGTTGGCGGGGATGGATATTTCGCCGATGCCGCAGCGCGGGCCGCTGGCCAAAAGGCGGATGTCGTTGGCTATTTTAAAAAGGGAACAGGCCACTGTTTTGAGCGCCCCGTGCGCCTCCACGATGGCGTCGTGCGAGGCGAGCGCCTCAAATTTGTTGGGCGCAGTAACGAAGGGCAGCCCCGTCAGTTTAGCAATTTTAGTGGCCACGTTTTTGGCGTAGCCGGGAGGGGTGTTCAGGCCGGTACCGACCGCTGTTCCGCCGAGGGCGAGTTGCGAGAGGTGCTTCAGCGTATTGCGGATGGCTTTGATGCCTTGATCGAGTTGGGCGGCGTAGCCGGAGATTTCTTGGCCGAGGGTCAGCGGCGTGGCGTCCATGAGGTGGGTGCGGCCAATTTTCACTGTTTTCATGAATTTTTTGGACTTGGCTTTCAGTGTGTCCCGCAGCTTTTCGAGGCCGGGCAGGGTGGTGTCCATTAATATGGTGTAGGCGGCGATGTGCATGGCCGTCGGGAAGGTGTCGTTGGAGGACTGCGATTTGTTCACGTCGTCGTTGGGGTGGAGGTATTTTTTTACGTCGGTCAGTTTGCCGCCTTTCATGACGTGGCCCCGGTTGGCAATCACCTCGTTGGCGTTCATGTTTGACTGCGTGCCGCTGCCCGTCTGCCACACCACGAGGGGGAACTGGTCGTCGAGCTTCCCTTTCAAAATTTCATCGCATACTTTTCCGATCAATTTTGCTTTCGCCTTCGGCAAAACACCAAGCTCGGCGTTGGTCTGGGCCGCCGCTTTTTTGAGGATGGCAAAAGCGCGGATCACCTCGATAGGGATGCGCTGCCCACCGATTTTAAAATTTTCTTTGGAGCGCTGCGTCTGCGCTGCCCAATATTTTTCGGCAGGTACTTTGACAATGCCGAGCGAGTCTTTTTCTTTTCTGAATGTCATTTGTAGGTGGTTTGTGATAATTGGATAAGGAGCGGCAAAGGTAAGGTTTGGGCGGGTATTGGGGATTTGGGAAAAGGTGTCTTTTGTCATTTGCAGGGGCCGGTATTTCCCGAAAGGGGAAGCAATTGCCCGGAGCTGCCTCCACCAGACGCCGCAGTTCCGCTAAAGCAGATGACAAGGCAGTTTGCAAAAAGGGGCATTGGAGTTTTGAGTTTTCCGCCCGCCAGACGCCGCAGTTCCGCTAAAGCGGATGACAAGGCAGCCTGCTGAAAAGAGAAACTGGAGTTTTGTGTTTTCCGCACACCAGACACCGCAGTTCCACTAAAGCGGATGACAAGGCAGCCTGCTGAAAAGAGAAACTGGGGTTTTGTGTTTTCCGCACATCAGACGCCGCAGTTCCGCTAAAGCGGATGACAAGGCAGCCTGCTGAAAAGAGAAACTGGAGTTTTGTGTTTTCCGCACACCAGACGCCGCAGTTCTGCTAAAGCGGATGACAAGGCAGCTTGCTGAAAAGAGAAACTGGAGCCTGCTTTTCCCGAAAGGGGATGAACTGCCCAAAGCTGCCTCCACTGTGTTTTGTTCCCGATTTTCGGGACAGGCCATCCGCTTCAGCGGAACTGCGTTATATCGGGGGGCAAAAACTTCCGCACACCAGACGCCGCAGTTCCGCTAAAGCGGATGACAAGGGAGCTTGCAAAAAGGGGCATTGGAGTTTTGAGTTTTCCGAAAGGGGATCAACTGCGCAAAGCTGCCTCCACTGTGTTTTGTTCCCGATTTTCGGGACAGGCTATCCGCTTTAGCGGAACTGCGGCGTCTGGCCTGCAAAGATGTTTACCTCTCCCGCTACACCACAGTTCCTTTAAAGCGGATGACAAGGCGGCCTGCTGGAAGGTGGTATTGGAGTTTTGAGTTTTCCGCCCACCAGACGCCGCAGTTCCGCTGAAGCGGATGACAAGGCAGCCTGCTGAAAAGAGAAACTGGAGTTTTGAGTTTTCCGCCCACCAGACGCCGCAGTTCCGCTAAAGCGGATGACAAGGCAGCCTGCTGAAAGGGAGAGTTGGGGTTTTGTTATTTATTGCCCGCTCCATCGTTTTTAGCTTTTTTTATAGCAGCCAATAATTCCTCGTTCGGCGGCCACATGCCGCATATTTCACAGTTGTAAAATCCCCATTTGGGATTCATTTTCGAGATCAGTGCCTCTTTCTCCGGACGGGGCATTTTTTTGATTTGCTTTTCTCTGGCGATAGCGTTGAACACGTACTGATGCCACTCGAACCAGACAACGTTGTAGCAATAATATCTTCCTGCGAAGGATTCTTTGTCGCCCCTGTTGAGGAAATGTTCAATCGTTCTCCGCATGAGGTTGTTGGTCATGCCGGTGTACAGAGTGCTTTTTCTTGGATTGGTGGTGATGTAAACGTAGAAGGAGTAAGCCTTTTTCATAGTAATTGTTTTTTGTGGAGAAAATAATTTCGTGTAAAAATAGTAGTTAAATACGAATTTCCCCTTCGGGAAACACAAAATTCCGATCTTGCCTTTTAGCAGGCTGCCTTGTCATCCGCTTTAGCGGAACCGCAACGTCATTTGTGAAGCCATGCTTGGCCGCCCACCAGACACCGCAGTTCCGCTGAAGCGGATGACAAGGCAGCTTGCTGAAAAGAGAAACTGGAGTTTTGAGTTTTCCGCACACCAGACGCCGCAGTTCCGCTAAAGCGGATGACAAGGCAGCCTGCTGAAAAGAGAAACTGGAGTTTTGAGTTTTCCGCACACCAGACGCCGCAGTTCCGCTGAAGCGGATGACAAGGCAGCCTGCTGAAAAGGGAAACTGGGGTTTTGTGTTTTCCGCACATCAGACGCCGCAGTTCCGCTAAAGCGGATGACAAGGCAGCCTGCTGAAAGGGTCAACTGGAGCCTGTTTTCCTCTAAAAAAACCTCGATTCGCAGCCCCGAACAAAATACCTTTCCCAACGTTTCCAAAATAATTCACAAGCTGCCTATCTTGCGCAGTCTTTTTAAAAAACTTCCGCAGTTCCGCTGTTTGCAGGCAAGTGGTTTTATGAAAAAAAACGCAAACTGCCAGCCGGACTGCCTCAAAAATTTCATAAAAAACATGGCATTTAAACTTCCTGACCTCCCCTATGCTTTTGCCGCTTTAGAGCCGCACATTGACGCCCGCACCATGGAAATCCACCACGGGAAACACCATGCTGGCTATACCAACAAACTCAACGCAGCCATCGCTGGCACTGAACTCGAAGACCAGTCCATCGAAGACATTTTGGCCAATGTGTCCAAATACAGCACTGCCGTGCGCAACAACGGCGGCGGGTTTTACAACCACTCCCTGTTCTGGACGGTGATGTCGCCCGACGGCGGCGGCGAGCCTTCTGCACAGATGAACATCAGCAAGGCCATCGAGCGGGATTTTGGCTCTTTTGAAAATTTCAAAAAAGAGTTTTCCACTGCTGCGGCCACCCGTTTTGGTTCTGGCTGGGCATGGCTCTGCACCGACAGCAAAGACAAGCTGTTCATCACTTCCACGCCCAATCAGGACAACCCGCTGATGGACTTGGCCGAGAAGAAGGGCACGCCCATCCTCGGTGTTGATGTGTGGGAACATGCCTACTACCTGAACTATCAGAACCGCCGCCCCGACTATGTGTCTGCCTTCTTCAACGTTATCAATTGGAAGGAAGTGACCAAGCGCTACAACGACGCCAACCCGGGCGCGATGCAATGATTAATGATTAATAAGGAGAACTTCCAGCGCCTAAGAGGCGATGCCTTTGCGTTGGGGCAGCGGGCGGAAAGGCGTTGACTCGTAGATATTTTTTCCGAGTCAACGCCTTTCCCCCCACTCCCCCAACGCAAAGGCATCGCCTCTAAATGCTGGAAGTTTTTTGTGTTTTTTTTGAACCTGAACTAATATTTGAATACGCCTATGCCAACCATCAAACAGATAACCGCCCACCTCGAATCCATTGCCCCTACCTCCTACCAAGAAAGCTACGACAACGCGGGCCTCATCACGGGCGACCCTGCGTGGGAGGCCAAAGCTGCGGTCATCTGCCTCGACGCCACGGAGGAGGTCATTGATGAAGCAATCAGCTTGGGCTGCAACATGGTCATTGCCCATCATCCCATCGTTTTCAGGGGCTTGAAAAAACTGAACGGCAAGAACTACGTGGAGCGGGCAGTGATAAAAGCCATCAAAAACGACGTGGCCATCTATGCCATCCACACCAACCTCGACAACGTGTATCACCGGGGGGTAAATTCCAAAATTGCCGAGACTTTGGCGCTGGAAAACACCCGCATTCTGGCACCCAAAAAACTGGCGAAAAAACTGAACGCCTACATCCCCGCAGCAGCGGTGAACGGGCTGTTGACCGCCCTCCCGAAAGCTGGGGCCACCAACGTCAATTACAGCAGCGAAAACCAGGTTTTTATTGATAAAAACGAGACCATCCACGAAGGCAAAAAACTGGAAGTCACCTTCGCTGCCGGGCTGCAGCCGCTGATTGTTTCTTTGGTAAAACAACATGCGCCGGATGCCTATCTGGAAGTGCAACAATTGGAGAATACCTGCGCCGATATTGGTTCGGGATTGATCGGTGATTTGCCGGAGGCGATGGAAGAAAAAGGCTTTTTGCAAAACCTGAAAAAAGTAATGAAAACGGGCTGTGTGCGGCATACCCGCCTGTTGGGCAAACCTGTGAAAACAGTGGCCGTCTGCGGTGGGGCGGGCAGTTTTTTATTGCCCCATGCCCTGCGCCAAAAAGCCGACGTTTTTGTGAGCGGGGATTTCAAATACCACGAGTTTTTTGATGCCGACGGGCAGCTTGTGATTGCCGACATCGGCCACTTCGAAAGCGAGCAATTTACCATCGAACTTTTAGGTGAAATTATCAGCGGAAAATTTCCTACTTTTGCGCTCCATTTTACAAAAACGACCACTAACCCAGTAAATTATTTATAATTTATTGTTGGTTGTTAATTGTTTATTGTTGGTTGTTTGTTCTTGGTTGCTATCAGATATGTGGGCTATTGGCAACCAACAATTAACAACCAACAACCAACAACCAGCAACCATCAATCAACAATTAAGAAATGGCAGAACTGACTGTTGAAGAAAAACTCAAGGGCCTTTATCAACTTCAACTCGTTGATTCCCAGCTAGATGAACTGGGGATTCTTCAAGGCGAACTCCCCATGGAAGTGCGTGACCTGGAAGACGAAATAGCCGGGTTGGAAACCCGCCGCCGCCGTATGCACGAGCAGGTGGAAGACATTGAAATCGAAATCAGCCGCTACCAGTCCAACATCCAAGAAGCGACTGCGCTCATCGAGCGCTATACCAAGCAGTCGGACAACGTAAAGAACAACCGGGAATTTGAGGCGCTGACCAAGGAACTGGAGATGCAAAAACTGGACATCCAGCTTTTTGAGAAAAAAATCAGGGAAGCGACCGTTGGGCTTGAGGCCAAAAAAGAGACCTTCAATGCGACCGAAGAACGTCTCAACGCTAAAAAGGAAAACTTGGCCGCCAAAAAAATAGAGCTGGAAAAGATACAGGAAAAGACGGCCAAAGCAGAAGAAAAACTCCGCAGGAAAAGCGACCGTACCCGGAAAAAAATTGATGCCCGCCTGCTCAAGGCTTACGATAAAATAAGGAAGTCGTACCGCAATGGATTGGCCGTGGTCACGGTGAACAGAAGTTCCTGCGGAGGCTGTTACAATAAGGTGCCCCCGCAGCTTCAGTTGGAGACCACGATGCGCAAAAAGGTACTCGTTTGCGAACACTGCGGACGGATATTGGTGGATTCTACTATCTTGGAAAAGAAGGTGGAAGAACCCGCAGAAGCGGCGTAATTTTATTGCAGCCTTGTTAAGATGACCTCGATGAGGTGTCTGTAAAAGCCTTGAGGCCGCCCCTCAAGGCTTTTTCCTTTTAAAAAAGGGAAGTAGATTTTATGAAATTGAGAAATTGAAAAATTAGAAATTGGAGAACCTTGAAAATCAGTTTTGATAATTTCTCAATTTCCAATTTCTCAATTTCTCAATTTCCCAATTTCCCAATTTCCAATTTCTCAATTTCTCAATTTAAAAAATGCACAAGCAAAAACTCCGGCTTTTTTCTTACATCGTGATGGTGTACATGCTGTTGGCTTTCACTTGGTGGGCCTTGTTGCTGCTGTCGAAGAACAAGGAGATCTTGCGTGCAAAAGCAGATTTGCTGAAATCGGAAATGCTTGCCGCAGGGCATATCATACCGCAGGGCGAATTTGAAAAAACAGGGCAATACCAAGCCCTTTTAAGGGAATACCAAAGGCAGGAAAGGATGGTTTTTGGAGAGGCGAGCGTTTTTGTTTTGACCTTGGTAGCGGGCATGTGGTTCATTCACGGAAGCTATCACCGCGAGGTTTCGGCCAGCCAACAGCAGCGGAATTTTTTGCTGGCCATCACCCATGAACTGAAATCGCCCATCGCCTCGATCCAGTTGGTATTGGAGACTTTCCTGAAACGCGACCTGCCAAAAGACAAGGCCGACCATTTGGCAAAAACTGCTTTGAAAGAGAATGAACGCCTGCACCGTTTGGTGGAAAACCTTTTGCTTTCTGCCAAGTTGGAAACGGCCTACCGGCCTCATTTTGAGGAAGTTAACCTCGACGAAATGCTGCAAGACCTGCTTGCCAAAGCAGCGAACCGCCACCCTCAGGCCGTGCTTAATTATGAGGCTGCGGACAATTTTCCGTTGATAAAAGTTGACCCTTCCAGCATGGCTTTGCTCGTCAACAACCTTGTGGACAATGCCGTAAAATACTCGGACGGCAAGCCGGAAATTGATGTCCGGTTAGACGCCCGGCCTTCTTTTGCCGTATTGACCATTGCAGACCGGGGGATAGGGGTGCCGGATGCGGAAAAGAAAAACATATTCAATAAATTTTACCGCATCGGCAACGAAGAAACCCGCAAAACAAAAGGCACCGGGCTTGGTTTGTTTATTGTGAACCAGATCGTAAAAGCCCACAAAGGCCGCATACAGGTTTTGGACAACCAACCAAAGGGAACGGTTTTCAAGATCGAACTGCCGATGTAGGGGCCGTATTTTCCCTCCAGTTTTCAGGTCTGTCCCAGAAACTCAAAACTCTAAACTCAAAATTCAAAACAATGAGAATCTTGCTGGTTGAAGATGAAGAAAATATCCGGGACGTGGTGAAAATGAACCTCGAACTGGAAGGTTACGAAGTGGTTGCCACGGGCAATGGCAGAGATGCGGTAAAGTATTTTGGAGCGCAGCATTTCGACCTCCTCCTGCTCGATGTCATGCTCCCCGAAATGGACGGCTTCCAAATATGCGAACAGGTGCGCCTGACCAACATGGACGTGCCCATCATTTTTCTCACTGCCAAAGACACTGCTTTGGACAAAATAGCCGGCCTGAAAAAAGGCGCAGACGATTACCTGACCAAGCCCTTCCACCTCGAAGAGCTTTTGCTGCGGGTAAAAAACCTCATCCGCCGTACCAGCAAGGCACCGGAAAACACGCCGGAAATCTATGAATTTGGAGGCAACAAAGTCAATTTCCTGACTTTCGAGGCGACAGGGGTGAAAGGGGATTTCCTGCTTACCAAAAAAGAGGCAATGCTTTTGAAACTGCTCATTGACCGGAAAAACGAAGTGGTCTCCCGGCACCAAATACTGCAATCCGTTTGGGGCTACGACGTGTTCCCCTCTACCCGCACCATTGATAATTTTATCCTTTCCTTCCGTAAATATTTTGAGGAAGACCAGCGCAAACCAAAGTATTTCCACTCGGTAAGAGGGGTGGGGTATAAGTTTGTGGGCTGAATGGTTGAATGGTTGAATGGTTAAATGGTTAAATGGCTGAATGGCTGAATGGCTGAATGGCTGAATGGTTGACAAAAGACCCGATGGAATGAATCCATCGGGTCTTTTGTCAACCATTCAGCCATTCAGCCATTCAGCCATTTAACCATTCAACCATTCAACCATTCAACCATTCAATTCCCCGTCAAGTCCAGTTCTTTTATCATCCAGCAGTAGGATTCGGCAAATTCTGGGAGGGAGTTGAAATTCAATTTTTTAAGGTTGGGGGAGAGGTTGGGGTGGCAGGTTTCGCAGCGGTCGGCGATTTCGCGGATACGCCTTTTGATGCCCCGTTGGTCCAGTTTTCCGTTGTTGTTGTAAACGTGGAAACCGAGTTGGCGGAAATAATCGGCTTCGAGAATTTCCAGCAGGAAGTGGAAAAGTTCTTTGTCGGGTTTTGGCACAGCAAAATAGAAGAGGCAGCGGCCGGCAATGAATCCCGGAATGGCAAGGGCGATGGTTTTGTGGCCTTGTTCCTGGTACCATTTCATGTTGGCCAGTTCTTGCTCGATGATGAGGCCGACCTTTTGGTGGTCAATGGGTGCGGTGATGCCGAAGGTAGCCCTGACCTCGTACATTTCCGCAAAAAATTTCTCCTTTGGCCGGTCCAGCAGCTTTTGGAATTCTTTCCGTAAAACCTGGTTTTTTTGCGCAGCGTTTTTGCCGTCTTGGGCAAATGCGAGGCGGTGGATCCGCTCCAAAGCCTCCATCATGTAGCCCTCCGGTTTGGTGAGGTAATCGAGTTTGTAACAGAGGTAGAGCAGCAGGTAGGTGATGGCAACGGGGTATTTTGCGATGTTGAGCTTGCCCTTGTCTATTTCATCAAAAGCGGCCTGGATTTGTGAAACGATGTACCTGTATTTGATCTCTTTTTCTTGCTCCGGTATCTCCCTTTTCACGTTGCGTTCGATCTGCTTCAAGGGCTTAAACTCGTCTATCAGGATGTCGTCCTGCTTGTCGGCATGGGTGGCCAGTTCTTTGAGGGCAGCGTAGAGTTTGAAAGGGGAGCCGTCAATGGTGTAAGTATCAAAAACGATGGTGATTTCATCGTCGTCATTGAGGGTGAACCGGCTGTATTTTAGTTCGTGGTTTTCGTCGAGCAGCCGCCGCATGAAACTTGCTTTTAGTTTGTTCGCCCGGGCCACTTTGGCCTCGGCGTGCAGTTTTTTTTCATTGCCGTAGCCCACCACTTTTTTCGACCCTTGCAACAGCTCGAACCTTACCTCTCCACCTTCGTCCCACACCCGCACGTTGCCTTCTTCCTCATTTTGCAGATAATAAAAAAATGCGCGGTAGGCCGAAAGGTATTTCTCGTCCTCAAAGTCGCGCACTGCCCGGTCAAATGCCTCGTCCTGGCTGGCAGTGTGGTAGATGTCGGAGTAGCGCCCGAAGCGGATATCGGGCTGCTTGGGCAACTCGCTTCCGCCAAATATTTTTTCAAAAAAATTCATTTTTTATGGTTTAGGCTTTGCAAGTTTCCTCCCGAAGGGACTCCTGTGGAGAAAACTTGCAAAGCCTCGGGACAGATGATCGGTTTTCAACCTGTCGCTCTATTTTATTGCAAATCAATCTTTCAATGCAATGCTAAACAATTGTAGTTCTTCCTCGTCCCCCTTCAGCAACATTGTTTTTTCAAAAATAAAACCCAGCTTTTTCAGCAAGCCAACAGAGGCAGTATTGCTGGGCAAAGTAATAGCCAGCAAGCGCTCCTTGCGCAGTGTTTTTTTTGTAAAATCCAAAACCGAAGTGGCTGCTTCAAATCCGTAGCCCCTGCCTTCAAAGCCCGGCAAGAAGGCAAAGCCCAAATCCGCATCGGGCAGCGTTTCCCGTTTTACCAATCCGCAAGAACCTATCGGTTTGTCCATGCTTTTCAAGATCACCACAAACATCCCAAAACCATGCTCCCCATAACTTTTTATGATCCTGCTGCGCAAATATTCCTCCGCATCGGCCACTGTGCGCACGCCCCTGTCCCCAATATATTTTAGCCACGGCGGGCTGTTCAAAAGCTCCAATAAAAAAGGAGCATCGGCCAATGTGAATGGCCGGAGTATGAGCCGTTTTGATTCGATTGTTCTCATTGCCTAGTTTCAGTCTTCAGTCTGGCAGTCCGCAGTCTTCAGTCCACAGTCTTCAGTCCGGCAGTCCACAGTCTTCAGTCTGGTTGGAGACGGTGGACTTGATGTGCGTTTTTTTTTAACAAAACTGATTTTCAGAGAGAAACCTCCACTTTAAAAACACCATCTCCAACCAGACTGCGGACTGTGGACTGCCGGACTGTGGACTGAAGACTGCCGGACTGTGGACTGAAGACTGCCGGACTGTGGACTGAAGACTGCCGGACTGACGGACTGATCACTTTCTCCCAAAGTCAGCGGGTATTTCGCCCCATTTTTTGGTTTCCCATTTCAGGATGGGGTTGTTCCAAGAGTTGTTTTTGAGCCAAGTCTCTGCCCGTTGGATGACTTGGTGCAGTTTTTCTGTCCGGGCATTCCTGACCAGCGTGGTCTTGCATTTTTTCTTGTTCACCCAGATGATGGCGTTGCGGGAGTCGGTGTAAATGGGGGTGTTTTTGCCCTCTTTTTTGAACATGGCCAGCGCGTGCACGATGGCCAGGAATTCGCCGATGTTGTTCGTTCCCAGTTCAAATTTTTGGTGAAAAAACTGGTACCTGCTTTTGGTGTCCACCCCCTGGTATTCCATCAGGCCGGGGTTGCCGCTGCAGGCTGCATCCACGCTGATGCTGTCCCAAACGATGTCTTTTTCAAATTGCGAGAGGTCGGCTTTTGAGGGCTTAACCGACTGGCTTTCAGGGGAATGGCCCTTGGCCAATATCCTTGTGTCCATGTGGTCGGAGGCAGTGCCCAAGTAGGCGGCCTCTGCCTCTTCTTTTGTTTTGAAACTTTTGTAGCGGGCGCCGGGATAGCCTTTTATCTGCAATTGGCAACCGGCCCATGTTTCGTAAATGCCGGGCGTTACCCCCTGCCAGACGACGTAATATTTTTTCTTTTTTGCCATGTTTTGAAATGAATGCTTGGAAGGGGTGTTTTCCAGTAATGTTCAGCCGGAAGTGTAAACCCCGTTGCGGGCAAATGTAACAAGTGATTTGGGATATGACGAATTTCCCAAGTTGAAACACGGATTTGCTTATTCATGATTTATGGCAGAAATGCCTTTTTTATAAACTCCCCTTATGCAGGACTTGGAAAACAGTTTTGTTTTTTTGCTGAAAATTTGTTCTTGTTCCGTTCAAAACTTACCTTTGTCCCTACTTTCTACTTATAGAAAACAATTGTGACAAACCTTTCCCTTAACAGTGTTCAGTAAAAAAAAGTAGGATCGGGTTCCCATTGAATGTTCTTGCTTTAGCTGCACTTTTTTACTTGCCCAAACCGATTGTGTTCTTTTCTCAAATTGTATTTTTCCAACAACAAAAGTAGGTTGGGAAATCATCGGAAACTACTGTCAAACACTATTTTAGTTCTGTCAATAATTGGAAATTATTGAAAATGGATAAACGGGGCCAACCGATTTTTCATACAAATTGATGTTCCGGTTTAATTGGTTTTCAATCGAAATATAGTTTCAACCAATCATTTTACTAACAAATTCAAATCTCATGAAAATGAATCGTATTCCCACCTTTTGGGTTTTTGCGGTGCTTCTGTTTTTGAGCAGCAGCGCATTTGGCCAAAGCCGACAGGAAGCAAAACAACCTGTCCAGGAGCTCCAGCAACTAGTGGATGACCTGAAGGCCGACAACCCGGATTCTCCGCAATTGGCTACTCTTGAGCTTAAGCTGCAGGAAGCAAAGCAGCCCGCAACAGCACCGAGCGCACAAAAATTAAAACAGTCCATTCAAGGCTACCAAACCAAATTGGAATATTTGGAGCAGCGCAAAAAGGCCAACCCTGCCAACACCGCTATTTCCAAAAGAATCCAAGAAATGAAAGCGCAAATGGGCAAGCTCCAGTTGCAATTGGACAACTCATCCGATCAATAACGTTCACGAATCAAACCTCTTTAAAATGAAAAAAATAAATATTACGCTTATCGGCCTCCTCTGCCTTCTGCTTACCGGCTGGCAGGACACTACGGCCCAAGACATTATCCATGGCGCCAACGCAATGGAAACCATAGTTGCCGGTGCGGCTGCCCGCAATTATTATGATGACGGCGGTGCGGAGTGCGATGAAGACCCGTCCGGCGGCCCATCTGACGGCGGTTATTCACTTGACGCTGACCTGACTACTACCTTTTGCCCTGATGTGGCTGGTCAGCCGGTTACCATCGAGTTTCTGGAAGTGGACATCGAAACCCGTTTGACCCAGCCTTGTTGGGACTACATCCGCATTTATGACGGACAGTCAACTGCGGCCCCAGAACTGTTCGCTGGCTGCGGAGAAGACGGTTTTCCTAACTGTGCCGGTGAGCCTGGCGATGAAGGCGACGGCTTCCAAATAGAAGGCGGCGTCAATGACATGAACGGCAGCAACAGTGCCAATCCGGCCAATAACATTTTCACTTCTACCGATCCTTCTGGGTGTATAACCGTCAATTTCCAATCGGATGGCAGTATTGACGAAGGAGGCTGGACGGCCCTCGTTTCGGCACCTGCTGTTAATACAGGAAACTGTGGGCTTAATTTTCCGATCCCTGATGATACTTGCCCTGACAATGTAGTTTATGATATTGACGTGGACACAGCGCCGGGCTTAGCCTTGGGCGGTGACGTCATCCTGACAGACGTGAACATAATTGTGGAGCATACTTGGGTTTCTGACTTGCAGATCCAATTGGCCTCGCCGAGCGGCGTGGTGATAGACCTTACTTTGGGAAATGGAGACGAAGGAGAAAACTATGGAGACCCGAACGACCCCACTTGCTCTGCTGTGACCAATTTCACGATGAGCGCTGCCGATAACATCTTCTTTTCTGAAGCTCCTTTTATTGGTTCTTTCCTTCCAGAAGGGGACTTTGCCGATTTTTTCGACGGCACCAACCCTAATGGCACTTGGCAGCTCATCATTTGCGACAATGCCTTCGGGGATGTGGGAACCTTAGAGTTTGTGGAACTTATTTTTGAAGGAGAAGGGCAGTTCATCCCTAGTATCAGCCTTCGGGATTTCGACGGCGATGGCTTTCCCGATATCACCGACCCTTGTTCTTGTACCGACCCCGACAATGTGGCCCTCGGCTCCGGTGAGGTGACCTACTTCCATGACTTTGTGACCATTACATCGGCCCCTGGCGAAACTTGGGAGCTGACGGCTCTCAACTCTGGGGCTGTACTGGATGCTGCACTGGCGCCACTGCCAATCGGCACCACTCTTCCAGAAGTCTCTCCGGGGGTTTACCGCATAGACCTCTGGCATCCGAGCAATGTTGGTTTCGATGCTGATTTCAACCGGGCAGGAAGCCCTCTTGCCACCCCACTGAATACGGGAGGTGTTTGCGATGGCACTGCTTGCGTTGCAGGTGCGGTTGTGCCTACCATGGGGCAATGGGCGACCATCTTGTTTGCCCTCATCATGCTGTCCTTTGGGGTGGTGTTCGTGATGCGCCAACAGGTAGCAGTCGCAGGTATGGGCAATGCTGCTTCCAGCTTTAGCAGTGGAATTCCGTTCGATAAATCTATTTTTGGAAAAATACTGGCTTACGTGATGCTTGGCCTTGCGCTGGTTTTTGCGGTTGCCATCTCCGCCTTTGGTTATGAAATGACAAATGCAGACGTGCCGGGCAGCCTCTTGGCCGGGCCTGCATTGGCTTACCTCATCCATTTGGTAGCTATGGCAAAGAAGAAGTGATGGCCATGAAATAGAGGCGCTGGATGAAGCGCATAAAAAAACAGGTTTTCCCAGTGTTCGGGAAAACCTGTTTTTTTATGTAAAAAACCAATCTTGAGGCCAATCCGAACCTTATAAAGGCAGCGTAATAACGGGCAATCTTCACCTCGGCAACTGCTCCGTTAATACTTGGTTGGACGGCGCCTGCTTGTTGCCGTAAACATGGACAAAAAAGAGGGAGCGTTCATTGTTTGGCCCCTGGTAAACAGTCTGTCCATCTAAGTTCAGGTCGGTATTTCGATAGCCTTTTTTGATAAAAGAAGGGTCGGCCAAAGTGTTTTCTGGGTCTGAAATAATGGTTGAATAAACAACTGACAGGTCATTGTCCTTTCCCATAAAAATGCACTTGCCGTCTCCGTTCAGGTCTCCAGCATACATTGCCGCTGTGCCGCCCAAAACAATGCGCGGGTTGTTCCCGAAAACATCAAAACTGGGGTCGGTAAAATCTATCGGTTTGGGCAGTTCACCGAGTTCTATGCTTTCCGCCGTCATGATGCCCAAATGGTTGCGGTGCTTCACTGCCACGTAATATTTCCCTTTTGGGGTTTTTTCAAAAAACAGGTCAGAGATGCCGTCCATGTCCACCACGTCCCCGTCTCTTTGCAGCAGTGCCGACCGGGCAGCGGTGACCTTTGCCGGGTTGTTTTTATCTCTCAGTTCAATGAAGACCCAATCTACGATAGCGTCTGGGCCATTGGTTTTGAAAACCCCTTTTTGAATGGTTCGGGCCTTATTGCTTTGTCCTTTGTACGGGGTTTTTTGCGGAGCAGAATAGGGTGTGTTTTCAGGGAGCAGCCCCATTTTGCGAAGGTCGTCGCGCATCAATGTTGCGTATTCGTCTCCTTCGATCAGTGCGCCTTGCAGGAAGACTTTTATTTTTAGGTAAATGCCCTTGCCGGCTGCTGGCACATTGAAATTGGATGGTTGGTGCTGGCCGGCGAAGAGGAAGTTGCCCGGGGAAAAAACAAGCAGGGACAGGGCCGTTAAGGCAAGGTAATTTTTCATGGTATGTTAAAATGAGAAGGTAAAGGAATAAGGGGGACAGGTGAGAGCAGTAATGCAAAATACATTCCAAGCGGAGGGCAGGGAAACGAAATGGGGAGAAGTTGTTCACAGAAAGGAGGCTTAGCGTTTAGATGGCCGCATCAGCAATTGCAGTGGTACCACTGGTCGGGTTCGCCGCCCAATTTGTCGAGGTGTTCGGCGATGGCTTTTTTGCCGGGTATGGTGGTCTTGCCTTCCTGCAAAACAAGCCCTTTGAAAGCAGCGCCGATTTCTGTTTTGAAAGCGAGGGACAGCTCCTTGGATTTTGCTACCAGTCCGGTGACTGCTTTGTTATTTTCAGCGGATTATAAGATGTACATGCTCGTGTTTTTTGTGTTATCAAATGAACGGAGAACAGTGCTCCGGCGGCATTTGGTAGCACAGCGTTTACGCTGTCCCGGTCACAGGCGTTTACGCCTGTGCATGTAATTTGGCAGTTGCCAACGGCGTAAACGCCGTTTTCCGGGACAGCGTAAACGCTGTGCTACCGGAGCCTTGCCACAGGGTACAGCCTGTGCGTCTTTTCATAATACTGCGTTTTTTGATAAACAAAACCCAACTGCATCCAACTGCTTTTCGCAAATTCGGGATCTGCTTTTTTCTTGGCTTCCAGTTCCTCCCTCACGGTGGGGTTTTCCCTTAAAAATGCGGCCGCAATATCTTCAAAAACATAGGGCGAGAAATATTCTTTTTGACCTAAAATGGCATCGAAAAAATTCCAGGCAAAAAAGCTGTCCGGTCCTTGCGGTTCAAGTGTTTCCATGATGTAGCGCACGGCAGGTTGGTCGGTCGGCACGAGGTAGTCGCCCTTGTGGAAGGGCCATTCCATTTTTGTTTTTTCCACCTCTGTGCCGTGGTGCAGGTAGTGGCCTTCGTAAGCAGGGCGGTCTTTGTAATCTTTGATGTAGTACATCTCGACTTCCTTTCGGGCATCTTCTTTTAAGCGCTCCATTTTTACCCCGTTCCAGCGCAGCCGCTCGATGACTTTGGAGTAGGCTTGCGGGATGATATAGGCCACGGGTTTTTCGGTTTCGATGCTCGGCACGAAGTGGTTCCAATAGGGGATTTCTTTTTCAAAAGGGGCGTTTCGGTCGTACCAAAGTCGGTCGAGTCCGGTCACTTCGCTGGGTTTGTATTTGGCCTCAAAACCTTTGAAAAGGATGGTGTCGCTTCTCGTTTTGTCAATTTCCCAATCAATGGGGAGGGCTGTTTTTTTCATGCAATTTTCGATTTCCTTTTCTCTCGCCTGCCTGATCTCGTCCGCCCGTTGGCTGGCCTCTTTTATCACCACGTCCATGAAGGCATAGGTGGCGCGCAGGCGGTCGGGGTAGGGCTTGAGCATGTGCGTTTCGGCCACAAAGGAGATGCAGTGGTGGAGGGCGCCAAAGCCAGAACCATAGCGCGGCGAGTCGTTGAAACCGGGGATGCCCTCGTCGGGGGTGCTGCCCCACACATTGACATAAGGCGTCATTTCCCAGTCCTTGTCGGCCATTTTTTGGTAGAGCACGGGCAGCAGTTCGTTGCGGACATACTTGCCGAGCACTGGCCCGAGTTTGTCCTCCTGCGTGGTGAGCATGGAGATGGTGTATTGGTAATCGGCGCCGTTGCTGGTGTGGTTGTCAATGAAAATATCGGGCTGCCAATGGTTGAAAAGCTGGTTGAATGTCTGCGCATTTTTCGAGTCGCATTTGATGAAATCGCGGTTCAGGTCGAGGTTTTTGGCATTGCCGCGGAAGCCGTAGAAATCAGGGCCGTTCTGGTTGGCGCGGCTGTAAGCGCCCCTGTTCAGGCCGCCGCCGATGTTGTAAAAGGGGACCACAACAATTACCATTTTCTCCAAGAAAGATTGCAGTCCGGGCTTTTGCAGATAGTCCCTGACCAGCATCATGGTAGCGTCCACGCCTTCCGGTTCGCCGGGGTGGATGGCATTGTTGATGAGCAGGATGCACTTGTTTTGACGGCGCAAACTGGCGGCATCGAAGTTTTTGTTTTTCGACAAAACGGCGACGTGGAGGGGGTGGCCGGAGTCGGTCGTTCCCCATTCTTTTAATTGGAGCGCTTCGTAGCTTTCGGCGAGTTTTTTATAAAAAGAAATGGCCTCCTGATAGGTGGCCGTCGTGCTGTTGTCTTTTTCAAAAGGCGTTAAAAAAGGGGCGGGCTGCGCCGCTAAATTTGTGGAAAAAAAGAAAAGGAGGAGGATGGTGATTTTTGACATGGCCGGTGTATTTTTATAAAAATACAAAAGTACAATGTCACGGCATATTTGGGAGGGGACTGCTGGGCTCGCCAACTTTTTGGGGGCTGCGGCCAACGGGAGGGGCGCATTTCAAAACTTCGGCCTTTCTTCCGCTCGGCCCCATCGTCCCCAGTGGGGGAGGCCACCCCGCACCGAAATTTTGAAATACGCCCAACGGGAGGGGCGCATTTCAAAACTTCGGCCTTTCTTCCGCTTGGCCCCATCGTCCCC
>DROJ01000247.1 GCA_011321935.1 Bacteroidota bacterium | reverse complement strand
CCTTCAGATAAAGAGAAAGGAGCAAAGTGTTCGGTCAATCCACTTATACGGGAAATAGATGGCGCAAGTTTTTATGATTTAGTGACTGGCGAAAAAAACGCGCTCCAAAAATTATACAATATATTGCCAGCATTTATCGAAGAATGCACGGGCGGTAAATATGTTTTCAAAGATTTTAATAGGCTTCAAGAATTTTTTAATGCTGCATTTGAAAACTTAGAATAATCCAAATTGCCTTGAAAAGTCATAAAACAATATAACATGACAAAACAAGAACGAGTAAGGGTTGCAATAAAAGAAGTGGTATCAACCATGATGGATAGGGTAATGGAAAAGGTCTTAATTAAAGACCCGTTCATAAAAGAAAAACACCATGCTGCCAAACCGCTTTACGCTGCTTTAGTCCCCGATGAAATTTTCAAAGGTTCTCATTTTGAAAGAAGGTTTGTCACACCTTTTGGCAGTGTTTGGGAAAAATTAGCACAAGTTGTTGCTACAGAAGCACACGGCATTTGTATAAAAGGGCATTTAATAAACGGTAATATAAAGAGCGAGCGGTTGCGAAGAATCCAAGAGGTACTCAATAATTTAGAACACAACACAAAAACAAAGCAAAAAACAAAACCTGATTGGAAGTCAGAATTGGCGTATATCCTAAAAGGAGGCGGTAATAATATCCCCGCAAGTGTAACTTGCGACATTTTCATTGAGAACAAAGAAACGAACACGAAATATGCATTCGAGATGAAAGGGCCACTGCCTAATAGCGATCAAACAAAAGTAAGCAAAGAGAAAATGTTCAAGCTATTGGCAATGAGTCCAAAACAAGTTGACTATGCTTATTATGCCTTACCGTACAACCCTTACGGCACAAAGAAAGAATATAATTGGGGATTCCCGATGCGATGGTTTAACATGCAGGAAGATGAATCCGTTTTAATCGGAAATAAATTTTGGGAATTAGTTGGAGGAAAAGGAACTTATCGTAATTTTATAAACGAAGTAAACCTATTAGGAAAGGGTTACAGAGACCGAATCTATAGGGAATTTTTGGAAATCGAACCACCAATAAATTCTGAAAACACAATACTTAAATAACGATGAACAATAATAAATTCAGATTTATTGATCTTTTTTCTGGCATTGGTGGGTTCAGGATAGCACTTACCAATATAGGAGGAGAATGCTTGAACTTCAGTGAAATAAACAAAGATGCAATCAATACATATTGCACCAATTTTAACGAAAGCAATACTTATAATTTAGGTGATATTAGCAAAATAGAAAAACTGCCTGCACATGATTTGCTCACCGCAGGTGTCCCCTGTCAAAGTTGGTCCATAGCAGGCAAAAACCTTGGTTTTAATGATGACAGGGGACAGCTTTGGAACGATACTATTTATCTCCTCAACCAATCAAGGCCAAAAGCATTTATTTTTGAAAATGTCAAAGGACTAGGAGACCCAAGGAATAAAGAAGCATTGAATTATATTTTAAACAGAATAAAACAAGCAGGTTATTTTGCAGATTATTACGTACTCAATTCTTTCGATTATGGTGTCCCTCAAAATAGGGTAAGGATATATATTGTTGGTTTTTTAGAAGAAGAGTTTCATATAAATTTCAAGCTGCCAAAACCATTGGCAAAAAAAATAAAATTGGGAAATGTACTTACAGGATATACACCTAAGAGGTCACCTAAACCCAAACCGATCATTCAGAAAGACTTATTTGGAAATACTATCCGGTCAAAACGCATGAGCCTGTCAAACAACAATGGTTTTAATGATTATTTTTTATTCAACGATATACGAAACGGCCATTCCACTATCCATTCTTGGGATATTATCAAAACAACCGATAGGCAAAAACATATATGTTACCTGTTGTTAAAAAACAGAAGAAAAAGCATCTATGGATGCTTGGATGGCAACCCATTGGCACTTAAACATTTTCAAAAATTAGACCCTACCATAACTCAAGAACAAATTGATGAATTAGTCAGAATAGGAATATTAAAACCCGAAGAATACGCATTTTCAATTAAATACCTAAACGGGACAGCGTTGACAGTTCATGAAAAAAACATATTGGACTGTGCATGCGACAACGTACTTATTATTGACCAGCTAAAGAATAATAAATCATTAAAAATAAAAAAAACACCGATTGCAAAAACCATAAAATCTTTGCAAGAAAAAAACATTATTGCCTGCGAAGAAATTCGTTATGATTTTAAAAATACTAAAATTAGTACCGGTTTGTTTGGCGTAAGCAGGGTGTTCTTGCCTTCCTCAAGCATATTTCCCACTTTAGTTGCAAGCGGCACCAACGACTATGTTACAACAACAGAAATTCAGGCGGAGACGGAAGATGATTATAAAAGCAAATTTATGGAGGTAATTTATAATAAAGGAAATTATAGGAAAATCACTAAAAAGGAAGCTTGTAAAATACAGGGGTTCCCAGAAAATTTCATCCTGCCCGAAAACAGGGCTAGGTGGATGAAACTGTTAGGGAACAGTGTATCTGTACCTGTTATAGAAATTCTGGGCAAAGCAATTTTAGAAACAGGGGTTTTTGCTCTGAAAAAAGAATTTGCTGCATGTCAAAGTGCAACCTTATAAATATTGCCAATATATGCTCTAAATCCTATTTGAAAAATTGCGCCCCCCTCACGGCCTAACCCCCTTCCCCACCCCGATCAAATTCGCAAAAATCCGGTACGCTCCCGTCACTCCCGGCGGCAGTTCCCGGAACCAAGAATAGCCCGTATAGATATAATATCCCTTCCCATATTTTGCGACCAGCAAACCGCCGTCGCGGGCCGGTTCGCCGGGATCATTGCAGGAGAGGATGGGCGTAAATTCCGGCGCCCATTCGTTCGGGAAATAAAGCCCCCGTTCCTGTTTCCAGTTTTCAAAATCCTTTTTGGTGATCTTGTTCGGGAAGTTCAGCACTTGGTGTTCCGGGGCGAGGAAACGCACTTCGGCCTCCTCCACCGTCACCCGGTCGCGGGAGATTTTGAGCGGGTATGGAGCGATGTCTTCCATGGGCAGCACGAGGGCGTGGTTGGTATTGTACTGCACGATCATGGTGCCGCCTTCCTCCACATATTTCAACAGTTTTTGCTGGTGGAATTTCAGGCGTTCCCGCGTATTATAGGCGCGGACGCCGAGGATGAGGGCATCGTATTTTTTCAGGTTTTCGGCCGTAATGTCCCCCCGGTCACTATCGGGGTCCAATAGGTCAACTTGGTAGCCGATCTGCCGCAGGTTTTCGGGTATTTTGTCGCCGGCGCCCATGATGTAGGCCACCCGGTCGCCCGCCCTTTTCAGGTCCATGCGGGCCACTTTGGCAGGGATGTTCAGCAGTACCATTTGTGCGGGGATGTGGTCGTACTCGATGAGGGAAAGGGAGCGGGTATAGCCCTTGCCGTCCACCTCGGCGATGGGCGAAATAAGGCCTTCGGAGGCACCGGCAGGAGGGTACAGCTTGAATGTGGCCACCTGTTCCTCGCCTTTTAATTTCAAAGAAAAATCAATAAACTCCGGCTCGATGCGCCAGCCTTTTGGCCTGGCCAAAGTGAGGTTCCCGTTTATCATGGCCGCCCCTGATTTTACGACCACATTTATATCGCGCGGCTGCCCGTCGGTAAAGAGGACGACCTCGTCCTGCAGGTTGACAAAAACGGGCGGCACCACTTCAAAGGGGCGGTAGGTCTCCCCTTTTACGCGGTCTCGGTATTTGTTCACCACGTCTTTTTCAAAGGAAATGGGCTGCCCGGCGATGAGGAAATTGAACCTTACCTTGAGTGCCCGCGGCGTCTCGGGCAGGCCGCGCAGCCGCTGGTCTTTTACGGTGTACATGCCGAGTTCGGAGGCCTCGTTGAGCCAATAGGCGTTGGTGTGCGGAAGGTCTTCGGGGAGGTTTATTTTTTTATGGAATTTCAAGTCCTCGTTGTTTTGCAAAAAAACATTGAGCGCCGTGTCCTGTCCCGTCGGCAGGTACTCGACCGAAATGAGGCGGCACTCCACGGGCGAGCGGTTGATGGCCTCGATGGACAGTTCGACCTGCTGCCCCGGCGTGGCGGAATGGTCGCCGACGATGGCCTCGGTGAACATGCCCATGCAGGCGGCGATGATTTTTTTGATCTCCGCCGACTTCGTTTTTTTCCAATACCCGTCCGGCAGGTTTTCGATCATGGCGTATGCCTTCATCAGCAGCGGCACACTCGCCGAGGGGTCTTCGTACTGAAAATCTTTGGCCACCTGTTCGAGCAAAAGGCCGATCTGCCGGCCTCCTTTCACCCTCGACCATGTGGTGTTGATGCCAGCAAAGGGGTCGGTGTTGCTGCTTATTTTATCGCCTTTCACGAAGTCGAGGTATTCCATTTGGCCGCCCCTCGTGCCGGTGCTGCCCATGCCCTGGCACTTGTGCATGGAGCGGCTTTCGGCAGCTATTTCGTTGTTGGATTTTCCTTTGAGGGGGTAGTAAACGCCTGCGTCCACGGCCACCATATTTGATTTGTCCGCTTCCGCAAATTTTTCCCGGCTGCCATAAAACCACCACGAGGTGTTGAAAAACAAACGCCGTGGCTGCCACGTTTCCACGTATTTCAACTGCTCTGGAAAGGCATTCGGATCGGCTGCCATGCTGAAGGCTTCGACGGAAAGTTTTGCGGAAGCGGTATGGTGGCCGTGCGTGCGGCGGGTGGTCTGGTGGTTGAAGCGGTTGATGATTATGTCGGGGCGCCACTTGCGGATGGCCCAAACGATGTCGGCCATCACCTCGTCCTTGTTCCAGATGCGCTGCGTCTCTTCGGGGTTTTTGGAGTAGCCAAAATCGTTGGCGCGGCTGAACATTTGGCTGCCCCCGTCAATGCGGCGGGCGGCGAGCAGTTCTTGGGTGCGGATGACGCCGAGCAGTTCCCTGATTTCTGGGCCGATGAGGTTTTGGCCGCCGTCGCCACGGGTGAGGGAGAGGTAGGCGGTGTTCATGTGGAGGCCGTTGGAGAGGTAGGAGATGAGGCGGGTGTTCTCGTCGTCGGGGTGGGCGGCGAGGTAAAGGGCCGAGCCGAGGACCCTGAGTTTTGTGATGGCCTGGTGGATGTCTGCCGAGGTCCATTTTTGGGGTTTGCCGAAGTCTCCGGTCAGGTCTTGGGAAATGCCGTTCTGCAAAAAGAAAACAGCGGTTGCGAGGAGGAGGATTGTTTTAAAATTATTTTTCATTGGAAAATTTTTGAACTTTGGCCGGGCCAGGGAGTTGACCTTTTGATCTGCAAATATCACGAAAACGGCGGGAAAGGGTTTTAGTTGATCTTGGTTTTAAAAAAAAGAAGGCGGTGTATCAGATGTAATGCTTTTTTTTCGAGGGCCTCACGACACTCGCAAAGACCTGCCGTCCCTGCGGGACTAGGATGGATGGCATCATATCATAGTCCCGCAGGGACGGCATATCCTAGCGAGGGATGTGAATCCCTCGAAAAAAAAAGAAAAAAAGCATTACATTTGATACACCGCCAAAAAGAAAAGCGAAAGGGGCGGCGGGCTGACGCGGAGGTGTTACTTTTGGCTTTTAACCAACCGCCATTTTTGCGTTCGCTAAATTTTAACTTTGCAAAAAAAAATGATTTTCAAACCACTAAACTCAAAAATATAGCTCCACTCTTTTGAGTTGAGCGGCTTGAAAATTATGTTGATGTAAATGCGGCAATGATAGCCAAGGCCGATCATTAATCATTCATCATTAATGCGAATAACGGGTTAAAAAAAACTACTGGTTTTCAGGGCGTTACGTTTACTAAACTTTTAAAGTTTAGTAAACGTGGAGCCTAAACCATTGAAAATCAATGCTCGCAAAATTTAACCCGTTATTCGCATCATTATTCATTCATCATTATTCATTATTCATTCACCATTAAAAAAATATGTTTTCAAAAAAAATAATCCTGTTCACGGCGCTTGCGGCAGCTACCATTTTCTGGAACTGCAATGCCTCCAAAAGCGGCGGCGGCTTCAACCTTTTTTCCATTCAAGATGACATTGCCCTCGGCAAAGCCTTCAGCAAAGAAATAGAGAGCGACCAAAAAAGCTACCCCCTCCTGCCCGAACAGGGCAACGAGGAGGTTTACCGCTATATCCGCGGCATCGCCACCAAGCTGCTCAACACGGGCAAGGTGGCCCACAGCAAGGAATTTGCATGGCAGGTCAAAATCATCAAGGACGACAAGACCCTGAACGCCTTCGCTGTGCCGGGCGGCTACCTCTACGTCTATACAGGCCTCATCAAATACCTCGATTCGGAAGATGAACTGGCAGGCGTGATGGGCCACGAAATGGCCCACGCCGCACAGCGCCACTCTACCCGGCAGATGACCAAAATATACGGCATTGACGCCATCCGGCAAATACTGACGGGCAACCAAAACCCCGATGCCCTCGGCGAACTGGCGCTCGGGCTGGTGTCCCTGAAGTTCAGCCGCAAGCACGAGGCCGAGGCCGACCGGTACTCCGTCATTTACCTTTGCGGCACCGGTTATTACGCTGCGGGCGCAGCCGGGTTTTTTGAGAAAATACAGCGCGAAGGAGGCAACGACCGCCCGCCAAAATTCCTCAGCACCCACCCCGACCCCGGCAACCGCGTGAAAGACATCAAAGCCAAAAGCCAAGAACTCGGCTGCCGCGGCAAAAACATGAACAAGGCGGAATACGCGCACATCAAAGGGTTGTTGAAATAGAGAAAAATGAGAGTTTGAGAGATTGAGAGAACGAGAGTTTGAGAGCAGTACCGTGGAGGGACTCTTGATTGCCGGAGCAGAGAAATCAAAGAGTCCCTCCACTGTACTGCTCTCAAACTCTCAATCTCTCAATCTCTCAAACTCTGGTTTTTCTCTCCAAAGGAGTCCTGCGGACAAACTCTCATTTTATGAAAATTATCAAACGGCCACATTTTTATACTCTTCCGAGCAACTTTCTCAACCTCCGTTTGGCCTTGGTGCTGATAGTGGGCGAGATCGTTATCGGGACCATCGGGTTCATGGTCATCGAGGACTATACTTTGATGGAGGCTTTTTATATGGTCATCATTACGGTGTCAACGGTCGGCTATGGGGAAGTGCAGCCGCTCGACGCTGGAGGGCAGTTGTTTGCGACCATCCTCATCCTCTCCAATTTTGGTATTTTTGCCTATGGCCTGGCCACGTTTTCTTATTATGTGACCAGCGGCGAACTTTTTAAAAAATGGCATTTTTCAATGATCGGTAAAAAGGTAAAACAATTGGAAGACCACGTTATCGTTTGCGGTTACGGAAGGTACGGACGGGAAGTGAGCGCGAATTTCAAGCACCACAACATCCCTTTTGTGGTGGTGGAAAAAAGCAAAAAAGTAATCGCAGAAATACAGCACAGCAGGGAAAAGCTGCTGTACCTGCACGAAGATGCCACCAAGGACGAGGTGTTGCAAGAGGCTGGCATCGGCAAGGCCAAGGCCCTTATCACCGCCCTGCCCGACGACTCCGAAAACCTGTTCATCGTACTGACGGCGAGGCAGCTCAACAAGAAAATCAATATCATCAGCCGGGCATCCGAAACCCGTTCGCAACGGAAACTGGAACTGGCCGGCGCCGACCACGTTATCATGCCCGAACAGATCGGCGGCTTTTATATGGCTACCCTGGTGAGCAAACCCGGCGCCACCGAGTTTTTTTCCTATATCACCCGCGAACTGGAATCGGATATCGAATTTGAAGAACTGACCTATGAGGCCATGCCCAATTCTTGCCACGGACGGGCCATCAAAGACCTCAACATCCGCAAAGAAACGGGCACCAATATCATTGCCTACCGCCCGCCGGAAGGCAATTATATCGTAAACCCAAGCCCCGATACGGTGCTGGTGCCCGGCGCAAGTTTTATCGTTTTGGGCAACCGCGAACAGTTGGCTACGTTGAACGGGTATTTGAACAGAATTTGAGAAAAACCAGAGATTGAGAGTATGAGAGATTGAGAGTTTGTCCGCAGGACTCCTTTGGAGAGAGTAGTATATCGAAGGGACTCTTGATTTCTCTTCTCCGATAATCAAGAGTCCCTTCGATATACTACTCTCTCCAAAGGAGTCCTGCGGACAAACTCTCAAACTCTCAAACTCTCAATCTCTCATACTCTCATACTCTCAATCTCTCATACTCTCATTTTATGAAAAAAGAAGCGAAGAATAAGCATTTTATTAAAAAGCCCATTTATGAGGGCGGGCCAAAAGCGATGAAAAAATTGATCGGCGAAAATATGCGCTACCCCAAAGAGGCATTAAAAAATAAAATACAGGGGACGGTTTATGTGAAATATGACATTGACTACAAAGGCAAAGTAATTGATGCAAAAGTGATCAAAGGGATCGGGCATGGCTGCGATGAAGAAGCTATCCGGCTGGCCAAATTATTGGAATTCAGTGTGCCAAAAAACAGGGGCGTCCGCGTTATATTCCATAAAAATATTCAGATTCATTTTCGGTTGCCCAAAAAGAAAAAAACGCCTGCGGCGGTTTCTGTTCAATATAAT
>DROJ01000246.1 GCA_011321935.1 Bacteroidota bacterium | reverse complement strand
TTTAAGGCATTTCCATCGGTTTTTACAAATATTTCCTTTTGAGAAATCCATTTATTTGTTGTTGCCATTGCCCCCTTAGCTCCCGACTTTTGACCCATCATTTGTGCATCTCCCCCCTTTGCACATGCCTTCGCTCCCCCCGTGAGGGAGCGGAAAACTATTTGCATGAACATGACAACTTGCGTCGAAAAGCTGCACGAGCATCTGGATTTACTGCTGTCAAAAAGCGATTGTTTTTTGGGGAGGCCGCTTTTATTTGCATTTTTTGCCCTCCATTTCTCAGCCATAAATACCCATGCGCAGGGCTGGCAGCAGCTTCCCGAATTCAATGTTTACGACTTTGCAAAAGATGCCCTGCCCACCCCCGACGGCGGCTACCTGATCGGTGGGCACAGCGGGCCCGGCGCCGATTTCCACGATGTCTATTTATTGAAACTCGACCCCTTCGGCAACGAACAGTGGCGCAAAACCCTCGGCGGCCCGCTCCACGATTCGATGGACGATATGCTCGCCCTGCCCGACGGCTCCTTCCTCATCGTCGGCACCACTTTCAGTTTTGGAAATGGCGGCTCGGACCTGTGGCTCGTCAAGGTGGGCAAAAAAGGGGAGGTAATCTGGCAGAAAACTTTTGGGACAACGGCCCTCGAATTTGGCCGGCAGGCCGTACAGACCTCTGACGGCGGCTTCGCCATCACCGGCCGCTACCACGATGTCGCTAACGACGTGGTCGAAGTGCTGGTCATAAAAACGGATGCCGACGGCAACGAAGAGTGGACGGATGTGTTTGGCGGCGCAGACGAAGACGAGGCTTGGGGAATCACCGAAACCACTGACCAGCAGTTGGTTATGCTCGGAACTACCCGCAGTTTCGGCCAGGGCGAGCGCGATATTTACCTGCTCAGCACGGGCCTCGACGGCACTTTCAACTGGCAGCAAACCTTTGGCGGAACAGCCGACGAACTGGCCACGGGGCTGATCGAAACATCTGACGGGGCGCTGCTCATAGGCGGCGCAACCTTCAGTTTTGGCGCTGGCGACTCCGATGTTTTTTTGGTAAAAACAGACCTTTCGGGAAACGAAATATGGAGCCATACCTATGGCGGAAGCGACGGCGAATGGGGGGCATACCTTTTGGAACTGCCCACCGGGGAAATTGCTTTTGCCGGCAGCACCAGAAGTTTTGGCAATGCACTCGACGATATTTTTTTGGTAAAAACAACTGCCGATGGAAGCCTCATTTGGCAGCGCAGCTTTGGGCAAGGGCGGAAGGACATCCCCCACTCCATCGAACTGACACCCGACGGCGGCTTCCTCTTGAGCGCCCACAGCCGCACCGACAACCCTGCCGACGGCACCATCCTGACCAGCCAAAGTTTTGTTGTTCGCACTACTCCCGACGGACTGGCCTTTTCCAATTATTTCCGGGGAAAAATATTTGTGGACGAAAACGGCGATTGCACGTTTCAAAACAACGAAATAGGCTTTGAAAACTGGCTGCTGAAAGCCACTTCCACCAGCGGCCTTGACCGCAGCTTTTATGGCCTTACCGATACCGCAGGCAATTATTCCATCCTCGCCGACACCGGTTCGTACCTCCTCCAACTGGTGCCGCCAAACGAATATTGGCAGCCCTGCGAAAACAACATCCCGCTGGCCTTCGCCAGTTTTTACGACACCCTGAATACCGACTTTGCCCTGAACGAGGTGACGGCCTGCCCGCAACTGGAAGTGGATGTGGCCGCCCCTGTCCTCCGCCCCTGCGAGGATGCCTTTTACCAAGTCAGGTACTGCAACAACGGGACAGTGGCGGCCAACCCAACGCTTGACATCAGCATTGATTCCTCCCTGACCTACCTCGCTTCGGGCATCCCATTGGCTGGCCAAAACGGGCAGGTTTTGCACTTCGATATAGGTAGCCTCGAACCCGGCGACTGCGGCTCGTTCCCGCTCCGGTTGGCACTCGATTGCGGGGCGGAATGGGGGCGCACCCATTGCCTGCAGGCGCACATTTTCCCCGACGGAACCTGCCTGCCCGACCCTCCCCAATGGGACGGGTCGAACATCGAAGTCGCTGCATTTTGCGAAAGCGACAGTGTTGGTTTTATCATAAAAAACACGGGCGCCGGCGACATGGCCGAGCCGCTTTACTCCATCATCATCGAAGATCAGATAGTCGGCAGGGGCCTCAATTACCGGCTCCTCAGCGGCGACTCCACCATCATCAAACACCCTGCCTCCGGCAAAACCATCCGCCTGCAAACAAGGCAAACGCCGGGTCATCCGGGCAAAAGCCTGCCCTCCGTTTCGGTGGAGGGATGCACGGCGGGCGGCCCCATCAGCAAAGGTTTTGTGACCATGTGGCCGGAAGACGACGCCGACCCTTTTAAGTCAATTGACTGCCGCGAGAGCGTTTACAATGTGCCTGCGGGCGACAAGCTGGCCTTCCCAAAAGGCATCGGCGGGGCGCACCTCATCCAGCCAAATACCGACATCGAATATTTCATCCACTTCCAGAACACCGGCGAAGACAGCATCTCAACAGTGGTCATTCAGGACACCCTGTCCCAATGGCTCGACATCACGACATTAAGGCCAGGGGCAGGCAGCCATCCATACAAATTGGAGATCAGCAACATGGGCATTTTGCAGTTTACTTTCGACAACATTAATCTCACGGACAGCCTTAGCGACGAGACTGCCTCCCACGGCTTTATCAAGTTCAGGGTCGCACAGCGGCCCGATATGCCCGCGGATTCGCTCATTATCAACCGCTCTTGTGTGACCTTCGATTACGGCAGCCCCGAAGCCAAACCTTATTATTTCCATACCCTCGACCAACCGCAAGTTTTCAGTATTTCAGACGTGAGCCTCTGTACGGGAGGTGATTACGATGGTGTCGCCGTCCAAAGCGACACCACCTTTTTTGAACTCAACGAGTTGCCGGCTTACGACAGCCTGCAATTTACCAATATCTCCGTGCTGCCTGTTTACGACCTGTTTTTCAGCGACACTACCTGCGAGAACGAACCGTATTTTTTTGTGGACGAATGGCTCGATATGCCCGGCATCTATGAATCGCCGCTGATGACAGTGGCGGGCTGTGATAGTCTCCTCACACTTGAACTTGCCATGTTGGAAGTCCCCGTTTTTTCTTTTCAGGACTCCGTTTGCATCGGCCTACCTTATTTCTTCAATGGGCAGACAATCACGGAGGCAGGGGTTTACGATGCCTTTTTCGCTTCCGCAAATGGCTGCGACAGCATCGTCACTTTGCAGCTTTCTTTTTCTCCGCTTCCGCAAATGGCGATGGATACGGCAGTCGAACTGGGGAGCTTTTTCCTCGGCGTGCAAATATTCGGGGACACTGTTTTGGTGGATACCACTTTTGGGGAAATGACCTGCGATACCATTGTCAACTGGCACGTAGATGGCTTTACCGGCACCTCCGAGCCAAGTTTGGAAAGCGCTATCCATGTCAGCCCCAACCCCACCTCCGGTGAAATCCGCATTTCCGTTTCCGACCCATCGCTGTCACTCCTCGGCTTGACTGTTTTCAATGCACAAGGACAAAGGCTCCAAGCCCTTCCAAAAGAGGGGGAATTTATTCCCCCGACGCCCCCGGCAAATGAAAAAACAATCAGCACGCTGCACTGGCCTGCGGGAATTTATTTACTTATGGTGGAAACGGAGAGGGCGTATCTTATTACGAAGGTTTTGAAAAGGTAGGCCAACCCTCGAATCTTAAAACCCGTCTCCCTGCCCTTCCGAGAGTCGGGGGAATAAATTCCCCCTCTTTTGGAAGGGCAGGGAGACGGCGGCCACATCCGATCAATTATTTGACTTGAAACAAGCGGGAATTTATTTACTTTTGATGGAA
>DROJ01000245.1 GCA_011321935.1 Bacteroidota bacterium | reverse complement strand
TGGTTTGAGCACGCAGTCGTCCATGCCATATTCCCTGAATTTTTCATCTTTGGACATATGTGCGTGGGCCGTCATAGCGAGGATGGGCAGGTTGGCCTTTTCAGGAGGGAAGTGCTCGCGAATATATTTCGTGGCCTCGTATCCGTCCATGACAGGCATCTGGATGTCCATCAAAACGATGTCAAAATTTTGTTCTCGAAGCAGGTCAATTGCGATCTTGCCGTTGTCCGCAATTGTCAGTTGGATGTTCTCCCATTTTCGTTCCAAAGTTTTTTTGGCCACTATCTGGTTCATGCGGTGGTCTTCGACCAACAAAAGGGAAAAGGCCGCATCGTCGGCAAGTTCGGGCTGGTCTCCGATTTTGATATTTTTGACTTCTTCTGGTTTTTGGGCGGTTTCAAAAATGAGGTCAAAAAAGAAAACAGAACCCTTGCCGAGGGTGCTGGTTGCATGTATTTTCCCTCCCTGCAGCTCCACTAGGTTTTTGCAAATAGAAAGCCCAAGCCCTGTGCCCTCATATAGCCTGTCTTTTTGCCGGATGCGGGTGAAGGTTTCAAAAATGGCATCTATTTTATCTTCTGGAATACCGATGCCGGTATCTTCCACAATGAATTTCAACTGTACGCTGTCGCCGATGTCGTGGAGTTTTTTCACGTATATTTTGACATGGCCTTCGTCCGTGAATTTGATGGCATTGCCGACGAGGTTGTACAGCACTTGGTTGAGCCTTAATTTATCGCCCTTGATATACTTCGGAACGTCCTCGCCCAAGACGACTTCGAGGTAAAGGTCTTTTTCCTGGGCTTTGTACTGCATCACGTTTATCAGGTTTTCCAGCACTTCGTGAAAATCAAAAGCTAGGTTTTCGAGGACAATCTTGCCGTTCTGTATTTCGCTTACTTCGAGGATGTCGTTCACCACGCCGAGCAGTATTTCCGACGATTGTTTGATGGACTTTACGAGGTCGAGTTTTTCGCCTTCCATGTCCATTTGCAACAGCAGGTTGCTCATGCCGAGGATGGCGTTCATGGGGGTGCGCATTTCGTGGCTGATGCTGGCCACAAACTGCTCTTTCATCTGGGCCGACCGGCGGGCGAGGTCTCTTGCCTTCCTGAGTTTTTCTGCTTGCACCACCTCTGTCACATCCCGCAAAATGCAATTGTAGCCGATAAAGTCATTGGTCACGATGATATTGGCAGAGACCCTGCAATCCCGTTTTCTTCCTTCTTTGTTGATGATTTTTATTTCGTAATCTTTGATGGATTTCTGGTTTTTGAGTTTCAACAAAAATTCGTTTTTCCTTTCTACCGGGCGGTAGAGGTCGTGGGCGTCTTCGAGCGCCAAAAGCTCTGCCCGGCCATAGCCAAAAAGGCTGATGGTAGATTGGTTGAAATCAATGAACTTCCCGTCCAATGTGCAGATAAAAAGGGCATCTTTTGATTGGGTAAAAATCTCTTCGTAGCGCGCCTGGCTTTTGTTCATTTCCTGTTGCGCCTGTTTCCTTTCCGTAATGTCCTGGATGACGCCGTGAAAAACAAGCTGGTCGCCTTCTATTTGGTGGGAGCGGCATTCAATGAAAACATAGCAGATAGAACCGTCCATCCTTTTTATTTCCATGTCTTTTTTAAACTTGCCATTGGCCGCTACAAAATCATGGACTTCTTGAAATATCTGGAGTACCCGCGCATCGCAGTTTTCAATCCCTTCGCAGCCGAAAATCCGATAGACCTCATCCGATGCTTCAATAGTACCTGTATCTGGAAAATATTCCCAATTGCCGATGTGGGCGATGCGCTGCGTTTCCTCCAGCTTCTTCAGCACCTTGTTCCTTTCAATGGAAAAGCGGAGCGTCTTGGCCAGCCCGTCCGAATCAAAAGCCCCTTTTACCAAAAAATCCTGGGCGCCTGCTTTTACTGCTTTCAGGCCGAGTTCTTTGTCGGCGAGGCCCGTCAGCACGATGATATTGTTTTGGGGAAATTTGGCGACCAGCCGTTCCAGCGTTTCGAAGCCGCGGCTGTCGGGCAGGGTCAGGTCGAGCAGGATAGCAGAGAACCCGTCCTCTTTTTCCAAAACCTCCAAGCCCTCTTGCAAGGTTGTTTTGTTGATGACTTCGAGGTTGTTGAGATCAGATTCCAAAAGGAATATCTCGACCAATCTCGCATCGCCGGGATTGTCTTCTATGAGGAGGACTTTGTTTTTTGATACCATGGAAGAAGATGGTGGTGCAGCAGCCGGGGCCACTAAGCCATAATGTGATCCGTTGTTTTTCACGCGCCCTAAATTTATATGTTTTTTGTAAAACTATTTGGCTTTGGCATTTTGCTGAAAACAGGTCGGGTTTACCTTTTCTATTTTTCAAGCCCCTAAACCAAGCCCAAGACTCCACTTCCTTGTCATCCTGTGCATACGCATGTATAACGTTAAAAGTGCAGCCGCGGCAGCTTGCCAACAGGCAGGAATTTCAATAAATCAAATTTACGTTGAATAGCTAAAATGATCCTTTCAAATGCCGTGCAATAAGTATCGGCAAATTTCAAATCAGGGGGGAAATGTCGAGGGGAAGCAGCTCCGTTTATTGGGGTATATTTTGCAAAGTTTTAGGCAGAAAAACGAAATTGGCACCGGCCTCGCTCAACACAAACAAACAGAGTTCGCCGTCGTGGTTTTTGTAAACCAATTTAAAATCGTCAATCTTTTCAGGGGAAAGAACCTGCTTGGCAACAAACTCTTCCAAGGTCGAAGCATTCACTGACCAGTCGCCCGTGACCGCCTCTCTATCAACGATATTTATGCCAATATCAACTAGGTGCTGGTGGACTACAAAAATGGGGTAAACAGAAACCCCCTGCGCATGGATCACCTCCGCTGCTTGCTCCAAAGCGGGCAGGTAGGGCACCAGTTCTTTTTTCAGTTGCTCGAATTCTTTGCCGCTTTTTTGCTCCATATTTTTGCTAAATGTTTGTTCAAATTAAGTGCAAAGGTAAGCCATTCCGCAACTTCCCCGTTCCCTAAATTTCCTCGGACAAGGGCTTTCTAATAAAAATTGCCCCCCCGGTTTTTCCAATCCTTTGGGGGGAAAAAGAAAACCGAACTCCTCGTTTTATAAGAAAGCCTTCTTTGATGGGTTTATTGTTCCGTGTACATTTGCACCTATTGCCGAAGGATGGGGAACAAGAAACAAACGCCCGGTCTTCGGCAGCATCACTTTATCCCTTTTACTTGTTTTTGTCCATGAGTGACTTTATCAAACACGAATGCGGCGTCGCAATGATCCGATTGCTCAAGCCGCTCGAACACTACTACGAGAAATACAACACTGCCCTCTACGGCATCAACAAGCTGCAACTGCTGATGGAAAAACAGCGGAACAGGGGGCAGGACGGCGCCGGCATCGCCACCGTAAAACTCTACGGCAGCCCCGGCAACAAAATCATTGACCGCAAGCGCAACAGGAGCACGGGCGGCAAGGCCATCCAGGCCATTTTCAAAAACGTTTACGGCAATTTCAACAAGCTATCGAAAAAGCAGCTCAAGGATGCCAAGTGGCTGAAAGAGAACATGCCCTTCATGGGCGAGCTGATCCTGGGCCACCTCCGCTACGGCACCCACGGCGTGAACAGCGTGAAAAACTGCCACCCCTTTATCCGCAAAAGCAACTGGATCAACCGCACCCTCGTCATTGCCGGCAACTTCAACCTCACCAATGTTGATGAACTTTTTGACGAGCTCGTCGGCTACGGGCAGTACCCCATGGAGCGCGCCGATACGGTCACGGTGATGGAAAAAATCGGCCACTTCCTCGATGCCGAAGTGCAGCGCCTCCATACTTGGTACAAAGCCGACGGCCACTCCAACGAGGAAATAAACGAACTCATTTTTGAAAAAATAGACATCCAGCGCATCCTTAAAAAAGCGACCAAACTCTTTGACGGCGGCTATACGATGGCCGGCATCATCGGCCACGGCGACGCCTTTGTGCTGCGCGACCCCAACGGCATCCGCCCGGCCTATTATTACCACGACGACGAGGTGGTGGTAGTGACCTCCGAGCGCCCGCCCATCCAAACCGCTTTCGATGTCCATATCTCTAAAATAAAAGAAGTGCAGCCCGGACATGTGCTCATCGTCAAAAGAAACGGCGAAATCAAGGAAGTGCCTTTCACCGAACCGAAAGAAAAAAAATCCTGCTCTTTCGAGCGCATTTATTTTTCGAGGAGCAATGACCGGGACATATACGCCGAGCGGCAAAAACTGGGGGAAGAACTGGTGGACAGGGTACTCAAAGCAGTGGACTACAACCTCGACGAAACCGTTTTTTCTTTTGTGCCAAACACCGCCGAAAGTGCTTTTGAAGGATTGGTAAAAGGCATCGAAAAAAAGATGGTCGCCATAAAGGCCGAAAAAATAAAAGCACTCGGCAACAACCCAAAAACAGAAGACCTGCAAAAAATAATCGCCTTCACCCCACGGGTAGAAAAACTGGTGCACAAAGATGCCAAGCTCCGCACCTTTATTGCCGACGACGGCTCGCGCGGCAACCTCGTCACCCACGGCTACGACGTGACCTACGGCCTCGTCCGCAACGAGCGGGACACCCTCGTGCTGCTCGACGACAGCATCGTGCGCGGCACTACTTTGCGCAACAGCATCATCCGCATCGTTGCCCGCCTGCGGCCAAAAAAGATCATCGTCGTTTCCAGCGCCCCGCAAATCCGCTACCCCGATTGCTATGGCATTGACATGTCAAAAATGAAAAACTTCGTGGCCTTCCAGGCACTCGTCCAATTGCTGAAAGAACAAGGGAAGGAGGCTTTGCTGGAGGAAGCATACGCCCGTTGCGAAGCACAAAAAGACCTGCCGAAAGAAGAAATAAAAAACGAGGTCAAGCCGCTTTACGGCCTTTTTTCTGCCGATGAAATCTCCGAAAAGATCGCCCAACTTGTCACCCTCGAAGGCATTGAACCAAAAGTGGAAGTCATTTACCAAAGCCTCGAAGGCCTGCACCGCGCCTGCCCCAAGCACCTCGGCGATTGGTATTTCTCCGGCAACTTCCCCACGCCCGGCGGCAACAAAGTAGTGAACCGGGCTTTTATGAATTATATGGAAGGAAAGGACGAGCGGGCATATTAGATAAGACTGAAGGTTCCCGTCCAAACGGCTTTGAGGCAAAAGGAACAGGGCTGAAATTGTATCGGCTCAAGACCACATGGCCTTCGCTCGTTCCGACAACCGAGGATATATATCTTCGGCTGTCGGAACGAGCGAAGGCCATGTGGTCTTGAGCCGATACCTGATATTCACCATACTTTCTCGATCTCTGGGTTATCCACCCACTGGCTCCATTTCTTGTTGTAGGTGTGTATTTTATGGGTCGTTTCCCCGTCGCCATTTAGGAGGGGGTAGCCCTTGTTGCCCCAGGCGAAGATGCTTCCGTAAAGGTTGTAAACATTGGTGAAACCTTTCTTTTTCAGTTTCTCGCCGATCTTTTCGCTGCGGTAGCCGACGGAACAATAAAGGACGATTGGACTGTCCTTTTCAATGCTGTCCAAAACGGTTTCATCAATTTTTTTATAGCCGATATAGGTCGCACCGGGGATGTGGCTGACCTCGTATTCCTCTCTTTCACGGGCATCCAAAACAGTTACTTCGCCCAGCTTGTTTTTCAGTTCTTCCACACTCATTACCGGGACGGTAAAACTCAACAAGCGGTTCAGTTCATTGTCAAATTTGGCGTTGTCGGTGGTTTTGCCGTGCGTCGGTTGGGCATGGCCACAGGAAAGGGCTCCAAAAATCAGCATCAAATAAAGGATTGTTTTTTTCATAAAAACATAAACGGCGGGAGGAAACGAAAAGTTGTCGGCACCAGACAGTGGGAAATAAAAATGAAAATGAAAATGAAAATGAAAATGAAAAACTCCAGCCGTTCCTTGAACCTTAGTTATCGTTTTATTCCAAAAGCAAAAGCCAACAACGGCTTGAATTTTTAATTTTCATTTTAATTTTAATTTTCAATTCCCGAACAGGTCTTTGCCCGTTACCCAGCCTTTTTTCCGATAGGACAGCAAAAATTCGATGAGGAGCAGAAGCAGGGCTGCTGCTATAAAATATTGGAAATAGCTGTTGTACTCCGTAAACGAGCGCACCTCCAGTTCCCTTTTTTCCATTTGGTCAATGCGGGCTTGCAGGGCATCGGCGACGGCATCCCCGGCAGAGATATTGAAATACGAGCCGCCTCCTTTTTTGGCTATTTCGGCCAGCACTTCTTCGTTGAGTTTGGAGCGCACGGGCTGGCCTGATTGATCCCGCTTATAGTCCTCCCGCCCCCTGATATTGATGGGGATGAAGCTGCCCTTTTGTGTGCCCACGCCGACCGTGAAAAGGAAAATGCCATCGTCCCTTGCTGCCTCTGCCTGAGCAACGGCCTGCCCGTCGTGGTCCTCGCCGTCGGTGATGATGATGAGCGCTTTGTGGCTGTCGTCGCCGTCGGCAAAAGAGCGCCTCGCAAGGCCAATGGCATCGCCGATCACTGTGCCCTGGCTGCCTGCCAAATTCGGGCTGGCGCTGCGCAAAAACAATTTTGCGGCAGCATAATCCGTGGTGACAGGCATTTGCAGATAGGCACTCCCGGCAAAAAGGATCAGGCCGATCCGCTCCCCTTTCAGTTTGTCAACTAAGCCTTCGGCAAAACGCTTGGCCCGTTCGAGACGGTTGGGCGGGATGTCCTGGGCAAACATGCTGGTAGAGATGTCGAGGGCGATCAATACGTCCACGCTTTTGCGCTTTACCTTTTCCCTTTTTGACCCCCACTGCGGGTTGGCCCAGCCGATAAAGAGCAGCGACAAGGCCAAAAGCAAAAGGCTGAACTTGACCCCCGTCCGGTATTTGGAAACGTCGGGCATGAGGGCTTTCACGAGGGAGGTTTCGCCCAAACGGCTAGCTGCCCTTTTCCGCCATTTTATATAAATAAAATAAAGCAGCAGCAGCACGGGCAGCAGGGCGAAGGCGTAGAGGTAATAGGAATGCTCGAATCGGAACATGGTACGGTGGATGGTTAACGGTTGACGGTTGACGGTTGACGGTTGACGGGAGTAACCGCTGGGCGTAAAATTATATTTTTCTATCCAACAAATCTTTGATTGCCGGAAGCAATTCCGCAAAGCCAAACTCAAAGCCCATCTTTTCTATTTTTTCAGAAGAAACCCGCGTGCTGTCCAAAATCATATCGGCCATTTCGCCCATGGCGGCGCGGAGCAAAAAGGCAGGGGCGGGGAGGAGGAGCGCCCTTTTGCCGAGTGCTTTTTTGCAGGTAAAAATGATTTCTTTGTTGGTGGCTGGCTTGGGGGCTACACCATTATATATGCCCGCGTATTTTTCGTTTTCAATGGCGGCGATGAACATATTGGCCATGTCGTCAATATGCACCCAAGAGTAGTACATGCTGCCGTCGCCAAAATATGTGCCGGTGAAAAACCGGAAAGGGAGCAGCATTTTTTGCAGTGCGCCGCCCTTTGTGGAGAGGACGATGCCGATGCGGAAGGCAACCGTCCGGATGCCTGTCCGGGCTACTTCTTGGATAGAATTTTCCCAAGCGACCACTGATTTTGGTAAAAAACCCGTGCTGCCCGGCGGGTCGTTTTCGGTCAACAACTGCCCGCCCCGGTGGCCGTAATAGCCGATGGCCGAGGCAGAGAGGTAAGCCTTTGCGGGCGTTTTTTTATTTTCGATAAATGACCGCAGAAGCATGGCCGATTGCACCCTGCTGTCAATGATCAGTTTTTTTCGCGCAGCCGTCCACTGGGCATCGGCGACGCCTGCCCCGGCGAGGTTGATGATGCAGTCGGCCTGCGCCAATGCCCGTTCATCGGCGGTGCCTTTTTCCACGTCCCATTGGTAGGCGGGAAATTCGGCGGCCAAGTTTTGCCTCCTGCTGAGGTGCAGCACTTGGTAATTTTTTGCTTTTAAAAGCTGGCTCAAACGGCTGCCCAAAAGCCCCGTCCCGCCAGCTATCAATATGGTTGGCATTTTAAATTAAAATGAAAATAAAAATGAAAATGAAAAATTTGGCCTGTTCCTTTGCTTGAGGTTGATACCATTTTAATCAATCCGGAAATTGATATTAAATGTAAAAAAAACGAACTAAACCCAAGCAAAGGAACGGGTCAAGTTTTTAATTTTTATTTTAATTTTTATTTTCATTTAAACTACCTTCGGGCTTTCTTTTTTCAAACGTACCAAAAACTTTGCTGACCATGCGCAATACCCTGTTCTTCTTTGCCCTTGCATTTTTCCTTGCCTTTGCGGCCTGCACTTCCGAAACCAAAGATAATGACCAACCCGACTGGAAGCACAACGACAACACCGTGCGGGTGCGGCTGTCGGCCGACGTTACAAGCCTGAACCCCTTTTTGGTGAGGGGTTCTTGGGACCGTACAGCTTATGAACTGCTGTTTCAGTACCCGATGGATTTTGACAGGAAGACCTTGGAACTGTTGCCCCAAACAGTGAAGGCCCCACCCACCGTCGAAGAGATTAGCGATGGGCCGTACAAGGGCGGGCAGCGCTATACTTATGAATTTTACGACGAGGCCGTTTGGGACGACGGCAGGCCGGTGACGGGGCACGATGTCGAGTTTTCTTTAAAAACCATCTTCAACCCCAACCTGCCGACGCAGGGTTTTGCCAATTTTTTGGAGCTTATCCGCGAGGTGCAGGTGGATGCCCAAAACCCGAAAAAGTTTAGCATTTTGACCGACCGGCATTATCTCCTCGCCGATGCTGCCATCGGCAATATCACCATCCTGCCCGCGCATATCTACGACCCCGAAGGGCTGACAAAAGATATTTCTTTCAAAGAAATGCGCGACGCAAACCCCGATAAACTGGCAGGCAACAAAAAGCTGAAAAAATTTGCCGAAGCATTTGCTTCCCCGAAATATGGGAGGGAGGTGGTTTCGGGTTCGGGCCCTTATAAATTGACGGATTGGATAGATCAGCAGCGCATCGTTTTTACGAAAAAAGAAAATTGGTGGGGCGACAAATTGGCCGCCCAAAACCCAATGCTACATGCCTACCCCGATACCATTGTCATGATCCCGATCAAAGACCAAACGGCCGCCATGACCGCCCTCAAAGGGGAACAGGTAGATGTGCTGACGGAGGTGGATTCCAAGCTGTTCGTGGACGAACGGGACAAGGGCTTTTTGAACAAAACCTACGACTTCCAAACGCCCCCACGGCCTGCCTTTTTTTATATCGCCATGCAAAACCGCAACCCGAAACTCGCCGACAAACGGGTACGCAATGCCCTTGCCCGCATCATTGACGTGGACGAGATAATCCGCGACCTTTACAATGGCCTCGGCACCCGTACTGTCGGCCCTTTCCCGCCTACCCAAAAGTATTACCACAAGGGCCTGGAACCGATAAAAATGGATTTAGCGAAAGCTAAAGAACTGCTCGCCGAAGCAGGCTGGACGGACACCAACAACAACGGCACCGTTGACAAAAATATAAACGGCAAACTGACCGAAATGGAACTGGAATTCTTTTATACCCCTGGGCTGACCTTCGGCGAAAACCTGACGGAACTCTTTAAAAACAATGCAAAAAAAGTAGGCATCAACATCAAGCGGACCAAAGTCGAAAGCAACGTGCTGCGCACAAAACTGAGGAACGGGGACTACGAACTCGCCCCCTGGGGGGCAGGGCTGCCCGCCGGCATTCCCGACGACCCCAAGCCCATGTTCCACACCGGGGGCGCCAACCCCAACGGCGGTAACTATACCCGTTTCGGCAATGCCCAAAGCGACGCCCTGATCGAAGCCATTCGCAACGAAATGGACGAGGCGAAAAGGAACGACCTGTACCGCCAATTTCAAGAAATAATTTACGAAGAGCAGCCGATGATCTTCCTCTTTGTGGCACTCAACAGGGTGATCGTCCACAAGCGTTTCGATGCCGTTTACACCATGATGACGCCGGGCGTTGACCTGCAGCATTTGAAGCTCAAGTAACCCGGACGGAAGTCCGGGCAGCGATAATTAACTTTCATTAATAATCAAGCATATTTCCAAATCATCTCAATTATCGAAGAGATAGAATTGACTGAAAGACTGTTGTCAAGGCTGATGAAAATTGATGAGCCTTTGGATAAATCCCTTTTTAAAGAAATGGAACGGAAAAAGCATAATTTAATAAAAGAAATGCCCAATGGCAGTCGCCCAAATTTTTGGGCAGGCTAAATGTTTTTTTTATAAGATTGCGTTCAGCTTGCCCAAAAATTTGGGCGGCTACCATTGAGTATCACCTCGGCAAGGATTGCATCCCTCACTCATATGTTCAGCTACCTGACCAACCGCATCGCCCTGTTCATCCCCACCTTGCTTTTGGCGAGCATGCTCACCTTTGGCCTGAGCAAACTGGCGGGGGGCGACCCCGTGCTGGACTACCTCGGCAGCGACCCTTTTGGCACTGTCACCGATGCCCCGCACCTGCTGAGAGCAGAAAACATTTACCGGCGGGCGGCCCACAAACTATCGCTGGACAGGCCGGCATTTTATTTCTCGTTCACTTCGCAGGCCTACCCCGACACCCTGCACAAAATCCTTTTAAAACAAAGGCGGGAAACCGCCGAAAAGCTCATCGCCCAATACGGCAACTGGCCGCAGATAGAAGCCTACCTCCACTCCCTCCGAAACATGGAAATCGAAACCCGGTCGCTACCCGACAGCCTCGCCTCGGCAGCCACCCCGGTCAACATCCCGCTGCAAGACTTATATATTGATTATAAAAACAAGACCATCGAAAACAGGCTGGCGGAGATCGGACAGGTGGTTTTTAAAAATAAAAAATTAGCGGCCTTTTTGGGCAGTCCTTTTAATGATTTAAAAAATAAATACGCAGCAGTAATAAGCGAAGCCACGCCGGGCAAGCTGAAAATCCCCGCGGTCAGGTGGCACGGCACGGGCAACCAATACCACATCTGGATCAGCAATTTTGTGAAAGGCAATTTCGGCATTTCCACTTTCGACCAACGCCCGGTCACGGCGAAACTGGCGCCCGCTATTTTTTGGACATTGGCAGTCAATATCAGCGCCATCTTGTTGGCCTTTTTGATTTCCGTTCCGTTGGGCGTATGGTCGGCAGCCAGAAAGGGCAGCCGTTTTGACAAGACGACCACGGTGGGCCTTTTCATGCTCTATTCCCTGCCTGCTTTTTGGATCGGTACGATGCTGCTTATTTTTTTTACGACCAAAGAATACGGCATGCCGTTCTTTGCCGGCCCCGGTCTGGGAGAGGTACCTTCTGCCGCCCCGTGGTGGGAAAAACTATGGTCGGCCATGCCGCATTTGTTCCTGCCGGTCATTTGCGTGACCTACCCGGCACTGGCATTTATCACCCGTCAGGTGAGGGGCAGCATGGTCAACGTGCTGGGGCAGGAGTACATTAAAACGGCGCGGGCAAAAGGGCTTTCCGAAAAAAAAGTAATCTGGAAACATGGCTTCAGGAATGCGCTTTCGCCCATTATTACGATGCTGGCATCGGTGTTTCCGGCAGCCATTGCGGGGTCGGTGGTCATCGAGGTCATTTTTAATATTCCCGGCATGGGCTGGCTGACCTACGGCGCCATTTTACAAAAAGACTGGCCCGTGGTGTTTGCGGTGATGATGCTGGGTTCGGTGTTGACGGTGGTGGGTATTTTGGTGTCGGATGTGCTGTATGCCATTACTGACCCGCGGGTTAGGTTTGGGAAATAAAAATCAAAAACAGGTTATGGCCGGGTGCAAGTTTTTCATTTTGATTTTCATTTTCATTTTCATTTTCAATGTTTTTTAAAAAGAAGCAAAAACAAATAGCCGAAAAGATCGAAAGCGGGAAGATGGCAAACAGCCCGTTTTCATTGATGAACCAACGGTTCAGGCGCAACCGCATGGCCGTTTGGTCGCTGCGTTTTTTGTACCTTCTTTTTTTTGTGGCCATTTTCGCCGATTTCATAGCCAACGAAAAACCGGTCTATTGCAAGCTGGACGGCAAGGTTTATTTCCCCGTCATGCGGCAGTACCTCGTTGACCTCGGCCTTGACCATTGGGAAGCCCGTTTTTTTCAAAACGACTGGGACGAACATGCGTACGAAGCGGTCATTTTCCCGCCCATCCCTTATTCCTCCAAAACAATAGACGGCAAGAACAGGGGCTACACCGGGCCATTTGACGAACAAAAAATAAGTTCCCTCCGCTATCGGCATTGGCTGGGCACCGACAATTTAGGCCACGACGTGGCCGCAGGAATGGTTTCGGGCACTCGTACCGCGATGTTGGTGGGCATCATTTCCATGTCAATCGCTTCGTTCATCGGCATCTTGCTGGGCGCATTGGCCGGTTTTTTTGGGGACGACAGGTTCAGGATGAATCCTTTTTCCATACCTATATATATAGGTGCGCTGTTGCTGGGCTGGTTTTATGCCTTCATGGCGAGGGGCTACGTTTTGTCGGAAGCGGCAAGGGAGGGCGGATTGGCCAAAGAGCTGTTCATCAGTTTTTTGATATTTGGCTTTGCTCTTTTATTGGCAAAACTTGCCACCTTATTTATTGGTAAAATACCGGCGCTGAACAAAAAGGTCAAAATTCCGCTCGACCTTATCATCATGCGGACGGTCGAGGTGCTGAACTCGATTCCGGGTTTCCTGCTGCTGCTGTCCATTGTGGGAGTGCTTCAGCAGGGGTCTATTTTTGTGGTCATGGCCATCATCGGACTGATCCGGTGGACGGGCATTGCCCGTTTTTTGCGCGCCGAACTGCTGCGTATCCGCAACTTGGAATACATCGAATCGGCGCGGGCAATGGGCTTTTCTAATCTGCGGATTTTGTTCCGCCATGCCCTGCCCAATGCGCTGACGCCCGTTTTGATAGCCATCTCGTTTGGCGTGGCTTCATCTATACTATTGGAGTCGGCCTTGTCCTTCCTTGGGTTTGGTATCGGCGAGGAGACGGTGACCTGGGGCAATTTGCTGTCGGCAGCGAGGAAGTACCCGGGGGCATGGTGGCTGGCATTGTTTCCCGGAGGGGCCATTTTTGTTACGGTGACTGTTTTTAATCTGATCGGCGAGGGGCTGACCAATGCGCTGCGCAATGATTGAAAGTGGAAGGCCCAAACTTGGGAAAGGGTGGAGGGGGAGATTTTCCAGATTTCCAAAATCTGGAAAATCTAGCTGACAGAACTTGCTGCAAAAGCGAGCGTTGGCAGCAAGCAGGAAAAAGAAAAAAGGCTTACAAATCATCCAAAAAACACGTATTTTCGCAGAAATTAAAACACGTAAAAAATGAATGCCAAATTAACATTGACGGTAGATAAAGCAATCATCGAAGCTGCTAAAAAATATGCAAAATCGAATGGGAGAAGCCTTTCAAATATCATTGAAGAATATTTGAAATCTCTTGTTCATAGTAAAACGGATAATAGTGAATTTGAAATAAGCCCACTTGTTCAATCCTTGTGGGGCTCGGTCAAACCGCTTCCGAAATCAATGGACTATAAAGAAATATTGGCAGAAGAACTGGCAAAAAAATATTTAAAATGAAGAGAATATTTCTTGATACCGATGTAATCATGGATTTTTTGACGAGACGTGAACCTTTTGCTGTGGAATCCATGAAATTGATGGAATATGGCAACCGAAAAGAATTGGAATTGAATATATCCTCATTATGTTTGAGCAATGTCCACTATTTGATTGGCAGAACAGAAAACAAATCCAAGGCAAGGGAAAAAGTAAAAGGAATACTGAAATTGGTGGAGACGCTTTCGGTCCATAAAAGTACAGTTGAAAAAGCTGCGTATTCAGATTTTAAGGACTTTGAAGATGCCATTCAAAATTTTTGTGCGGAAGAAAACGGAATCAAATCAATCATAACTAGAAATGTAAAGGATTTTTCCAAAAGTAGTTTATCAATACAAACGCCCAAAGAATTTATCACCGAATTTGAAAAGAAAAAATAGAGCCTGCTGCCAATAAAGTGCTCAACGTTCATAGCGGCTTTGCCCCGCTAAGCCGTGAACACGGGCCGGTGCAACCCACAGGGCTGTTTTTGCGTAATTTGGTTCAATAAAGCCCTATCAACCTCCATCAACTTTTCTAGTGCTTGCGCCGCTTGTTCATCCCTTTTGGGAAAAGCCCCGAGCGGGTTTTGGATTTTTTGTACTCGCCCTTTTTATTGGGCTGGACATGGGCTTTTTCGTTGATGGGGCAACCCGTTTTCCGGCTGCAAGAAGGGGTGGTCAGGAGCAAGAGGCAGGCTGAAAACAAGAAGACCAACAGAGCAGAATTTTTTTTCATGGTGCAAAATGATTGAATTTTATGGGCACAAAGGTCAGCATTATCCATCAAAAATGCTCGATTCATCGGAAAACCCAATAAAATCAGGCATTTTTATTAGCAAAACGTTTGTAAAAACCATTGCTTGTATAAATTTGCGCCACTTTTTTAATTCCTTAATTTTTCTAAATTAATAAAAATGAATAAAGGAGATTTGATCAACAAAGTAGCAGAAAGTGCTGGACTCACTCAAGCACAAGCAAAATCTGCCGTAAACGCAGTTCTTGAATCAGTAGCTGATTCCCTCCAAGATGGCGAAAAAGTCACTTTGATCGGTTTTGGCACCTTCTCTGTAAACCACAGGGCAGAACGTCAGGGACGCAACCCGGCAACGGGCAAAACTATCACGATTGCTGCAAAGAACAACGTGAAATTCAAACCAGGCAAAGAGCTTACGGCATCTGTGAACTAAATTCAGGAACCACAAAAGCTAATGAAAGGGCAGCCGGGATTTTTCCGGGTTGCCCTTTTCATTTTTTAAGCGTTACGTTTGACAATAGTCCGTGCAGTTTTTGACTCACGCAATGTCGCTAATGCAGTGATTCGTAATTAGTTGATTAGTGATTAGTCCGCCAAATCCTTGATAATGTGGTATTTACCAAAAAATAAATAGTCCGCTAATTACGAATCGAACCACTAAGGCGCAAACCTGCCTGCCGGTACGTCCGTATGGACAGGCAGGGCGTTGATTTTCAGTTGATTAACTTTGCATCTTTGCGAGAAATTTAATTGGTTGTCAATCAGACAGTTACAAAAACTGCACGGACTATTGGCTTGATAGACCCCCAAAAACTAAAGAGGTAAAAAGAACTGGTTCACTTTGAACGACCAAAATAATCCATAAAAAGCAAAAAGTACCGCAGAGTTGCGCCCGCTTTATACTTTTGCCCCCCGACAGGAATACGGGACTTCGATCCACTCAATTTTTACTGACCAATAAAACACACAAAAATGAAATTTGCCACCAAAGTAATCCACGCAGGCGTACATCCCGACCCGACGACGGGCGCAGTGATGACCCCGATCTACCAGACCTCAACTTATGCCCAAGCGGCCCCGGGCGACCACAAAGGCTATGAATATGCCCGGACACAAAACCCCACCCGTTCGGTGCTGGAAGCCAACCTCGCTGCGCTCGAAAACGGCAGCCATGCCATTTGTTTCGGGAGCGGACTGGCAGCAATGGACGCCGTCTTGAAATTGCTGGAATCAGGCGATGAAGTAGTGGCCACCAATGACCTTTACGGCGGGTCTTACCGCCTCGTCAACACTATTTACAAACAGTACGGCCTGAAAGGGCGCTTTGTGCCAATGTACGACGCCGACAATTTCGAGCAGTACATCGGCCCGGAAACGAAACTGATCTGGATAGAAACCCCGACCAACCCGATGCTGCACATCATTGACATCGCTGCCATTTGCGAAGCGGCAAAAAAGAAAGGCGTGCTGGTCTGTGTTGACAATACTTTTGCCTCGCCCTACCTGCAAACTCCCCTCGACCTCGGCGCCGACATTGTGCTGCACTCGGCTACCAAGTACCTCGGTGGCCACTCCGACACCGTGCACGGCGCACTGATAGTAAAAGACCAAGAATTGGCCGACCGTTTCTATTTTATCCAAAATGCGTCGGGCGCAGTGCCTGGGCCAATGGACTGCTTCCTCGTGCTGCGGGGCATAAAGACCCTCCACCTCCGCGTGGAAAGGGCATGTGAAAATGCGGGAAAAATAGCCCGGTTTTTATTGTCCCATCCAAAAGTTGCCAACGTTTATTACCCCGGCCACGAAGACCACCCCGGCCATGAAATCGCAAAAAAACAGATGCGCAATTTTGGGGGCATGGTCTCTTTTGACCTGAAAAACGACAATTTAGAAGATGCCAATAAAATTCTTAGCAATACCAATTTGTTTACCCTCGCCGAGTCTTTGGGAGGAGTGGAATCGCTGATCGGCCACCCTTCTTCCATGACGCACGCCTCCATTCCGCGGGAAGAAAGGTTGAAGGTCGGGCTGACCGATTCGCTCATCAGGCTGAGCGTAGGGGTAGAGGATGTGGATGATTTGATCGCCGATTTGAAGGCTGCTTTGGACGGGGAGTAATCTATTGGAAGTGGGCAAATTCAATTTGTATTTTGTTTTTTATATAAAATACAGTTAAACATAATTTTATACAACATTTTTATTAAAATAATTTTATAACATAACATATAGCAGCCTGTGCCCCAATTGTTTGATAATAATTTTTAATATATTATATTTTACCAATAACCCG
>DROJ01000244.1 GCA_011321935.1 Bacteroidota bacterium | reverse complement strand
TCTTTGACACCAGTCCCGACAATATCGTAAATCCTTTTTTTAAATCAAACCACAACGAAGAGCCGTTCCCAGTCTTCTTCCGGCAGAATATCGTAAATCCTTTTTTTAAATCAAACCACAACAGTGTGGTGTTTCCGAACAATCCAATGTATAATATCGTAAATCCTTTTTTTAAATCAAACCACAACACTGATGATGGGTTTATAATGATGCCTGGCAATATCGTAAATCCTTTTTTTAAATCAAACCACAACGACAAAAATAATTTATATGTCAGAACAGAGAATATCGTAAATCCTTTTTTTAAATCAAACCACAACATTGTGTCGTTAGATGCGACCGATTCGCTCAATATCGTAAATCCTTTTTTTAAATCAAACCACAACAGCTGCGTTCTCTTTGACCATTTTGTCCAAATATCGTAAATCCTTTTTTTAAATCAAACCACAACGGCGCCTTCGGCGCCGTTGTGGTTTGATTTTTTTTTGCTTATAAGCCCCCTCAATCCACCATCAGTTTATCCGTCCATATTTTATCCGTTCCAATTATTTCAATAATATACATTCCTTTATTTAATTCATTTAAAAACAATTGGTTGTCGCCTTTCTGGATGGTTGTGGCCATTTTCATTTTGCCGTTCATATCGAAGAGGCGCAGTTCTCCGTCGGCGGGGAAGTTTTTCAAAAATACTTGGTCGGTGGCGGGGTTTGGGTATAGGCCGAGGGCAGAGGCAATGACCTTGCGGGTCGAAACGGGCGCATCTTCGAGTACTTGGATGCCGTTGAAAAAATCAATGACCTTGAGCACGGCAGGCAAGACGCAGCCTGCATGCCCGGCATTTGAATTGACATCAATGGCCTGCACGTCGGCAGTGCCGAGGTCGGACATGGTCGTCTCGGCAAGGGTACTGTTTTCAAAGGGCACCTGTTCGTCGGCCATGCAATAATAAAGGCGGGTGGGGGCATTGGGCGCCCATTCATAAGTATCGTTGGCGGCGGTCGCTACATTGGCGGGGTGGTCGGGCTGACTGAGGATGGCATTGGCAAAACCGTCGGTCAACAGCTTTAAGGGGACGACCGCATTTTCGTTGGCGTTCAATAAACCGATCAGGGCAGAATTCATTTCCCCGAGGCCGATTTCATCGTTTGCAAACTGCTGGATGACAGGCACATAGGACGCCTTGAAGGCCTCCTCGATGCTGCCGTAGATATTGCCGTACACCTCTTGGTAGGAGATAAAAGTATTGATAAGGTAGCCCGGAAAGCCATAGACTTCGCCCGATGTTATCAAATCGTTCATCACGCCGCTGACACTGTACGGACCGGACATGGGCGCTGCGGCGGCTACCTGAAACTCGTCCGAAAGTTCTTGTTCCAACATGCGGTGCAGGGCCATCGCCGAATGGCCGCCCTGCGAGTAGCCGGTCACAAATACCTGCTCGTTGAGGAACACATCGTTGTCGGCCGCATACTCTTTTGCGGCGCGGAAAAAATCAACGGCCACCCACGCTTCCGATGCGGCGTGGACATAGGGATGCACGCCGGGGGAGTCGCCCAGGCCGAGGTAGTCGGGAGCCACCACCACATAGCCCATGCCCCCCAGCGCAATAGGAAGGTTGGACTCCTGGTTGAGGCGGGACGGCACGTCGTCGTCGCTGCTGGAAGTGCCGTGCTGATAGCAGGCGAGGGGGTATTTTTTGTCGAGGTTGTCGGGGATGACCATGAGCCCACTGACCTGTGTGGCCTGCCCGTCGAGGTCTTTTGTTTCATAAACGACCTTGTAATAGTCCACGCCGTTTTTGAAATCAGGATTGAAAAACTGGAAGATGAGATCGGACTGCGTTTTGCTGCCCTTGTACTCGGCCGATACGAGGTGTTGGCCAATTGCATATTGGCCGAAAAGGATCAATGCAAGTAAAATGGTGTATATTTTTTTCATGAAAATTATTGGTTGGATGTTTAAAATATCCACAAAGGTAAGGTTTGGCAGCCGAGGTTTTTGTTATGAAAAGGCAAACTGTCGGGAAGGGTTTTTAATGAAAATGAAAGAAACTGTTTATACTGCAGCACTTTAGGTTTTCCCGAAGGGTCGCGACAAGTCGTGCATTTACCCTCGCCAGCCTCCCGCCCCAAAAGAGGAGCCGCCCTCGGTGCATGACCTGTCCCGAACCCTCGGGGCATCACCTCAAAGGCCCTGCTAAACTGCTACAAATGAAAACGAAAAATCAGGCTGGATGCAGGTTCAAAGCAGCCCCTGTTCCAGGCTTTATAAGAGCAGGACAATCATGGATTACCTCCAGCCGGGTTTTTAATTTTAATTTTGATTTTCCCCGGGGTTTACCGAGTTTTCGGCACAAGTCGGGGCAAGCTGTTTTAATCAATAAATCCAATATGACATTCAATATCCCTTCCCTGTTCTTTCTTTTTTTTATTGTAAACCTTTTCTCCTGCTCTACTTTAAACAACAAGCAAAACAACAACGAGCCGCTCCGCATTGCCTTTTACAATGTCGAAAACCTCTTCGATACCGTGGACGACCCGCTGACCCACGACGAGGATTTCACCCCCGCCGGCCGGCAAAAATGGACGCCCGAACGCTACCGCACCAAGCTGCAGCACCTCGGCCAAGTGATAGGGGGCATGCACTACCCTGCCCTGCTCGGCCTCTGCGAAGTGGAAAACAAAACGGTGCTGGAAGACCTCTGCAACGACACCGGCCTTGCTGGCCACGGTTACAAGTTCGTCCATTTCGACTCGCCTGATTTCCGGGGAATTGACGTGGCCTTGCTTTACCAAAAAAAACGTTTCAAAGTATTGGGAACGGAAACCGTCCGCATCCCTTTTCCCGATGAAATAGTGCCCGAAATGCCGGGCTACACCAGCCGCGACCTTTTGGTGGTGGAAGGTATTTTAAACAAAAAAACAAAAGTGCACCTCATCGTTGCCCACTTCCCCTCCCGCCGGGGAGGACTGGAAAAAAGCGAACCCAAACGGCTGCACGTTGCAGGTTTTTTACGAAAAAAAATTGATGAAATAATGACCCAAGAACCGGACTCCCGGATCATCGTCATGGGCGACTTCAACGACGAACCGGCCAACAAAAGCATCACTGAAATATTGAGGGCGCAGCCCGTGGGGAATGTAAATGCAAATGCAAACGCAAAATCAAATGCAAATGCAAATGCAAAATCAAATGCAAATGGGGAGTTGTTTAATTGTTTTTCGGAATACGACAAGGAAGGGAAAGGCTCGTACAACTACCGGGGCAATTGGAACATGCTCGACCAGATCATGCTCTCCGGCCAGTTTTTTCAGGCCAACAGCCGCCTGCATTTCCAGTCGGCCACTATTTTCCGGGAAGATTATATGATGTACAAAAACAAAAAATACGGCGCCACCCCCAGCCGAACCTACGGCGGGCCCAACTACTACGGCGGGTACAGCGACCACCTGCCTGTTTTTATTGAATTAGGGAAACTATAGAGAGAACCAGAGTTTGAGAGTTTGAGAGAATGAGAGTTTGAGAGCAGTATAGAGAAGGGACTCTTTGGCCTCTCGAATGGATACCAAAGAGTCCCTTCTCTATACTGCTCTCAAACTCTCATTCTCTCAAACTCTCAAACTCTGGTTTTCTCAAACTCTCAAACTCTCATTCTCTCAAACTCTGTTTAATTAAAAGAAGCCGCGTCGGGCATATTGGCGATGACGGCGAAGGTGTCGCCTTTGTTGGACATGATGCGTTC
>DROJ01000243.1 GCA_011321935.1 Bacteroidota bacterium | reverse complement strand
GGCGAAACCTTATTGGATAAAAATGGGACATACTGCCAGTGGGTTTTGTAACCCGCTCATAACCAATTAGTTGGCAACAATCTGTCTTTCTAACAATAAACTGATGTATAGTAGTATGAGCGGACTATTTATTTTTTTTGTAAATTATACATTATCAAGGATTTGGCGAACTAATCACTAATCAACTAATTACGAATCACTGCACTAGCCACTGAAACCAAACAAAAGAAGAGACCGTGTTTTTCATTTTCATTTTCATTTTAAACCCATCGAACCTTTTGCCTGCTCGTATTATTTTTAGGAAGCACCAAGCACTAAAATTCCTGCCATATGGAACTGATTCAATTCAAGTCAAAGTCGAAAGAGCTGCCGATAAAAGCCCTCCTGAGTTTTGAATATTTATATGAAAAAATAGCCCCCTATGCCCAGGACGAGAACCATCCGCACCACAGATCGGGCAAAAAGATTTTGGAAGTGGCCGGGCAGTTTCCCGAACTCCGGGAGGGCATCGAAGACTTCGGCCAACTGCACAAATACGAGGAGGTGATCCGGACGATCACCCAGCCCTTGTTTCCAGGGCCGCTGCAAAACAATGAAATCAAGTCCATTGTCATGCCTTTCAGGTACATTGGCCTCTGCCCGACGGCCCGCCTGAGCAACATCCTCGACAATGCCGGGGAAGGTTTTCAAATGAACCTTTCCGGGATGGACGACGAGAAGATTTATTTTTATGCCTGCTCCTTTATTTTAGGAAAATATTACCGCCAAAAGCTCAATTTTACCCGCCCGATATACGTGGACATCCCCGATAAAAAGACCGGTGTCCTGCGGCATTACCGAACCCTGTTCAATGCTGATTTTTTTGAAATAACAAAAACCGACGAAGCTCCCGAACTGACCCAAGAAGACATTGACCAATTGCTGCGGAACGGCGAAGACCTCGAATTTTGGAAGACCAAATTCCCGCCCGGGGGCTACATCATGAAAGGCTTTGGCATCATGAACCTCTACGATGCGACCCTCGATATTACCATTTCAAAAATCCGTTCCCTGTTCCTCCGCAAAGACGAAAACGTGTTCGGTGAGCTGCAGGACAACTTGCGCATCTTGTTCGGCATCAACGACCTGCGGCTGGGCTTTTCGGCCTATAATACCAAGACCAAGCAAGTGCTGACCACTTTTTTGAACAGAGCATCCAAAAGCCTGTTTTTGGAACCTTCCGACAAATGCGACTACCACAACCTGTTCTGCAAACGGGTCACGAACATGGTGATGAACGAAGGCAAGACCGTTACCGTCACCGACGTGGAGCGCTATGGCAAGAGGACCAACGCAAATATTTTTTTTAAAAAAATGGACGCGCACGGCATCAAGAGCATCATCCTTGCCCCGATCCGATTGGACGACAACCACATCCAATTGCTCGAACTGGCATCGTCCCGCAAAAATGCCCTCAACCCGCTGAACGCCTCCAAGCTCGACGACATTTTGCCTTTCGTCAAAATCGCTTCCAAGCGCTATGTCGAAGAGCGCAAAAACCTGCTGGAAAGCATCATCCAAGAAAATTACACCTCCATCCATCCTTCCGTAAAATGGCGTTTCATTCAGGCGGCCAACCATTTCGACAAGCAGCAAATGGAAGGTGTGCAAAGGCCCGTTTTGGAAGATATTGTTTTTGAAAACATCTACCCCCTGTACGGCCAAAGCGACATCAAAGGCTCGTCGGTAGCAAGGAACGAGGCCATCAAATCCGACCTCGAATTCCAGCTTTCGCTGGTAGTCGAAACGCTCGACAAGGTAAGCCGCATCAATTGTTTGCCGATTTATAAAAAGCTGATATTCAGGGTCAATGACTGCCTCGACACCGTGAAAGGGGAACTCAAGGCTGGCGACGAAGTGCGGATACTGGATTTTTTGAAAAAAGAAATATACCCCGTTTTCAAGCACTTGAAAACCCTCGACCCCGCTTCGCAGCAGGCAGTGCAGGAGTACATGGCCCACATTGACCCCGAGCTAAATGTGGTCTATGACAAAAGGAAGGCTTATGAAAACAGCGTTGCCATTTTGAACGAAAAACTGTCGGCGCTGCTCGACCGCAGACAGGACGAGGCGCAGCAGATGTACCCGCATTACTTCCAGCGCTACAATACCGATGGCGTGGAGTACAATATGTACATCGGCGGTTCTCTGGTGCAGAACGGCCCCTTCCACACCATGTACCTCCACAACCTCCGCCTCTGGCAACTGGAAACGATGTGGGACATCGAACAGAAGGCCCGCGAGCTTTTTGAAACGCTGCCCCATCCACTGAAGGTCGCTTCTTTGATATTGGTACATAGCAGCCCCTTGGCCATCAAGTTCAAGATGGACGAGAAGCAGTTCGATGTGGACGGGGCGTACAATGCCCGCTATGAAATCATCAAAAAAAGGATCGACAAATCCTATATCAAAGGTACCAACGAACGCCTCACCCAACCGGGCAAACTGGCCATCGTCTATTCGCAGGACAGCGAAGCGGCCGAGTACCTGAAGTACCTCGAATACCTGCAGGCGGAAAAAAAATTCGGGAAAATAGAAATGATAGACCTAGAAGACCTGCAAGGCGTTTCGGGCTTGAAGGCGATGCGGGCGGAGCTGCTTTACCGACAGAAACGGGAGGGAAAGCAAGCCCTTAAAATGAACGGGGAAAAAGCGGTGTTGGCAGAAGGCTAGTGCAGTGATTCGTAATTAGTTGGTTAGTGATTAGTTCGCCAAATCCCTGATAATGTGGCATTTACCAAAAAATAAATAGTCCGCTAATTACGAATCGATCCACTAGTGGTTCAAATTATAAATGATTTAAGATTCAAGGGATTCACATCTCTCGCTAATATATGCCGTCCCCGCGGGACTTATCCTCTAGCCCCGCAGGGACGGCATGTCATTGCGGGGGATATGAATCCCTCGAAAAAAAAGAAAAAAGGGTAGTGTTAATTTTGACGTGATAGGCATAAACATGTTTATCTGATTTCCAAGCACTAAGCCAAGCCCCCGTCTCCGCTGCTTTTTGTCATCCGCCTTTAGGCGGATATGTTCACGTTAGAAGTGCAGCCATGCAGCCTCCCTAACGTGAGCAGATCCGCCTAAAGGCGGATGACAAAGCAGCGGAGACAGGGGCTTGGGCAAGTGACTGGAAACACGTCAAAATTAACAATACCGATTTTTTTTAAATTGACTTCCGGGACAGCCTTTGGCCAGGTATTTTAAGGTGGCAGCTTGTTTTTTGCTTAAAACTTCCAAAAACAGATCACTGTTTTAGAAAAACCGCACGCCACGTATTTTTTTTATTTTTTAAAATAACCAAATAGGAGCCAGCGGCTAGGCCTGCAATGTTTAATTTAAAGTCAAAAGCAGCGCCGTTGCTCTCCTGCACCCGTTCCTGCAATATTTTGCCCGTCCAGTCCAATACCTGCAAACGTATTTTTCCAGTTCCTGAATTACCGGCATGGATGTCCAGCCGATCAGTGGCCGGGTTGGGGTAAAGTTCAAGCTGGAGAGGCCTGGGGGCTTCTTCCGAAAGGTCTGGGCCGCTGATAAATTCGCCGATATCGAAGTCGAAGAGTTTGGGCGGCAGCACGTTGAATTTTTCCGAACAGATAAAGCCTTTGGTCGCATTGTGCATGGCGATGCCCTCCGGCTGGCTTAACAGCAGGGCACTGCCCAAAGACAATTTCCGCTTGTTGCCGGCAAAAACATCGCTGCCGGGAAAGTCGAAAAGCAGCCACAGAAAGACCTCCCCCGTGCTGGTGTTATAGCCCAGCAAAACGGCTCTTCCGTCCTCGGTAATATCTGCCCCGGTCACCTGCATCTGCACTTCGAGGCTGTCGCGGAGCTGGGCCACATGCAGGCCGGGAGTGGCGGGCAGCACATAATGGCGGGTCTTAAAATCCACCCAATTTTTGGAAAAAAGGTGCAGCGAATCGTTCCAAAAAAAGAAGGCTTCCATGTCGTAGTTATTGTCGTTGTGAGCGGGGGTGAAGTCCGTTTGGTCGCTCAAAGTGAACTCGATCACCTCGGCAGTGGGGCCGTTGTCCGGCAGCTCTGTTTTTTTTACTTTGTAAATATGGAGGTCGGTGCGGTCGCCGGAGTTGTTGCCAAAATCGCCGATGTAGAGGTGCGTTGCGTCCTCGGCCAAGTCTTCCCAATCGGTGTTGTTGCCGTTCATTAACTTGTTCGTCCGGGTGCCGCCCCCGGTGAGGGTATCGAGGATGTAGAGGCGGTCGGGGTTGCCGCCGTCCATCTGCGCCCAAAGGCGGTCTTGGAAAAATGCGAGGCCGGAACACTCGGTGAGGCTGTCGGGCAAAACGGCGATTTGGTGCGGCATGTAACTGGTGGTGGGGTAGGTGCAGGAGCCGTCGTTTTCGGTGGCCTGCGGGTCGTAGTTGTTGGCTTGCGGGTCGGTGCAGCCGGGCTGGGCATTTGTGTTTTGAAAAAACAAAAGGAGGAGGGGGAGGAGATATAATTGTAAATTTTTCATTGATTGTTTTTGGTAAAATTTGTTTTCAAAATGAATTTGCAATTTGCGAAAAATAAATTTAAAAGGTGGTATTTTGGTAGCATTTAAATGCTACCAAAGTCTCCAAAAAAAACTCAAAAACGGCATTTCAAATAATACCAATTTTACTTTGCTACCTTTGGCCAACTGCCTGTTTTCGGGCAGCCAAACCACTTTCTCGATCATTGTAACTGTTCAGCAGGGCCTT
>DROJ01000242.1 GCA_011321935.1 Bacteroidota bacterium | reverse complement strand
CGGGAAGTTGGAAAACTGGTGGCTGTCGGTTGCCGTGCAGCCGTTCGCATCGGTTGCGGTCAGCGTATAGTTCCCCGGCTGTGAAATGCTGATGCTGCCCGTCGTCTCGCCCGTTGACCATTCGTAAAAAACAAAGCCGGGGCTGCCGATCAGGGCTGTTTCTTCCCCCTCGCAGGCAGCGGGCAAGCCCATGATCTCGACGGCCGGCGGGGGCGGCATGTTGACCTCCGCCGCTGCCTCCCCGGTGCATCCCGCCCCGTCGCTGACGGTGACCGAGTAGCTGCCGTTTGCCGTTACCGAAATGGACTGCCCCGTTTCTCCGTTTGCCCAGAGGTAGGATGAAAACCCGCCCCCCGCATCGAGTTCGGCAGTGCCGTCGCAGCCGTAAAGGGGGACGACCTGCGGGCTGAGCGAACTGCCCGTTTCAAGCTGCTGCTCATCGGTTGCGATGCATCCGTTTTCGTCGGTCACGGTCACTCCGTAAATGCCGTTCTGGGAAACGCTGATGCCCGGTGTCGTCTCCCCGTTGCTCCATGTTATTTGTGAAAAATTTCCCGGAACGGAAAATTCTACGCTGCCGCCGCTGCAGATCGAGGATGGCCCAACGATGTCAACCGACGGGGACGGGAAGTTGGAAAACTGGTGGCTGTCGGTTGCCGTGCAGCCGTTTGCATCGGTTGCGGTCAGCGTATAGTTCCCCGGCTGTGAAATGCTGATGCTGCCCGTCGTCTCGCCCGTTGACCATTCGTAAAAAGCAAAGCCGGGGCTGCCGCTCAAAGTCGCTTGGGCCCCCTCGCAGGCAGCGGGCAAGCCCATGATCTCGACGGTCGGTGGGGGCGGCATGTTGACCTCGGCCGCTGCGTCCCCGGTGCAGCCCTGCCCGTCACTGACGGTGACCGAGTAGCTGCCGTTTGCGGTGACAGAAATGGACTGCCCCGTTTCTCCGTTGCCCCATAGGTAGGAAGAAAACCCGCCCCCCGCATCGAGTTCGGCAACGCCGTCGCAGCCGTAAAGGGGGACGACCTGCGGGCTGAGCGAACTGCCCGTTTCAAGCTGCTGCTCATCGGCAGCGGTGCAGCCGTTTTCATCGGTCACGGTCACCCCGTAAATGCCGTTCTGGGAAACGCTGATGCCCGGTGTCGTTTCCCCGGTGCTCCATGTTATTTGTGAAAAATTGTTGGGGACGGAAAGCTCTGCGCTGCTGCCGCTGCAGATCGAGGATGGCCCAACGATGTCCACCGACGGGGCAGGGAAGTTGGAAAACAGGTGGCTGTCGGTTGCCGTGCAGCCGTTCGCATCGGTTGCGGTCAGCGTATAGTTCCCCGGCTGTGAAATGCTGATGCTGCCCGTCGTCTCGCCCGTTGACCATTCGTAAAAAGCAAAGCCGGGGCTGCCGATCAGGGCTGTTTCTTCCCCCTCGCAGGCAGCGGGGCTTCCCATGATCTCGACGGCCGGCGGGGGCGGCATGTTGACCTCCGCCGCAGCTTCCCCGGTGCAGCCCTGCCCGTCGCTGACGGTGACCGAATAGCTGCCGTTTGCGGTAACAGAAATGGACTGCCCCGTTTCTCCGTTTGCCCAGAGGTAGGAAGAAAACCCGCCCCCCGCATCGAGTTCGGCAGTGCCGTCGCAGCCGTAAAGGGGGGTGACCTGCGGGCTGAGCGAACTGCCCGTTTCAAGCTGCTGCTCATCGGCAGCGGTGCAGCCGTTTTCGTCGGTCACGGTCACCCCGTAAATGCCGTTCTGGGAAACGCTGATGCCCTGCGTCGTCTCCCCGTTGCTCCATGTTATTTGTGAAAAATTTCCCGGAACGGAAAGCTCTGCGCTGCTGCCGCTGCAGATCGAGGATGGCCCAACGATGTCAACACTTGGCAACGGAAATTCTGCTATCGGCCATTCATCAAGTCCCGTGCATCCGTTGACGTCCGTTACCACAACATTGTAATTGCCCGGCGAGGCAACGGTGATGCCAATGCTATTTTCCCCATTTGACCAAAGAATATTTGCAAACACATTGTTCAATTCAAGAAAGGCCACTCCGCCCGTGCAAAAACCAGCGGGCCCAGAAATGACAGGTTGGGGGGAGGGCAAAGTACCAACAGCTTGATTTGCGGAAGCGGTACACCCGTTCATGTCGGTTACTATGAGGTCGTAAATGCCCGGGGTTGAAATATCAATGTTTGGCGTCGTTTCACCCGTTGACCAGAGGTAATCAACAAAACCCGGGGTTGCTGTTAAAGCACCTGCCCCTCCTTCACAGATTGCGGTCGGGCCAGAGATGTTTACCATAGTAGGCAAAGGAACGGTAACGGATTCTATGGCCACGTCGGTACAGCCTGCCCCATCGGTGACGGTGACCGAATAAGTGCCGCTATTTTGCACATTGATAATGCTGCTCGATTCGCCCGTTGACCATAAAAAACCCGTTCCTCCGCTGGCCTGTAAATTTATAGTGCCCGAGCAATCATAAGGCTGTGGGCTGACGGATGCGAGAGGCCCCGGGCTGGTATTTACGGTAACATCTGCTACGCCCGTGCAGCCATTTTGATTGCTTACGGTAACGGTATAAGTGCCTGACTGGCTGGTCAAAATAGTAGCCGTCGTTTCTCCCGTTGACCAGTCGTATGATTGGAAAGGGCCGCCGATTACCTCCAACAACACAGGATTGCCCGAACAGCTTGGCAAGGGCGGAGGAATAACGGGGTTTAGAGGAGGTGATGAGCCAAGAATATGTTGTCCAGTCGTGGTGCAGCCGTTGGCATCTGTCACCGTAACCTCATAAACGGTCGGGTTGGAAACATTGATGGTCTGGGTCGTTTCGCCCGTTGACCAAAGGTACTGGTTGAAGGTGGGCTGCACGGTCAAATCCACTCCAGCCTGCCCGGTGCAAAGTTCCGTTGGCCCCGAAATAGTCGGCGGCGTCGTGGTCGTAACAGGGATGTCCGCTTGCCCTGTTTCGGTACATCCGTTGATGTCCGTCACGGTGACATTATAGGTGTTGGGTGCAGTTCCATTGATGCTTGGGCTGGTCTCCCCCGTGTCCCATAAAAAACCGGTATAATTTGAACTATTGACAACCGAAACAATCCCCTGCTCCCCCGGACATAGCAGCGGCGGGGCTGACAATTGAGGCTGAACAGAAGTACTCGATATGACCGTATAACTATCTGAACCCGTGCAGTTTGAGCCATTCTCTTCTACTGTTACTGCATAAGTTCCAGGGCCGGTAATCGAAATGGACTGGGTGGTTTCGCCGTTAGGCGCCCAGAGGTAACTGGCGTAATTTCCAACGACACTCAAGGTGCCAGACTGCCCATTGCAAAGAGTAGTTGGGCCAGTAATCTGAGGCTCGGGGCCCGAATTGGGAGTAAAGGGGGGAGTTGTGAAATTCATGACGGTATCGCAGCCGTTGGTCGGCTCTGTCACCGTAACCGAGTAGGTGCCGGGCGTATTGACAAATGTATTGAAAGTGGTGCTGCCATTTGACCAAAGAAAGTCGTAGCCATTGGTGCCCCCAAAAATACTCACGGCCAATTCCAGTGCGCCTTCGCAGGTCGAATTGGGAGATGAAAATATATTAATATCCCAAAAAACGGGCTTTATATGTGCCCAATTAGAAAAAGCGATGCAGCCGTTGGCATCTACCACCGTTAAGTTCGCTATTATCCATCCCGTTGCCAAAATATCTTCGTTGGGGCCTGTGCCGCCCGTTGACCATAAGTAGGTATAGGGAGCGGTGCCCCCTATTACCGTTGAATTCAAAGTGATCGTTTCCCCGATGCAATAACTTTCTGCATTGGGGGCATCAACGGTTACGGAAAAGCCGCTGCATTGCGACCATAATTCAGAAGAGGAAACCAGGGCAAATAGAAGCAAAAAGATAAATGCTGGTTTCAAATCAGGATGGTAAACCTTAGTGTATGAGAGTTGCATAACAAAATGATTTGTGAGAAAAACGAATTCCCGAACAGCCCGCAGGCGGATTATTTCAGGATTAGTTTTTCATAAAAAAAGCGGCCGCCCTCCTGTTGGTATTTCAACAAATAAATGCCGGCAGGAAGGTTGTATAATTGAATGGCAGAAACCTCTTCCACTGCTATTTTTTGATGGAAAACCTCTCTTCCCGCAATGTCGTAGAGCCGGAGCATGGCAGGTTTTGCCGCTTGTTTTTTTTGTTTAAAATAAAGGGTGCCGCTGCTTGGGTTTGGAAAAATGCCGATGCCTTCCTGTAAATGGGTTTCATCATTCCCCGAAATCAAAACTTCCACAGAAACCCTCTCTGAAACGCAGTCGGATGCACGGGTTTCTATTTTCCAATTGTAGAAATAGTAATAATAGCCTTCGCCAAAAGAGGAGGAGGTGACCTGCCCTACATCGCCGATTGGAAAGGGATAACCGAGCTGGCCAGTATTTCGGAAAAGTACGCCCTGCGGGCAATGCAGGCTTAATTTCCCGACGGGAACATCAAAATCCAATTGCACTTCGTTCCACCCGGTCTGCACCTCAAATTGCTTAAATGCAAGCAAGGTGTCCTCAGAAAAAAGCTGCACAAAACGGAAGCCTTCGGCTGACTCCGGCGGCAAATAAACATCCACCGAACGTAAAATGAAAGGCTGCCAAGCATCGAACAATTGATACCCGGTCTGTTGTGAAACGCCCCCATCGCCGAGCATGTCCAGCTTGCCCCCCACTTGCATTTCGGCTGGATATTCATAATGCGTTTCTACATAAAAAACCGTGTCGGACGTGAGCGGCGGCGTTTGGAAAACAGAGCCGATGTGCAAAGGAATTTCAGCCATTGGCTGGTCGTACCAGTAGCAGTTTTCGCTATCGGCAACAAGTAGCACGGAGTCTCCCGCGCCAATGCTGATATCGGCGATTAGGGGCGGCGGTGCTGGTAAAATTTCCACCTCGAAGGGCAGGGAAACAAGTTGCCCTCCGGCACAGGCCGCATCCACCGAGACGGAGTAATTTCCGCTTGCCAAAACATCGGTGCGCTGCCCTGTCAGGCCATTTGACCAAATAGGGTTTTGGCCATGAGAAACAACTAATTCGATGCTGTTGCCCTCACACCGGCGTTTTGCCGGAACGGCAAAAATAGAGGGCGGCACATCTTTTTTTTCTTCTATTTTTATAAAATTGGAAAGGCTGGTGCAGCCCTCGCTATCGGTCATCAACACAAAATACCGGCCTGCTTTGGTGAGGTGTGCAAGCTGCGATGTTTGCCCGTTCGACCAGCGGTATTGTGAAAAGCCGGCAGGGGCTTCCAGCAAAATAGTATCGCCGGGGCAGAGCTTGTATTCATCCGCATTTATCAAAGTAAAAGGCAGCAGGCAGGCAGCTTCTGGCACGAGGTAGCTGCTATCGGCCTGCAGGTTTTCCAGTTTGCTGACAATGCCCGACGGCCATTTTACCAGCAAAGAATCCACCTGTTTTTCTTGCCCCAGGCCAAAGTGCAGGTTCAGCGAATTCATTGGGCTAAAGCCTTGCCCAGAGCGCATTTCCCGCACCTGTATGCCCCATGCGCCGTATATTTCTACCCTTGCCCCAATGCCGTTCCGGTTGCTTTCGATGCCAAAGAGGTTCACTTTCAACCAATGGAAAGGGCCGCCATCGTTCATCCAAAGTTGGTTGGCCCGGTACACGTCGAGGTAGCCGTCGTTGTTCAGATCGGCAATGCTCCCGGGGATGGTCGGTACCGATTGGCCGACGAAAGTGAGGTCGCCATTGCCCAGGTAGAGTTCGTTTGACAGGTCAGAAAAAATATCGGCAAAGCCATCGTTGTTAAAATCGGCGGCGGTGTTTTCCCAAGCCCCTAGGTCTTCTGGGTCAATGCCGGAACTGTCTATTACATCGGTAAAAGTTCCGTCCCCATTATTGCGGAGCAGTCGGTTTTTAAAATCGTGGTTGACAATGAAAGCGTCCATGTCGCCGTCGTTGTCGAAGTCCTCGAACACGGTGCTCCATGATTGCGAATTGTCGTTCAGCCCGGCCAGTCCGGCCACTTCTGAAAAAGAGCCGTCGCCATTGTTTTGGTACAGTAAATTTGTTCGGGACGGGTTTCCCGGAGGGGCACCGGAAAGGCATTTGCTGATGTAAAGGTCGGTGTCGCCGTCGTGGTCATAGTCTGTCCAGATAGCTGCATAATTGCCCGGCAAAGTGGAAGTGTGAATGAGGTTGGTGTCGGATGCCATTTGTCCTGTTCCATCATTTTTGAACGGAAGGGATTGGCCGATGTCATGGCAGACAAAAGCATCGAGCCAGCCGTCGTTGTTGATGTCTGCCATCGTTGAACGTTGGCTGAGGATACTATCGGGCATGAGCGATTCCAGGTAACCAGAACCCATTTCGTTGGCGTACACAAAAGAAACTGCCGAGCCGCTTGCGAACTGCAAATCGTTGAAACCGTTGTTGTCCAAATCTCCGGCGCAGATGCTCCAATCGGGAGGGTTTTGGACAATGAGCGGGAAATTTTTTTGTGAAAAACCGCCTTCTTTTTTTTGAAAATCAATATAGAGGACTTTGTTGCCCACCCGTACCACATCATCCAAAAAGTCGCCGTTCATGTCAACCGCACAATCGGCGTAAGTGGTGAAACCCGATACTGGATTGAGCAGGGCGGCCTGATAGGAAAAGGATACTTCTTGCCCATTTGAGAACAGGGCAAAACACCACAAAAATGCTGGGAGCGAAATTTTAAGAAATGAATTTCGGAACATAACGATGCAGTTGGAACCTATACTTGACCATTTTAGGTTTTCCCGAAGGTTCGGGAAAACCTAAAGCGGTCTGGTATGCCATATAAATTTGGCGGGGCATCAAATGTAATGCTTTTTTTTCGAGGGTCTCACATCCCTCGAAGTTGATTTCAAGCGAAGGTATATATTTTAAGGTTTGGTATCCACTAAATTTAAAAAGGTGTTTTCCCAGAGACAGTTCAGCGAATTATGTTTAAAAAAAACACGCTCACAATCAATCACCCATGCTCAGGGCAACACAGATAAATGAACAGTCTCTTTCCTCCGATCTCAAATCTTACATTAAGACAGAACTAAGAGCTTGCACAGGCATATCAAAGCATCAAAATTTCAGAAACCTTTAACAATATCCCATAAAACATCTTACCCACAAACTTTGTATATTTGCGGTCTATTCGCTAAAAAAAAATGAATCCAACCAGTCGTACATATCGTTTTATCGCCTTCAGCTTGGCCTTCCTGATGTTCTCTACATCGGCCAGTTTTGCGGTGGATATGCACTTCTGTCAGGGCAAGGTAAAGTCCTTCAGCATATTTGGCAAGGCAAAAAATTGCTATGATATGGCTGTTAATAAGGACTGTCCGAACCACCAAAAGATGGCCCAGCAAAACGAGGGCTGCTCTTCCATGGCACAAAAGCAATGCTGCCATAACAGCACACTACAAGTCCAGCCAGACCAAAACCAGCAAGTCCAATCACTTGACTTTTCGCTTAACAAACCATTGCAGCACTTCGTTGCTGCATATGTTTTTATATTTTTCAAAAATACTTTTAGCGTCGAAAATGACGCCCCTTCTTTTGCCAATTATATACCACCAATAATTTCAAGGGACATCCCTGTCCTTTTCGAAACCTTCCTTATTTAAATCAATGGGTTTTTTGCTGCACTACGTGCAATGACCGCTGCGGGTTGTTGCCTGCTATGTTGTGCTATCTATTTTACCAGATTACTTTTTGCTAACTGTTCAGCATAAGCACTTATAGGGGTTTTCCCGAGGAATCGGGACAGGCCCGCAAAGTCACGCAGAGGTTTCGCTAAGTCACGCAAGGCGAGACGAGTACACGTAAACTTTGCGTGACTTAGCGAAACCTCTGCTTGACTTTGCGGGCCTGTCCCGATTCCTCGGGAAAACCCCTATAAGGCAATGAATAGTAATATCTTTTTTTGATAAGCACCCATTGAAAAATGCTCAATAATTTAATTCGGTTTTTTCTCGAAAATAAGCTCGTCGCTTATTTAATGCTCCTGCTTTTTATTGGTTGGGGATTGGTTTCTGCGCCTTTTGATTTTGGTATAGATTGGTTGCCCCGCGACCCCGTGGCCGTTGATGCCATACCCGATATTGGCGAAAACCAGCAAATAGTTTTTACCAAATGGATGGGCCGTTCTCCGCAAGATGTGGAAGACCAAATATCTTATCCATTAACGACTGCTTTGCTCGGTATTCCCGGCGTAAAAAGCATCCGCAGCAATTCTATGTTCGGCTTCTCCACCATATTTATCATATTTAATGATGATATAGAATTTTATTGGAGCCGCAGCCGCATATTGGAAAAATTGAATTCCCTCCCTGCCAATACTTTGCCCGAGGGCGTACAGCCCACCCTCGGCCCCGACGCCACCGCCTTGGGGCAGATATATTGGTACACCCTGGAAGGCCGCGATAAAGACGGAAACCCGACGGGCGGATGGGACTTGCACGAACTCCGGACCATACAAGATTTTTATGTGCGATATGGTTTGTCGTCTGCCGAAGGCGTTGCGGAAGTAGCCTCCATTGGCGGATATGTAAAAGAATACCAGGTGGACGTTGACCCCGAGGCCATGAAGGCTTATAATATTACTTTGGAACAAGTAATGAAGGCCATTAAAAGCAGTAATATAGATGTGGGCGCACAGACCATAGAAATTAATTTGGCGGAATATTTTGTGCGCGGCCTCGGATATGTAAAAAATATAGCGGACATTGAAAACAGCGTAATTAAATCAACCAATAATGTCCCGATAAATATAGGCGACGTGGCCAAAGTAAATATAGGCCCTGCCGCGCGACGTGGCGTTTTGGACAAATCGGGGGCGGAGGCCGTCGGTGGGGTAGTGGTGGCAAGGTATGGCGCCAACCCATTGGAGGTCATCCAAAATGTAAAAGCAAAAATAGCGGAACTCGAACCCGGCCTCGCCAGCAAAACATTAAAAGACGGCACCGTTTCACAGGTCAAAATTATCCCCTTTTATGACCGCACACAATTAATAAATGAAACCATCGGCACATTGCAGGAAGCCCTCACGCTTGAAATACTTATCACTATAATTGTGGTGATACTAATGCTCCTCAACTTGAAGTCTTCCCTGTTGGTCTCGGGCACCTTGCCCGTGGCTGTGCTGATGTGTTTTATTGCCATGAAATATTTTGGCGTGGACGCCAATATAGTTGCGCTGTCGGGCATCGCCATTGCCATCGGCACCATGGTGGACATGGGCATCGTGCTGACCGAAAGCATGGTGGCGCGCATGGCCTCGCCCCCCCCCGGCGAATCTGTTTTGGAAAGTATATACGAAGCGACGGTGGAAGTGGCGTCGGCAGTAATTACGGCGGTGGCCACAACTATAATAAGTTTTATTCCCGTATTTACGATGGAAGCGGCGGAAGGCAAATTATTTAAACCACTGGCATTTACCAAAACATTTGCGCTGGTCGCTTCTATTATTGTGGCCGTTACCATAGTCCCAGCATTGGCGCACAGTATATTTTCTATTAAACCAAAAAAGAAATTATTGCCTTATATCGGCAATGGGCTGGCTATAATTGCCGGGGCTATAATTGCATTTTTATACCAACCTTTTTTGGGGGCGGTATTGGCCGTGGTCGGCATGGCCGGCATACTTCATCAAATCTTTAATGATGTCAGGTTTACTAAACTTTCAAAGTTTAGTAAACCTGTAAATTGGCTGACCAATATAATTTATGCACTTATAGTCGCTTGGTTGTTGTCGTCGGTCTGGATGCCGCTCGGCGTGACCAAAAGCGCTGTCGCCAATTTCCTTTTTGTGGTAGTAGTGGCAGGCACATTGATCGGTTTTTTCTTTGTCATTATTTATTTTTATGAAAAAATATTGCGCTTTTTGCTGCGCTTTAAATTGCTCTTTTTATTGGCCGTCGGCTTTATTATATATCAGGGTTTTGTGGCTTTTCAAAAAACGGGGCAGGAGTTTATGCCCTCATTGGACGAGGGGTCTTTTTTGTTGATGCCAACTTCCATGCCCCATGCCGGTATGCAGGAAAACCTTAAAAACCTCCGTCTGCTCGATATGGCCGTAACGGCAATTCCCGAAGTGGAAACGGTGGTCGGAAAAGCAGGCCGCATCAATAGTGCGCTCGATCCCGCACCTCTCTCGATGTACGAAAATATCATCCTATATAAATCGGAATATAAAACAGACAAGGACGGCCACCGCATCCGGTATAAATATAAAGACGGAGAGTATACGCGCGATAAATATGGCGAACTGATTCCCGATAAAAAAGGCCAATATTTCCGGCAATGGCGTGACCATATACACAGCCCCGACGATATATGGAACGAAATCGTAAACGCCACCCAATTGCCCGGCGTTACTTCTGCGCCAAAATTGCAGCCCATCGAAACCCGCCTCGTCATGTTGCAAACGGGCATGCGCGCACCGATGGGAATTAAAGTCCGCGGTTCGGATTTGGCCACTATCGAGGCATTTGGATTGGAACTGGAAAAACGTTTAAAAAATATAGAAGGCGTAAAAGATGCCGCCGTATTTGCCGACCGAATTGTCGGAAAACCCTATTTATTATTGGATATAAACAGGGAGGCCATCAGCAGGTATGGACTGACGATTGCAAAAGTGCAACAATATATACAGGCCGCAGTCGGCGGCATGGAAATGACAACGACCGTGGAAGGCCGCGAACGCTATGCCATCCGCATCCGCTACCCGCGCGAACTGCGCAGCGACCCCGAAGCATTAAAACGGATATATGTGCCGACCTCTGCAGGGAAACAAATACCGCTCGGCGAACTGATGACCGTCCGCTATGAAGCGGGCGCACAGTCCATAAAAAGCGAGGACGGTTTTTTGATCGGATATGTGCTGTTCGATAAAGAAAAAGGATATTCGGAAGTGCAGGTGGTCAAAAATGCGCAGGCATATTTAAAGGAAAATATAGACAACGGAACATTGGTCGTGCCGGCGGGCATCAGCTACCGCTTTGCCGGAAATTATGAGCAGCAGGTGCGTGCAAGCAAACGGCTGAGCATTGTGATGCCGATTGCGCTCGCTATTATATTCCTTATTTTATATTTTCAATTTAAATCAATATCCGTTTCGGTAATGGTTTTTTCTGGGGTGTTTATCGCATTTGCCGGAGGCTTTATAATGATCGGTTTATATGATACCGATTGGTTTATGAATTTTAATTTTTTCGGTGCCAATATGCGGGAACTTTTCCAAATACGGACCATTAATTTATCGGTCGCAGTATGGGTCGGGTTTATTGCATTGTTCGGCATTGCTACCGACGACGGCGTATTGGTCGCTACTTTTTTGCAGAGCAGTTTTAAAAACAATAAACCAAATACTATCGCGGGGATCAGGGACGCCGTGGTGGAAGGTGGTCAGCGACGGGTGCGCCCCGCCATGATGACCACGGCCACTACCGTTTTGGCTTTATTGCCCGTGCTGACCTCTACCGGGCGGGGTGCGGATATTATGCTGCCGATGGCCATCCCTTCTTTTGGGGGCATGACGTTGCAAATGATTACCATGTTTACGGTGCCGGTGCTGTTTTCTTTGTGGGAGGAAATTAAATTGAATATTGCTAAATAAATTAGACAATGGGAAGTATTCTAATGCGGGATTTTATTTCATCAACAGTTAATAAAACCCCTTTTTCAAGGTGGGTTTCAAAATTTTTAATGATTGTAATTAATCTTTCTGCTAATGATTCAGGCATAATATCTTGGGTTCGAACTTGTATTACACTTGGCAAATCGGATTTTGTGGCAGCAAGTATAGCACCGAAATCAAGGTCGTGGGTAAATATAATAAACCCATTTTCTTTTGCCCAATCAAAAATGATTTTATCAGGAGTGTCATGGTTGCCCACACTTGACCAATGGAGTACCTCCCAACCTGCTTTTTCAAAAACAGGCACCCAAGTAGGGGACAGGTTCATGTCAATTAAAAATTTCATGCGGCAGTTGGTAAAGGCAATTCTATTTCTTCAGAGCGCCAAGCTGCGTACTTCAAGGCTTCCACAATATCCTCCTTTTCAAGGTAAGGGTAGGCTTTCAATATTTTTTCGTGAGAATAGCCCGAAGCTACCAAGCCAACGATTGCCCCGACAGTTACGCGCATGCCCCGGAGGCAGGGCTTTCCGCCCATCACATTGGGGTTGAAAGTAATTCTTGTCAATTTTTTCATAACGGTGATTTTAGCAAAAATACTCTAAAATAATTAATAAAATGTTTTTTAGCAAAAAAAATAAAAAAAGCAAAAGCAAAACCTTTAAGGCCACGCCCAAATCCATAATAAAGGCGGGCTTTACAAGCCTGTTCATCTGCTTTGTTTTGGTCGGCCAAAGCCAAAGTTTAGAAACATTATTAAACGACGCCGCAGCAAATAATTTGCAATTAAAAATATTAAACACCGAATATCTCGCCGCATTGGAAAGGGCGCCGCAGGTAAACGAACTGCCCGACCCGGAGGCAAGCATCGGTGCATTTCCATTTCCCGTAGAAACGAGGTTGGGGGGACAGATAACCCGTATATCTGCGACCCAAATGTTTCCCTGGCCGGGCACATTGGACAGCAAAAAAGATTTGGAACTGGCAAAGGCAAAAGCATTGTACGAGCGCATTGAGGCGCGCAAATTGAATTTATTTTATGAAATAAAAAAACCGTATTTCCGGCTTTATGAAATACAGCAAAGCCAAAAAATAATACGCCGCAATATTGCCATTTTGGAAGCATTGGAACGGCTCGCCTTGACCAAAGTGGAAAGTGGAAAAGCGACCGCAGCCGACGTATTGCGGGTGCAATTAAAAACAGAGGAATTAAAGCAAGAACTGGATATATTGGAGTCGGCCAAAACAAGCCCGACGGCAAGCATTAACCAATTATTGAACCGCCCATTGGAAACGGAAATCAATATTACCGATAGCCTTTCTTTTGTAAATATCCCATTTAATAAAAATGAACTGACGGAAAATATAAAAGCCAATCACCCAATATTGCAAATGTTCGAACTGCAACAAGAAATATCTCGGCAGGCCATTTCATTAAATGAATTAAACGGCAAACCTTCTTTTGGTGCGGGCATGGATTATATCACGGTGAGAAAAAGGAGTGATGCCGAGCCATCAGGAAATGGGAGGGATATTTTGCAATTAAGGGCATCCATTAAAATACCGCTTTACCGGAATAAATACAGCGCAAAAGAGCGGGAAGAAGAATTAAAAATTGCCGCATTGGAAGATAGAAAAGCAGACGTTTTATTAAAATATAGAACGGCCATTGAAAAGGCATTTGCAGAAAGCGAAACGGCGCGTTTAAAGACCGAACTATATGCAAAACAAATAGAAATAACGCAGGCTGCTATCAATATTTTAGAAGCAAGTTATAGTACGCAGGGGAGGGATTTTGACGAACTGCTGAGGCTGGAAAAAGAACTGGTTGACTATGATTTGAAAATATTGAAAGCGGTGGTGCAGAGCCATATTGCGAAAGCAAAAGTGGAGAGATATGTGGCAGGCTAATATTTGACAAATTATTCGCCGCTAATTACGCTAATTTTTACGAATTACAATTAGAAATAATTAGCGCAATTAGTGGCGACCTAAATATTCATTTTATGAAAAATACAAAAAATATCCTAATAGTCATCATCGCTTTGGCGGCAGGTATAGGTGCAGGCTATCTTATTTTTGGAAATAATAAAAATATGCCCCCCGCTGCCGAATCCCACGACCATAGTGGGGAAGCCGTGGAAATATCCAATGACGGGGCAGAAATATGGACCTGTTCCATGCACCCGCAAATACAGCAAGAGGAGCCGGGGCAATGCCCTATTTGTGGGATGGATTTAATTCCATTGTCCAAGAATTCTTCCAATGATCCATTGGTTTTGGAAATGACCGATGAGGCCGTAAAATTGGCCAATATCCAGACCACGACTATCGGCGAAGAAATGGGACAATCTGGAAAAGCAATCTCCCAAAGGGACATGCGCCTTTCGGGAAAAATACAGGCCGACGAACGCTTGGCCTCAAGTCAGGTAGCCCATGTGCCGGGGCGGATAGAAAAACTATATGTCACCTTCACGGGAGAAAAAGTAAATAAGGGGCAAAAATTGGCCGCCGTATATTCACCTGAATTAATTACTGCACAACGGGAATTAATTGAGGCATTAAAATTAGAAAATGTAAATGCAGGATTATTGGAGGCCGCCCGGAATAAATTGCGCTTTTGGAAAATAAGCGATGCTGCCATTAAATCCATCGAGGAAAAAGGAAAAATACAAGAAACATTTACAATATATGCCGAAGAATCGGGCATTGTGACCAATAGGCGGGTGGCCGTCGGCGATTATGTGAAAAAGGGCGAACCGCTTTTTGATTTAATGAACCTCCGAAAAGTTTGGGTGCTTTTTGATGCTTATGAAGAAGACCTCCCGAATATAAAACTTGGGAATAAAATTGAATTTACAACGCCCGCTGTCCCCAATAAAATATTTAAATCGCGCATCACTTTTATTGACCCTGTTATCAATCCAAATACGCGGGTAGCTTCTGTCAGAACGGAAATAAATAATTCCAATGGTTTATTAAAACCAGAAATGTTTGTGAACGGAATATTAAAGGGAAAAGCTATTAGCAGAACCCAATTGACCGTTCCAAAATCTGCTGTGCTATGGACAGGCAAACGCTCGGTCGTATATGTCAAACTGCCCGACACAACTATTCCTTCTTATAAATTTCGGGAAATAGAATTGGGCGATGGGCTGGGAGATAGTTATCAATTAATCAGCGGTTTGGAAGCTGGTGAAGAAGTCGTGACTTATGGAAGTTTCTCCATTGATGCAGCCGCCCAATTAAATAATCAGGTAAGCATGATGAATAAAAATGTGATGCTAAAAGGGGCTGACCATTCAACGCATTTGCCGGATTATACAGAAAGCACGCCCATTGAATTTAAACAACAATTGGCGGAGGTTTCCGATGCCTATATTTTATTAAAAGATGCTTTTGTGGCAACTGATGCTGAGCAGGCCGCTGCCGCTGCCAAAGGTGTGGAGGAAAAATTAGCAGCCGTTAAAATGGGCTTATTAAAAGGCGATGCACATATGTATTGGATGGAACAATTTGATGCCATGCAAGCGCACAGCAAAAAAATATCCGAATTAACGGATATAAAAGAACAGCGCAAACAATTCGATTTCTTTTCGCAGGCATTGATAAAATCAATTAAAGTATTTGGTGTGCCGGATGACACATTATATGTGGAGCATTGCCCAATGGCATTCGACAATAAAGGTGCCGATTGGATAAGCAGGGAAAAAGAAATACGCAACCCGTTTTTTGGCGACAAAATGCTGACCTGCGGAATTGTAAAAGATACCATTGATAAAGAATTTAAAAACCCGCCCATGGAAATGGCGAAAGCGCCGAAGATGAGCGGGCATAATCATTAAAAATATAGAGGTGATGCCTTTGCGTGGGGCTGCGGGAGGAAAGGCGTTACCTCGGATAAGTAAATCCTCGGATAATTATTTTCGAGGTGATGCCTTTCCGCTCGCGCACCCATCGTAAAGGCATCACCTTGAAACCCTAAGCGTCAAATGGATACGGTCTTTAAAATCTATTTTCCAATTAAAAATTATTTTAAAATGAAACATTCAATTACTTTATTATTTGCATTAATTTCTTTTATGGGCTTCGCCCAAAACCCATTGCTAATTCCACCCACATTATCTGGCGAAAATATAGCGCTGACTTTGCAACCGGGCAGTTTTGAATTTTTTCCAGGAACTAATACCTCCACTTTTGGAGTAAACGGAAATATATTGGGGCCAACATTAATCCTCGAAAATGGGCAAGATGTCAATATAACGGTTGACAATCAAATAGGGGAAACGACGACCATACATTGGCACGGCATGCATGTTTCTGCGGCAAATGATGGCGGCCCACATACGACTATCGAACCGGGAGAAATATGGAACCCGCAATTTACGGTATTGGACAAAGCGGCGACTTATTGGTACCATCCGCATCTGCACATGAAAACCAATGACCATGTATTAAAAGGAATTGCCGGATTGATAATAGTACGCGACGCAGAAGAGGCCGCACTTGATTTGCCGCGCACATATGGAGTGGACGATATTCCGGTGGTCATACAAACAAAAACATTTGATGCCAATAAACAAATCGTATTGGGCACCAATGCCCTGGACACCGAAGTATTGGCCAATGCGACGCGCGATGCTTTTATTAATGTGCCCTCGCAAATAATAAGGCTGCGTATATTAAACGGCTCGTCGCAAAGGATATATAATTTGGGATTAACGGACAATATGCCGTTTTATCAAATAGCCACCGACGGCGGTTTGTTGAGCGCCCCGGTGCAATTGACCCGCCTTATGCTATCTCCGGGAGAGCGGGCAGAAATATTGCTCGATCTGAATGGCATGGAAACGCAAAGTGTATATTTAAAAAGCTATGCTTCCGAATTGCCGACCGGGTTTTATGGAGCAGCACAGGTTGGCATGAATTCCATGATGTCCATTCCCAATTATAATTCCAACCCGCTCAATGGAAGTGATTTTGATATACTCCAATTAGCGGTCGGAGAACCGACAGGCGGCGTCACAACTATCCCCTCTACTTTGGTGGATGTGACTCCGTGGAACGAAAGCGATGTGGACGCCACCCGTAATTTATTATTTGCACCAAAAAACTTTGGCCCGAGCAATGTGGTCAATGGCCCTTTTGTAATTAATGGCGCCAGTTTCGATATTAATGTAATTAATGAAACCATTCCTTTAAATAATATAGAAATATGGGAACTCACCAATCAATCCATGATTGCACACCCATTTCATATCCACGATGTGCAGTTTTATATATTGTCGAGAAATGGTGTGCCTGTTCCCGCAAATGAACAGGGAAGAAAAGATGTGGTCATAGTGCCGCCCCAATTTGGAACGGTACGGTTCATTACCAAGTTCGAGGATTTTGCAGACGACGAAGTCCCTTATATGTACCACTGCCATATGCTGACCCACGAAGACGATGGCATGATGGGGCAGTTTACAGTAGTCGGCAATCCAACGGCTGTCAGCGAAACCGGGGAGGAAATATTTTCAATATATCCCAACCCAACATCAAATGTGGTAACCTTGAATGGACATATGCCGGCCACTATTGAACTGTTCAATACCTCTGGCCAATTATTGGAAAAAAAGGAAATGACTGGCGGCAACGGGCAATTTGATTTGTCGGGATATGCGTCGGGGGTTTATTATTTTAATGTAATATCTGCTGAATCCAGCAAGGCATATAAAGTGGTCAAAAATTAATTGATTTGAAATTAATAAAATTCAAACAGTGAAAGACAAAACTGATTTCATACCCGCATTGGGATACGACCAATTAACAGCTTTATATGATAAAGTAATTGGTTGGACAATGCCCGAAATCGAGTTTAGGACTAAACTCATTGAACACCTGTCGCCAGAGCCGAATGAAAAAATATTGGAATTTGGGTTTGGAACGGGAGAGAATTTAGCCTACTCCATGCGGGCAGAGAACAAGGCTGTTTATACCGGCCTTGATATCGACCCAAAAGTAAAATCCATTGCCGAGGCAAAACTCCATAAGTTGGGTTTTTTAAAAAATGTGCAATTGGATTTATATGACGGGGAAGAGTTTCCGTATTCCGAAAATTCTTTTGATAAAATCTTTAGCTGTTTGGTATTTCATCAATTAAAAACGACTGAAAAGGAAGATGCTTTGAAAAAAATATTCAGGGTGTTGAAACCTGGAGGAACACTCCTGGTCTGTGATTGGGGAAAACCCGCTAATGCCTTTTATAGCATGGGTTTTTATTTGGTTCAAATCCTCGATGGCTTTAAAACCACTACCGACAACAGGAAGGGTTTATTGCCCAGGTTTGTAAAAGAAGCCGGGTTTGAGCAGGTCGTTGAAATCGATTTCGTAAATACAAAAATCGGGACGCTCCGATATTTAATTGCAACTAAGTAACGATCAAATAATAACTTCCCGTTTTACGCTGATTCTTTTGCCCTTATTTTTTCCTTTAAAATCAGTCATAGTATCAACAATACTCCTTCTTTTAAAGAAAATCTAAGACCAAAATAATTCAGCCTAAAATCGATAAGTTATTATTTGATCGTTACTAAACAATTCACTTCATAAAAATTTTCAAACAATGAAAAATTTCAAAAACAATTTATTATTGATTGCCCTTATTGCATTCACCTTTGGACTGAGCTCCTGCGGCGGGAACAGCGATAAGCACCACGATGAAAAAATGGAAAACCATGAGGCCGGCCACGATGCCGATCATATGGAAGAGCATACTTATGCTTGTCCGATGCACCCAGAAATCACTGGAAAAGAAGGCGACAAATGTTCCAAGTGCGGCATGGACTTAAAAATGGTTGACGATGATAACCATGAAGGCCATGAGCATTAATTAAAATATTTATTCACAAAAAATTTCAAACAATGAAAAATTTCAAAATGATTTTATTTTCTGTGGCATTTTTGGCCGCAGGCCTGACTGTTTCATCTTGTGGAAACAGCGGCAGCAACGCTGATAAGCAAGGCAAGGAATATACTTCTGAATATGTATGCCCCATGCATTGCGAAGGCAGCGGCAGCGACAAGCCCGGCAAATGCCCTGTCTGCGGCATGGACTACAAAAAGAACAAAGACCACAAGGGGCATGACCATTAATCAGGATTGATATTTATATCGGCTGTCAATGTAGTTATTTAATTATTGCTGCATTGACAGCAAATCCAATTTGATTTTTATTAAGTGAAAAAATGTAACTACTACCAGCCCTTCAATATTATTTAATTCACTAACCCCCGACTTCAGTCGGGGGTAGGCAACGCACAAATCTGGGTTTTAACCCAAAACAAACGTGCATATTTTTGGGTTAAAACCCGATAATGTTTTTTGTTTGCCCCCCGACTGAAGTCGGGGGTTAGTGAATTAAATAAGCTGGCTGGAGAGGTAAGTAGTTACGAAAAAATAATGATGAAGCCATATTATATAATCATTTATTTTGTACTTTTTGCATATCCCGTTTTTTCGCAAAACATGGACAATAGGCCTGTCCATGAATATCACCTTGCCCTTGGTGATACGATTGTGAATATTACTGGAAAGGAGCGCCATGCCATGGCCATCAATGGTTCTGTGCCCGGTCCGACTTTACAATTTACCGAAGGTGAATATGCGGTTATTTATGTAAAAAACAATATGGCAGAAGAAACCTCCCTCCATTGGCACGGCTTATTGTTGCCCAATTTTCAAGATGGAGTTCCTTATTTGACCACGCCTCCTATATTGCCCGGAAAAACACAAAAATTTGAATTCCCGATCATTCATTCGGGTACTTATTGGTACCACTCACATACGATGTTGCAAGAACAAAGCGGTGTATATGGTTCGATAGTAATCAAGCCCCAAAAACAAATATTGGAATATAGCAAAGAACTGGTATTAGTACTTTCTGATTGGACAAATGAAAAACCGATGAGCGTATTGCGGAACCTGAAAAGGGGGAATGAATGGTACGGCAATAGAAAAGGAACAGCGACACCGCTCAACAGAGCTATAAAAAGAGGGGCATTGGGCGCACAGATTAATTTTTGGAAACAGAGAATGGAAGGCGCTGATATTGCCGATATATTTTATGATGCTTTTTTAATCAATGGCCAACAAACCTCTGAATACCCTGACTTTAAACCCGGTGAAAAAGTAAGGCTCCGGTTTATTAATGCAGCAGCTTCTACTTATTTCTGGCTGACATTTGGCGGCAATAAAATGCCCCTATTGGTCGCATCCGATGGCGTTGATGTAGTGCCAATAATGAGGAATAAAACGATTATAGCCGTTGCCGAAACATATGATTTTATAATTACTGTCCCCCCTTCCGGTAAATTGGAAATCAGGGCTACGGCACAAGACGGATCAGGTTTTACTTCCACTTATATCGGGCAAGGGGAAATATTAAAGGCACCGATAGTCCCGCGTCCCGATAAGATCGGCATGATGAAAACGATGGCAAAAATGGATATGAAAATGGGGGCACCTGCTTTAAAATTCAAACCTAAAAAAGACGAGCCCCAAAAATTGATGAATAAATACGGAATGCAGATGGATATGGATTCCGATATGCAAAATATGGATATGCCCGGTGATGATAAAAACAATATGCAGGGAGAAAAGGAAATGGATATGGAAAATAAAAACGATATGGAAAATAAGGGCAAAACGGATATGAAAAAAGAAACCGATATGACGGACATGAAAAATACCGAACCTGATAAAATGCAGGGGATGGACAAGGCCGTTACATATGATTATAATTATTTAAAATCTCCCGAAAAGACAAATTATGATAAAGGTTTGCCGGTCAAAAAAATACTGCTCAACCTCACGGGAAATATGAACCGGTATATATGGAGCCTCAATGGAATCCCTCTTTCTGAAACGGATAAAATAAAAATAAAAAAAGGGGAAGTGACCCGCATCACCCTGAACAACCTCACGATGATGCACCACCCCATGCACTTGCACGGCCATTTTTTCAGGGTATTAAATGATAAAGGTGAATACGCTCCAATGAAACATACCGTCAATGTGCCTCCGATGCAAAAAGTGACCATTGAATTTTATGGCAATGAAACGGGCGACTGGTTTTTTCACTGCCATATATTGTACCATATGATGGGCGGCATGGCGCGGGTGTTTAGTTATGACACACCACGGGATACGCGGCTGGACAAATTTCCAATATCCAAATTAATACATGAAACAGACGCCTATTATACTTGGGGCATGGTTGACATTGCTTCGCAAATGAGCGCCGTGAATATTGTTTCATCGAATATACGGAACCAGTTTAACCTCAGTGCTGAATTTGGTTATAATGAAAATATGGAAGCGGAAGCGACATATGAGCGCTACCTCTATGATTACCTAACCATATTTGGAGGAATTAATGTGGAAAATGAAATTGACGATAGTTTTGCTGAAATTTCAACAACGGCGATTGCAGGCATCCGTTTTTTTACGCCTTATATGTTCAACCTCGATGTAAGGTTGGACAACCAACTCCGGCCGCAAATAAGTTTGAGCAGGGCAATTATGATATTCCCGAAATTGTCCGTTTTTGGAGAATATGAGTATCAGGCAGATTTTGGCTTGGTCAATGATTTTCCCGATGGGGAAGACTATCAAAAAGATATAGTTTGGAATGCCGGAGCGGAATATATGTTGAGCAGGAATTTTTCGGTACTGGGAAGTTATGACAACCGTTTTGGTGGCGGAGGCGGAATAAGTATAAGGTTTTGATTAAAAAATAAAGCGATGAAAAAATGTTGTCAAACAGGTAATGAAGCACCATCAAAGACAGGTCGAATTTTTAACTATCTGGTAATCATTCTTTTGATTTTATTAGTCTGCGGGATTTTTTATCAGGCCATTTTTAATTAGGCTGATATAAGGCAATCAAAGAATTGTATCTATATCAGTTATAAAAACATTGAAAAATGAAAACATTAATTTTTATTACTGCCAGCCTTTTCCTTTTTAGCCTCCCGGCCAATGCGCACGGCGGCGATGACGACCAAGAAGAAGAAAAAAAAGAAGAACAGGCAACGGCCGCAGATACTGCCGAAATAGCAACAATGGAGGACGGGCATATGCACAACGGCCATGAAGAAATGGCCCCTTTCAGTATGAGTACAGATCCCGGTTTGAGCGAGTTTCCGAGCAAGCACCCAATGATCGTGCATTTTCCGATAGTACTTCTTTTAATTGCTTTTTTAACCCAATTGGCCTCCTTTTTTATTTGGGGAAAAGAACTGAGCATGGTGACTTTGCTCTTATTAGCGGGAGGGGCTGCCGGTGCCTATATAGCCTCCAATTTTGCCCACCCGCATACGGGCGAACTGAACGATATTGCTGCCCAACTTTTGACATTGCACGAAGAATATGCGGCTTATGCTAAATGGGGGAGTATAGCGGCCCTTGTGCTAAAAACAATAAGTCATTTTTTTTTAAATAGAAAATTATGGGGAGAAATACTCGTGGCCGCTGTTTTGTTTTTTTCGGCATATACGGTAGGGCAGGCGGGGCATTATGGTGCGGCTCTAACTCATTTGCACGGTATAGGCGTGCAAGGCAAATATCTCGAAAATGCGACGCATTCCCATTAAAATTAATCAATGCTTTCATTGTTTCCGAACAATGGAAGCACAATATTAAACTTGTATTTTTTAATAATTCAAACTACAGTTGAAAATCAAGGACATACGTTTACTAAACTTTAAAAGTTTAGTAAACGTAATCCAAATTTTTAATAATCAAATAATTTATCATGAAACATTTAAGTGTAATTTTCAGCATGTGCTTTTTCCTTTTCCTCGGCGTTCAGGTGCAAGCACAGCATGACCATGGCAACCACAGCCACGCGCCAAAAGCCGAAAAACCCAAAAAGAAAGTTGTCAGTGAAACCACTGATATTTTTATGGTTTACGGGAATTGTGGCATGTGCGAAAACAGAATTGAAACGGCCCTCGCAATTGTGGAAGGTATCCATTCTACCGACTGGGACGTGGACAACAAAGTAATGACCGTCAAATATGACAGTGATGCCATTTCATTGGACGACATTAAAAAGAAGGTAGCGGCGGCAGGCCACGATACGGATAAGTTCCGGGCAAAAGACGAGGTATATAATGCCCTTCCCGGTTGTTGCCAATATGATCGGCCACAAAATTAATTAAGAGCATATTGGGAAATTATATTTCGAGTGAAAAAATATCAATTTCCTGCCTGCCGGCAGGCAGGTTTGATGAGACGAGGCGAAAAATTGGAAGCATAGTGGGACTACGTGACCAAATTTTCAACAAAGCATCATCGGAAAAGGGATGTTTTTTCGCCGGAATATAATTCCCCAATATGCTCTAAGACAATCTTTTTTATAATAATTGTTTTTGCGAAGGCGCAGCAGGCAGGAAATATGAAAATATTACTTGTCTGCCGCCTTTGATTTATTCTGTACTAAAAAAAATAACAATTGCTTGGTGCCATAAAAATGGAAAATTTGATTTCAGCATTGCATGCTGACATCAGTGTTATTGGAACATTGAAAACTTTCCGAAAAGGCGCCCGCATGTTAGATATGGGAATGCCCATTGCTCATTTATATTTGGTTGTAAAAGGCAGGGTGATAATGACTAAAAATTTTAGGAATTCTAAAAAACGGCATATATGCCATATTATGTACCCTGGGGAATTTGTTGGAATAGGAGAAATATTCTCCAAAGAAAAAACGAGCCGTATGTCTGCATTTGCATTGGGAGAGGAAGTAAGGGCCTGGAAAATCCCCTATTTTAAATTTGAATTAGAACTGCGGCAAAACAGTAATTTAGTTGATTGTATCATTTTACAGTTTATTAAAAAGCGACAAGAAATTTGGAAGAGATATCAACGGAAAAGATCGCTATCCTCACCGGACGTTATTATAGAATTCTTAAAAGATATAGCTAAAGAAAGGGGCGTAGCGGAAAACGGATGGATTGTGGCTCAGGGTTTTACGCATAGCGAATTGGGAGCGTACATAGGCATTTGCCGGCAAAGCATTACCCAAACGCTCAATTCCCTGAAAAAAGAAAACCTAATAAAATATAATAGAAGTGAATTTTTGATAAACCCCAAATTGCTCCAAAAATAATAATCATGGATATTATCTGCGATGTTTGTTTAACTATTAATTAATTCATTATGAAAGCAATATATTGGAATTTCTTACTGGTTTATACCTTCTGCTTATTCGCTTGCAATAATAACCCGAAGTCGCCTTGTCCAGATGACATGGAAACTGGATTCGTGCAAAATAGGCCATATAATTTGACTGATCATTTGGCAAAAAAAGGGATTCCCATATTGGCAGAGAATTATGATGTCCCCAGAGAGTTTGGATATCATATGGATACTTTTTTCAACAGGTATTTAGAAATGGAAGAGGCTTTGGTCAAAGCTGATACAGCAAAGGCAAATGCCGCCGCCAATGTCATGTTGTTCCTGTTGAGCTTGGTTGACAAACCAATGAAAGAAAAAGTAACGGCAAAAGCATGGGAAACATATAGTGCTGGTTATGAGAAAAATTTAAGGGCATTTATTGGTGCAAAAAGCTTGCAGGAGAAACGCCTTTATTTTAGTTATATTTCCGAGTACCTGTATTCTACTTTCAAGAGTTTCCACATGAAAAAAGAAGACATACACTTGGTATATTGCCCAATGGCATTTAATGAAAAAGGTGCTTATTGGCTTTCTGCTAACCATAAAATAAGGAATCCATACTTTGGAGATGAAAGGTTGAAATGTGGTCAGATTACTGAAGTATTACCAGAATGAAATGGATTGTGATTTTAAAATACAGCCAATGAAAATAGTTAGAGAAACATATAATAGAAGAACCTTTTTTAATGAGGTTGGTGGTTTTTTAAAAGAATTCCTGTTCAAAGAAACAGGGCTGATTACAGTGGGCATAGCGCTATACCTGATACTAATTAACATCTTTAACCACCACGAAGAGGCGAAGCTTATGATAGCTTTTGTGATAATATTTTCAGGGGCAAAAGTAAGCTACTTTTTATTTTTCACCCTAAACCGTTTGGAGAAACACCTTCGTCACAAAGCCTTTTCATTCTATCGTTGTCTCGCTTCTTTTGCAGCTATCATCATACTCTTGATCCTATCATTTTCATTGGATTATTTATGCTTGACAGATTGTAATGCTTTTGCTTTTAAGGGTATTCACGTTGGGAGTTCTTTGCTTTATCGGTTTTTGGAATTTAATTATTTCAGCGTTGTAACTTTTGCAACTATCGGTTTTGGAGATATAGCACCCGTTTCATTGGGCGCAAAAATATTGGTCATGCTGGAAATCACAAGCAGCTTTTTTATGGTGGTTTTTATATTGTCCAATTTTTATAATATGCATTTTTATTATCGGGAAATAATAATTAATAATTAAAACAAACAACAATGAAAGATTATGACAATTTAGTTGATGCCTTGGAAGATTTATATACAAGAGGCTATGTCCATGATTTTAATCTAAAATCAGATTGCTTGGAATGCTCCTCCCTAAAGCTCCAACTTAAGCCGCAAGACTTTGAAATAAAAGAAACCTATCGGTTTGAAGGCATGAGCGACCCCAGTGACAACTCGGTCATTTATGTCATCGAATCAAAGGATGGAATCAAGGGGACACTGATTGATGCGTATGGTGTCTATGCGGAAGCGCTTACACCAGAAATGGCTGCTAAAATTAGAAGTAATAAATAGGCATAGGGGGCATTATGGTATTAGGTATTTGCATGTTATGAACATTCTTGTTTCAACGTTCTTAAGTGCCCAATATCCAATTCCCTTTTGTTGCCCTCCACCTATTGTGTAAAACATATATTATGGAAACGCAGGAAATTTATGAACTGACCATCAAAAATATGATTTGCAGCAGGTGCATGAAAGTGGTCCGGCAAGATCTCGAAGCACTCGGCATCGAATTATTGCAATTAAAAATGGGGAAGATTAAATTCCGTTTTAATAATAAAAAAACAACCATAGAAGATATCAAAAAGGTATTGGAAATGGACGAGTTTGAATTTGTCAAGGATAAAGACGAAATGATTTCGGAAGAAATCAAATTAGCACTTATCGAACTGGTAAAAAACCTACCTCTTGACAGAGCAAAAAACCTATCGGATTTTCTTGTCGAGAAACTGCACCGCGATTATTGGACATTGAGCAAAACATTTTCTAAAACAGAGGGGGTTACCATACAGCGGTATTTTATCCTGCTCCGTATTGAAAAAGCAAAGGAACTGATTGAATATGAGCAAATGAATTTTTCCGAAATTGCCTATGAGCTGGGCTACCAGAATATTTACGGCCTGTCCGCACAGTTCAAACAAGAAGCCGGCATAAGTATGAGCGAATACAAAAAATTGAAAAACCACCTGCGTACCCCATTTGACAAGATTATATAAATATCCCCCAAAACATGATAAAAAACTGTTGGGTATTAAATGTAAATTTGTGATTGACAGGATATTGGATTTGGATTTATTTTTTCACCGTAATTAAATCAAATATATCATGAATACCATCCGCATAAAAAAATTTGGCCTCGCAGTCGGCGCTACTTGGGCCTTGCTGTATATTGGTTGCGCAGTTTTAATGATGGTTGCTGGAAAGGACGGCACCGCTTTATTTTTCAATAGCTTGCTGCATGGCCTTGACACCTCGTCCATTGTTCGTATGGGCGTTCCATTATCAGAGTTTTTAATTGGGCTTGTCGGTTCTTTTGTTATTGGCTGGTTGGCCGGAGCTTGCACTGCCGGTATATATAATTTCAGTATGACGAAAAGGACTAATTGAAAAACTCTAAATTTACTGTTCCAGCATTACCGCTCTTCTTTTCCCATTCAAATTGCACACTGTTCAAATATGGAGACCCAAATCGTAAAAATGAATTTCAATGACAGGTTCGTTGTACTCAAACATGTTTTAATCGGGATAATCATTTTCTATTTTATTATCCATCCATTGACGATGGTCATATATTGGTTCGAGTTCAATGGGGTTGAATTTGACACTGCCCAATATTTTGATATAGTGGCGGAGCGGTTCAAAGATTCTTTTTCATTTAAGATGATGGGCATGTCATCCGTGTTTATCATTCTCGGGGCTTTGGTCGGTTTGACATCTGGACTGTATTATAGAAAAATATTGCAGAAAGACAGAATGCTAAAACAGCAGGAAAAACAATTGGAACGGAACATTGAAGCCATCATCAAAAATGGCGAAAACGAAAAAACTGAATTTAAATCTTCTTTTAGATATGACTATGTGAACGAAAGAATGAACAAGACACTGGAGACTGTTTTTTTAAAAACAGTGACCGGATTTTTGAATGCGACAGGGGGGACTTTATTGATTGGCGTTGACGACGATGGAAATATACTCGGACTTGAAAAAGATTATTTTACCCTAAAAAAGAAAAACAGGGATGGGCTGGAGTTGAAATTGATGCAATTGATTTCTTCTAATATCGGAACGGAGTTTTGTTCATTGGTCCATATATCTTTTTATAAATTAGAGGGGAAAGACATATGCAGCGTGGAGGTTGGCCAATCGACTGTTCCGGCTTATGTGAACTTGAAAGGCAAAACTGTATTTTATTTAAGGACAGGAAATTCAACCAAACAATTGACTGTTCAGGAAACGGTCAATTATGTTACATTTAAAAATGGAAAAGCATAATTAAAGAACAAAATAATTGTAAGCTAACTACACAGTTAATTGACAGCTTTGGTTTATGGTTTGCTCCGTGTACCCCGATAAAACATATCTCATAACTTAAATAAATAGACATGAATTTATTAATTAATAAAATATTACTTTTCGCTGCAATATTGATTTTTGCTTACAGCACTGGTGTTGCCCAAGACGTATATTATACCACTGGGGCAAACCTTAAGATCAATGCCGAGATGAACGGGAAACCACTGCATTTGCAAACAAATGAACTCGGGGCCATGCTAAATTATGAGACGGCATATATTGTCATACGGTTTCCGATAAAATCTTTGAAAACCGGGGTGGACTCACTGGACAATATATTGCAACGGAGCAATTCCGAGGCAGTATTTGACGGCAAGCTGGGGCTTGAATATGTCAATACCCAAGACCACCCGCCCATGAAATTTAGCACGGAAGGTTGGTTGACAGTGGGCAACTCCAAAACGCTGGTACAGGGAAAAGGGGAACTGCACCATGTCGGGAACACCACTAAATATGCCTGTATGTTGGGTATGACGATGCAGCTTGGTTTTGACGAACTGAACATCGAACTTCCGATATCCGGATTGGAGAATGAATTTGAAGTGGTGATAACGCAGGAATTATTGCAAAGCGATAAAAACTAATGATTAGTGATTAGTGATTAGTGATTAGTTCGCCAAATCCTTGAAAATGTGGTATTTACCAAAAAAATAAATAGTCCGCTAATTACGAATCGAACCACTAAAATGACTTCTGACATTTCAAAATATTTTTGAAAAAATAAAATAAGGAACATTTAAAATCAATTGTCATGAAAAACATACTGACACATTTTTTCTGTTTTATCATATTAACGGGCAATTTAATTGCCCAACAATCCCCCTGTTTTTTTGACGAATATACAAACGGTGAAAACCTTTTGAAAATAGAGCGGCAAATACAAGATGGGGTGCAAAATATATTGGTGGGCAACCGAAATATGGATTCTATCAAAGCCATTCCGGTCGTTGTGCATATTATCCACAATGGCGGTTCGGAAAATATTTCGGAAGCACAGGTGCAAAGCCAGCTAAAAGTTTTGAACGAAGATTTTGGAAAATTGCCCGGCACCAATGGCGATGGCTCGGGAGTGGACACCGAAGTCCGTTTTTTCCTCGCCAACCTTGACCCTGATGGGCGTTGCACCAATGGTATTGTGCGGGTAAAATCACCATTGACCAACCACCAAACTTACCAACGGGCTTTGCTTAAAGAACTGAGTTTCTGGGACAATACCCGATATCTGAATATTTATATCGTAAAAAATATCAATGGCAATGTGGCCGGATATTCTTCCTTTCCCGGCGGCCCGCCGGAAGAGGATGGGGTAGTGGTTCAGCATAATTATTTTGGGACAACAGGGACTGCGAATTCATTTTTGGGACGCACAGGTACACACGAATTGGGGCATTGGCTGGGCCTCTACCATACGTTCAATAATTCCTGCGGAGACGATATTTGCACCGACGGTGATTTTGTTTGCGATACGCCCCCCGCATTTGAACCTAATTATACTTGCTCCACAAAAAACACCTGCCACAACGATATGCCGGACGTTAGTGAATTAAAAGAAAACTATATGGACTACACACCGGGCAGTTGTAAAAATATGTTGACCGAGGGCCAAAAAATGAGAATACAGTCCTCGTTGAATGAAATACGGACATATATATGGACGGACGAAAACATGTTGAGCACGGGCTATGATTCCGTATATACACCTCCGGCAACTTGCCCGGTCGCAGCGGATTTTGTTACCCTTACCCGCGATATATGTTTTGGCAACAGCGTATATTTTATGGATATATCGCTTAATGGAGCGAGCACTTGGCAATGGACTTTTCCCGGCGGGAACCCCGCTGTTTCCAATGAGGCCAACCCGACCGTTATTTATGATTCAATTGGAATATACGATGTGACTTTAATTGCCTCCGATGGCACTTCGACTGACACTTTGACTATTGCTTCTTATATAAATGTCGGCTCGCCCGGCACCGGGGATGCGCTGCCTTATTCCGAAAATTTTGATGAAGGGTTATATCCGCCTGTGGGAATTACCATCAATAATCCAAACGGCGGTATTACATGGGTACTCGATTCTTTGGCCTCTACTTCGGGCATGTATTCTATGCGGATGGATAATTATGCAAGCGTATGTTGCGGCACGGTGGACGAACTTATATTGCCCAATTTGGACTTCACTTCCGTCTCTCCCGATTCGCAATTATATATGTCATTTAATTGGGCTTATGCCAGGTCTGACCCCAGTTTTTCCGATGAAATGATTGTGCTGCTTTCCACCGATTGTGGGACTACATTTACCCAAGTATATTATAAATCTGGAAACTCACTGACCACCGGCCCGACGCAGACAACTCCTTTTATTCCAGATTCTTCGCAATGGAAATCTGCATTTATTGTTTTGGATAACTATAAAAGCGAAACCTTCGTGGAGGTGAAAATTGCGAACGTTACGGACGGCGGCAACAACCTATACGTTGACGACCTTTATATCGGAAACGGCAGTGACTTGGTATCGGCGGGCGAAGTGTTTTTGGAAAACGGAAATTTGGAAATATATCCCAACCCCGCATTTGATAAAATAAATGTCAAATTGCATTTAACAGAAAAAGAAATGCTTTCTGTGAAATTATTTAATGCACAGGGAATGCTTTTGGAAAAAATATCGAACCGAGAATATACGGCGGGTCAGCAGCAAATATATTTACCGACGGATGGGATTCCTTCGGGCGTATATTTTGTGGTTTTAGAGGCTGGAGGACACCGAAAAGCTGTGAAGGTTTTGGTACAAAAATAAATTTAGCACTATTAGCGCTAACAGTGCTGGAATATACATCATCTTTAAACATTTCAAAATGAAACGAACAATTACATTTTCACTTTTTGCCGCTCTTCTATTATTGATAATGGGAAATTCATTTAATAAATACGATATCGAATCGCCCTGCGATGCACCGCTTATCGGGGGCGGTTTGACCGGTGCCCCCGGCGAAGGCTCGTGCGGACAAAACGGGTGCCATACTGGAAATATCAACAGCGGCCCGGCCACGAATATATTGCAAATCAATAATGGGGACAATGAATATATGCCGGGCGAAACTTATCCTGTCACTGTTTCTATGTCGCAAGAAAACATCAACAAATTTGGTTTTCAGGCAACGGTATTGCGCGATAGCGACAACAGTTTTGTCGGCTCGTTTAATTTGACCGACCCCGCCAATATCAGGAACATAAATGCGCTCGGCAGGAAATATGTCGGCACCACGGCCTGTGGTTCGGATGCGCCTTTTCCCGATTCTATTTCCTGGCAGTTTGAATGGACTGCTCCGGCAGCCGACGAAGGCAGTGTTACTTTATATCTCATCACCATTGCCACCAACCACAACCACAGTGGTAGCGGCGATTTTGTTTATACCCAATCATTTCAATTGAACCCGCTGATAAGTTCGGCGAAGGAGGCTCCTGCTTTGGAAAAAAGTTTGCGGGTATTTCCAAATCCAACAACCGGGTCTTTTCAGGTAGATTATATATTGGAAAATAGGGGAGAGGTGGCCATCCATATTTTTAATTTGGACGGAAAAGAATTATTTCAAAAACAATTGGGATATAAAATGCCCAGCAAATATCAGCAAAGGTTTGACCGTCATCAGCTCGGGCTGACTCCCGGCGTATATTTTTTGAAAATAAAAACCGATGGGGGAGAAGCTGTTCGTAAAATTACCTTTTTATAAAAAATGTAACTGTCTGCCACAGATTTCACGGATTTTCACGGATTTATTTTTTTCAAAAAAAATCCGCACATATAATCTGTGGAAATCCGTGAAATCCGTGGCAAAATCATCCCTGCTGAACAATTACTAAAAAACAAAAACAATGGAACATACTTATAAAATTACCGGCATGACCTGCGGCCACTGCGTCAAAACGGTCAAAAAAACATTGGAAAATATAGACGGCATCCAGTCTGCCGAAGTGAGCCTTGAACCGCCGCAGGCCATTATTACCATGCAGCGCCATATACATGAAGAAACCATGAAAGGGGCTTTGGCGAAAGCCGGAAATTATAGCATAGAAATGGATATGGGCGGCGGCCATTCCGAACATAGCGGCCATAAAAAAATGGACGGAAAGCACAGTGGCCATGCACAGCACAGCGGCCACGGCGGCGGTGCCAATCCCGGCCACGGACAAATGGGCCACGACCATCACCGCATGATGATCGAGGATTTCAAAAAACGCTTTTGGGTGTCATTGGTTTTGGCCGTCCCTATATTATTGCTTTCGCCGATGATACAAAAATGGCTGGGAATTGATTGGCAATTTACGGGCAGCAAATATTTGCTTTTTGCCCTTTCCAGTATTGTTTATTTTTATGGAGGCCGGCCATTTATAAAAGGGTTTTTTAATGAAATAAAAAAGAAAGCCCCGGGCATGATGACGCTGATTGCGATGGCCATATCGGTCGCCTATTTTTATTCTGCGGCCACTACTTTTGGCCTGCCCGGCGAGAGCTTTTATTGGGAACTCGCCACCCTTATCGTCATCATGTTGCTGGGGCATTGGATCGAAATGAAATCGGTATTGGGCGCCTCCAAAGCATTGCAATTATTGGTGAGCATGATGCCCTCCGAAGCACATAAATTGGTGGGCGATAAAGTCGTTGATGTCAAATTGGAAGACATATTGGGCGGCGATGTCATATTGGTCAAACCGGGCGAAAAAGTACCCGCCGACGGACTCGTCATGGAGGGCGAAAGTTACCTCAACGAGTCCATGCTGACGGGCGAATCGAAACCCGTCAAAAAAGGTGGAAACGACAAGGTGATCGGCGGGTCTATCAACGGCAACGGCTCGCTAAAAGTAAAGGTGGAACACACCGGAAAAGACAGCTATCTGAACAAGGTAATCACGATGGTACAGGAGGCGCAAAAGACCAAATCGAAAATGCAGAACCTCTCCGACCGGGCTGCTAAGTGGTTGACATACATTGCTTTAGCTGCGGGTTTTATCACCTTGTTCGTATGGTTGGCACTAGGCCATGATTTTGTGTTTGCGCTCGAAAGGATGGTCACGGTGATGGTCATTTCCTGCCCCCATGCACTGGGCTTGGCAGTGCCTTTGGTGGTCGCTATTTCAACCGCAATATCTGCCCAAAACGG
>DROJ01000241.1 GCA_011321935.1 Bacteroidota bacterium | reverse complement strand
TTGGAAAGAATTTAAATTGCTCCCAAAATCCAATATTTTAAATACCGCCATAATTTCGGTAACCAAAATACAGAAGCCCCTTCTTTTTTATTTTTTATTTATTTCTGCCATTTGTTTTTATTCCCTGTTGATAGGCCGTTACAATGCCGAAAACGTGGAGGGCAAATATCCCCTTTGGCAACAATATTTAAAAATGCCGGTTGGTTATTATTTACAGTTTGTTCAAAAATTAGGGCTTCCCCTGCTCACGCTCGCAATTTTTGCAAATGCTGTTTTTATTAAAAAACAACACCCAGGCCCCAAAGCCGGCAAATTATGGGCAGCCTTGAAAATACTGGCCGCATTCTGTTTGGTTTACTCCTTGCTATTGCCCTTCGGGGGCTATCGGGAATACCGGCAATACGTGATAAGAAGGGACACCATGATGCCCATCACCCTCGGCATGATGTGGTGGTTTGGCCTTTCCTCTTTTTATTTGTTAAAAAACATTTCTGCAAAATATAAAAAGCAATACACCGCAGGCATTATCGGGTTTCTTCTTATTTTCGCCATTGCTGACGAGCCGGGCTCTAACAAGAATTTGTGCGAAAAAAAAGCATTGACTACAATTGCCAATTCGCCGGAAAAAACGGTTCAGCTCAATTATGATTGCAGCATAATGGCCTGGGGAAAAACAACCAATTTCTACGACTCGGACGCAAATACCTGGATGTTAAAATATTGGAACGTGACCGAACGCAAAAAACTATATTTCCAAAAATAAAATGACTCAAAAAAAAGAAACAAGCAGGGCTTGGGTAGCCAAAGTGGTCATAGGCCTGAACCTGTGCCCCTTTGCCCAAAAACCATTTATTAAAAACCAAGTGCGCTTTAAAGTTATTTTTGAAAATACTTTTAAAACACAATTGCTTGCATTCTGGGAAGAGGTGGAATTGCTGTCCAATACCGACAAAAACAAAATATCCAATACGATCCTTATTTTGCCAAATGGGTTAAATGATTTTCAGGAATACCTGAAACTATATGAACTGGCCGAACAATTATTAATTGAACAAAAAAAAGAAAATGAATTCCAATTGGCCAGCTTTCATCCCGGTTATCAATTTGAAAACACAAAAAAAGATGACGTCAGCAATTACACCAACCGCTCTCCTTTTCCATTCATACATATATTGAGGACAGAAGAGGTAAGAGAAGCCATAAGCAATTACCCTGATATTGAAAAAGTCCCCGTTCGCAACATCGAAACAATGCAGCGGATAGGACTGGAAGGAATTAAAAATATATTGGAGGAAATAAAAAAAACATAATTGAAGGTATTATAGCACAAAGCTAAAATCGGTGTTTTATAAAAACAACTGCCGCATTGACGTCCTCAACAACTCTCCGCCGGGTTCGGAAAATGATCGCTCTCATCCTCTCCTTTTCTTTTTGTCAGGCATTTAAAATCTTTTTCCACCAATATGCGGAGGGTATTGCCATTGCCGGCCAACTGCTCTTTTTCCAATGCAACTTCGGAAGAAGCAGCCCAAGCATCGGCTTCCCGAACAGGCAAAACGACCTCGATACGATTGGCATTAAAAGTAGCGGATATTTCCCCGACGTCCGCTTTTTTTATGGCATAAACCAAAGTATGGGCAGGCCCTGCCCCAAAATTTATTTGCGCTTCCACTTTCCCCTTTCCCTGCAATGACCGGACTTCTGTCTGCGTGAGACGGAGGCGGACCGAATTGTTCAATATGCGGATTTTCATGTTGGTAAATGGTGAATTATCGAATGGGCAAAGTTCGGCCTTTAATCCCAAAAAACCAGCATTCTTTAAAATGACTTTTGCCTCTGTTTTATTTCTGCGCCCCCCTCCCCTTCGCTGCTCCATTTTACTGAAACCCTACCCGCTCTGGATGGCAATAGACATTGAACTGCCCGTCCCGCAAAAAACCGATCAGCGTCATGCCCCTTTCCTCTGCCAACTGAACGGCCAAACTAGAAGGCGCACCCACTGCGGCCAGAATAGGCACTCCTGCCACCGCACATTTTTGCACCAGTTCAAAACCTGCCCGGCCACTTACCAGCACCATGTGCGCCGACAACGGCAGCCAGTTTTTTTGCATTGAAAAACCGACCAGTTTATCGAGGGCATTGTGCCTTCCGATGTCTTCTTTTGTAGCCAACAATTTTCCGTTTTTATCAAACAAGGCAGCCCCGTGAAGGCCGCCCGTGCAATCAAAAACGGGCTGGCTTTTTGACAAAACAGCCGGCAAACGGTGGATCAAAGCAGCCTTGATGACGGGTTCGTTTTCGGTGGGTTCAAACGGGCACTGCACCTCCACCGCTTCTATGGAAGTCTTCCCGCAGACGCCGCAAGATGACGAAGTATAAAAATGGCGTTCGAGTTTTTTGAAATCCATTTCCAGCCCGGCCTGCAGTTCGAGGACGACCACATTTCCTTTTGCCTCCTTTTTGCGGACAGGCGGGGCGTATATTTTTTTCACCTGCGAGCGGTCATTGATGATACCCTCGGTAAACAGGAACCCGAGGGCAAGCTGCCCGTCGTGCCCCGGCGTGCGCATGGTCACGGAGATGCTTTTCTGGTGACGGACGCCTCCCTTTTCAAAACCGAGCCTGATTTCCAGCGGCTCTTCCCGCACGAGGAAGTCCTCTTGCGCTGCCACCTTCTCGCCCCTCACCTTTAATATATCCGTCATCTTGATCGGCTGCATACAATGTCATGTTTTTGTTAAAAAATGTTATTTATTCCCTAACTTCCTCATTTTCTATTGTTTAAGTGAAACATTCTGCCACCTTGAACGGTTAGTTTCATATCGTTTATTTTCATGAGATTATAATTTGTTATCGTCGCACCAATCCCGGTGCGACTTTTTTTTTGCCCGCCCCAAAGCCGCCTATAAAACTAAAAAATAATATTTACCTTCGTGGGGCCAACTGCCCGCAAAGGGACTAATGCAGTGATTAGTAATTAGTTGATTAGTGATTAGTTCGCCGAATCCTTGATAATGTGGTGTTTACCAAAAAATAAATAGTCCGCTAATTACGAATCGAACCACTAACTATTAACCGAACTCCCAAACAATACGATCCGTTATGCCCAAATCTTTGCTGATCCTCTTTTTTTCTTATTTCCTTTCTGCACCAAACCCGAAAAAGATCGAAGTCCATCCTTCCTTTCCGTACCAACTGAACGCGCCCAACGCCATTTTTGAAATGCCCGAATCTTTGAAAGAAATTTCCGGCCTGAGCCTCTGTTCCGATAGCCTCCACTTGGCTGCCATCAACGACGAGGAGGGCATTGTTTTTTTGTTCGACAAAACAAACGGCGAGGTCACCAAAGAAGTCAAATTTTGGGACGACGGGGATTACGAAGGGCTTGAGGTAGTGGGCAACGACATCTACGTCGTCAAAAGCAACGGCACCATTTACCAAGTAAAAAACTATGCTGCCGACAAGCCCGAAACCCATAAAATAAAATCTTTTTTGTGCAAAGAAAACGACGTGGAAGGCTTGGCGTTCAACCCCGAAAACAACCGCCTGCTGATAGGCTGCAAAGGAAAAATAGCAGAAGGGGAAGACGCCGATTCGGCCACCAAAAAAGCCATTTACGAATTTGACCTCGACGGCATGGCCATGCTCAACAAGCCCTGCTACCTCCTCACCCTGCCCAGCATCCAAAACTACCTGAAACACCAGGACAAGCACGACCATTTGGACAAGTTCCTCAAGACATTTGCCGAAGGCGAAAAAGAATTAAAGTTCAGCCCCTCGGGCATTGCCATCCACCCTGTCACCAAGAATATATACGTCACCTCCTCCAAAGGCAAGATGCTTTTGGTACTCGATCAAAAAGGGAAAATACTCCACCTCGAAAAACTGAAAAAGAAAATACACCGCCAACCCGAAGGCATCTGCTTCGATACCGATGGCACGCTTTACATCGCCAACGAAGGCAAAGACGACAAAGCATTGGTTTATAAATTCCTTTATCAAAATTGACCCTATATTTGTGCCCTAGTTATTGGTGAACAGTAACTAGTGACTGGCAAGTTACCGATCACTGCCCCACACGTTTGTTCACCAATCACTAGTCACTAATCACTGATCACGACACAATGAGTATTGTAGAAATGAAAGTCCCCGTCATCGGGGAATCCATCACCGAAGTCACCCTTTCCCAATGGCTGAAGGCCGACGGCGATTATGTCGAATTGGACGAGGCCATCTGCGAGTTTGAATCGGACAAGGCCACCCTTGAATTCCCGGCAGAAGCTGCTGGAAAGTTGATCCATGTAGCCAAAGAGGAGGATGACCTGGAGATCGGCGCACTGGTCGCCAAGATAGATACTTCCGTCCCCAAACCCGACAGCAACGGAGGAGGTGGGAACAGTACCATTGAAGCCGTTGCCGAAGAAAAAAACGAAACCGTTGCCGCACCAGCAAGCAGCAGTTCGCATGCCAGTGGGCACCCCTCTCCTGCCGCCGCCAAGATCATGCGCGAAAATGATTTGGCAGATGTAAAAGGCTCGGGCAAGGGAGGCCGAATCACAAAAGCAGATGCACTGAAAGCTGCCGGGGCCAAGAAGGCAGCGCCCGCACCGGCACCAAAAACGCCGGCACCAAAAGAAAGCAAACCTGCGCCCATTGCAGCTTTTAGCAGAAATACCAGCCGGAAAAAAATGAGCCGTATGCGCCGCACCATCGCCAAGCGCTTGGTGAGTGCAAAAAACACGACGGCCATGCTCACCACTTTCAACGAAGTTGACCTGAGCGCAGTAATGAAGATGCGCAAGAAATACCAGGAACGCTTTGTGGAGAAAAACGGCATCAAACTGGGCTTCATGTCGCTGTTCGCAAAAGCATGCGCCAAAGTGCTGATGGAGATGCCCACCGTCAATGCCATGCTCGACGGCGACCACTTGGTGTACCATGATTACGTGGATATATCCATCGCCATATCCACGCCCGACGGGCTGGTCGTTCCGCCCGTAAAAAACGTGGAATCAAAAACATTTGCCGAAATAGAAAAAGAAATAAAAGCCCTCGCTGGCAAGGCCCGCAGCGGCACTTTGTCGCTCGAAGAAATGACGGGCGGCACTTTTACCATCACCAACGGCGGCGTGTTCGGCTCCATGATGAGCACCCCGATCCTGAACGAACCGCAGAGCGCCATCCTCGGTATGCACACCATTCAGCAACGGCCCGTGGCCGTAAACGGCGAAGTGGAAATCAGGCCGATGATGTACCTCGCCCTCAGCTACGACCACCGCGTGATAGACGGCAGCAGCTCTGTTACCTTTTTGGTGAAAGTGAAAAAACTGTTGGAAGACCCGGTGACGCTGTTGCTTGATCTTTAGAAGGATAGTACGCGAAAGAAATGAAAAATGCCAACTTTGAAAAGTAGTGGCTGCCACACTTTTCAGGGCAGGCGTTTTTTATTTTAATTTTCATTTTAATTTTCATTGAAAATGACTTTACAAGACTTTTTCAATTTCCTCTCCGACCACCCAAGCTGGATCGTTTCCTATTTTTTGTTGATTCCGTTCACGGCCCTATTGGCCGGCATCATCGGAAAAGGAGAAGGCCACCTCGAACCTTGGACCTATCTTTATTCGGCACTCATTTACCTCGTCTGTATTCCGGGCATCTTTGCGGTCACCCTCAGCGTCTATCTTTTTGTTTTTGAAAGGAGCAGCATCATGCAGACCAATATGTACACGCAGGTACTGCCCATCCTCTCGATGGTGCTGACGCTCTTCCTCATCCGCAAGAACGTGGACCTGAACCTCGTCCCCGGTTTCGATAAAATAACAGGCCTCATCATGATGGTCTTTGCTACTTTTTCCATTTTTTGGGTACTGGACAAAACCCATATCTGGGTCGTTTCTTACCTGCCCTTCTGGCAGGGCATCCTTATTTTTATCGCCTTGTTTGCGGTCATAAAATATGGCTGGAAAAAGGTGGGGAGCAAGGGTTGATGCTTTGCGGCCAACGATTTCACGAATTTCCACAGATTATAAGCACCTATTTTTTTTCAAAAAAAAAATAAATCCGTGAAAATTCGTGAAATCCGTGGCGAAATTATCCCTGCCGAATAGTCACTAGCCCGGGCTAAAGTTGTCAACTTTCCAAAACCACAACTTATTGATTTTCAACAAATAAAAACCCCAACAGCTCTAAAAAAAAGCCCCGGCACCAAAAAGTACCGGGGCTTTATATTTTTCAAAAACAAAAAAATCAAATCATCTCGCTGCTCCTCGGTGCGCCCAAAATCTTCCGTACATCGTTCACGATGCGCAGCGCTTTTTTCCGCAATGCTTTTTTCTGTTTAACGATATTTTTCTCCGTCACATTAAAGGTGTGCATCTGCACATGGAAGCGGAGCGAATTGCCCGTGCCGGAGGGGCGCACGGTCAGGTTGTTCAGTTTATCACCAAAATAAAAGCGGATGCCCTCGTCGGGGAAAATCCAATCCGGTGTCGGCGGGTAAACGTGGTCGTATTTGCCGGTGCGGTACATGACCACGTCGGTCACTTCCTGTCCGCCGATTTTCAGGCCACCTGCTTTCGCAATTTGGAAATAGCCGAGCGCACGGCGGAGGATGGCTTTTTTCATGCGGTCGCCCTCGATGCCGGGGTATTCGCCGTCAATCGGATCTGGCTCGTAGTGGTTGTAAAAAAGTCCGATTTCCGGGTCGAGGAAAATCTTTTTGTCGATGAGTTCAAAAATGCTCGTTCCCTGGTCTTTTGCCCACTGCGCTATTTCGGCAACGAGGATAGCGGCGAAAGTGCCGTCCTTGTCGCGCACGTGGCCATGCTCGCCCAAAGAAAATTTATCTTTTGGCGGGTAGCCGAGCAGCGAAAAGCCGTTGCTCTGCTCGAACGCACCGAGGTTGTAGGGGCGGCCCTTGCCCATGCCGATGGTCTCGTCCACCACCATGTGGCAGAGTTCGTCGGTCGGTTTAAAGCGGCCTTCCGAAAGCCCTTCCACCAACTTGTTGTCCCAACTGTCGCGCACCGAAGAAGACAGCGCCGCAAAGCCGACCCATGTCTTGATAATGCCCACTCCGTATTTTTTGGCAAGCATCATCAGCGAGTCCGTGGTGGTATGCGAATAGACAATAAAGGCATCTTCCCTTTTAAAACTTTGGTCAAACTGCAGGCGGTACCACAACAGCAGCGTCCATACTTCGTCGGCAGGCAGCAGGGTATAATCGCCGTAAATATCACGCTGCTCTTTTGGTACTTTCACTGTCACGCCACAGCGGTCGGCATCGGGGTCGGTGCCGATGAGGATGTCTATGCCGTTCCATTTGCGCTTGCCATATTCGGCGATATACCCGTCCACGGCAATTTTGGCGGCGCGGCGGTCGCCCGGGTCAGGCTGTTGCTCCTCGCCGGGGTTGCTGTTGAAAGAGGGGAAAGAGCCGTCGAGGTCGTTGAGGCCATTGTGGTGAATGCTGTCAATATCCTTAAAACCAATATCGTTGAGCAGCCTCGGCACCGCCTTGCGGCCTGCCCCGTGGTAGGCACAAAAAGCGATTTTCAAGTCCCTCTCCGCAGTGATGGGCTGCAAAAGGAATTGCTTGATATGCTCGCGGTGCGCGCCGTGGATGTTGATCAGTTTGCGGCCGTGATAATTGACCCCTTTCAGTTTTTTCTCTCCGCCCAAAAACACGAGCTTGCTTTTGGCCGCTTTGGCCAGTGGCTTCAACTTGATGTCTTTGGAGGTCACTTTTTGGATATAATTATTGTACATGTCCGAGCGCTCGTCGGGGTCGAACTGCGAGCCGTTTCCGCCGCAAAGTTTGTAACCATTATAGCGGTAGTCGTTGTGGCTGGCCGAAAGCAGGATGCCCATATGTGCCTTCACGTGCGGGATGGCAAAGGTCACTTCCGGAAACGGGCATGCCTCGTCGAACAAATAAACGGTGAAGCCATAGGCCAAAAACAGTTCGGCAATTTTTTCTGCAAAATCGCCCCCGCGGATGCGGCTGTCATATCCGAGCACTATTTTATTGAACCCTTTTTCTTTGCCAAACTTGGCCACCCCGGCGCTGGTCTGCAGCAGTACGATATTGTTGATCGTATTCGGCCCTTTTAAGATCGGCGCATCCAAGCCCTGCTTTTTCAGCTTCATGATGCTGGCCTTGTCGCCCGCCATGAACCCGCGGATGCCGCCCGTTCCGAAACTCATTTTTTTGCGGAAAGTGTTCACGATGTCTTCCCACCTTTTTGCCCGCACGGCAGACATAATGCCTTTGGAAACATTGGGCGAAAACTTTGCATAATTTTTATCGGTCAGCCATAGCTTGATAAATTTCATGGTGTTTTCCTTGGCCATGTTATAGCTCTGCCGGTCTATTTTGCCCTCGTTCAAGGCAGCGTCGAGATAACCGTTGACGCCTTTTTCGATTTTTGAAAAATCAATTTTACTCATGTGGTTATGGTTGTTAGTTGTTCCACAGGAATCCCTGCGGGAATGATCGTTAGTTGTTGAACTTCCCAGACATTCCAAGTTTTCAAAACTTGGGCCCACTCCGAAAAGTCGGGCACGACATATATCTTCCAAATCAAATTTCGGAGTGGGATCAAACTTGGAATGTCTTGAATTTTTAAAAGCGGCTGCGAAGGTAAGTGTTTTAAAAAAAAGAGATAAAGCTGTGGGTAAAAAATCACCAATTCTAAATTTCAGGCATCCTTCACCTTTTTTAATAACATCGGAAAATGCGGGATACCATCCTCCAAATATTCTTCCCCGGCAATTTCAAAACCGAGGCCCGAATAAAATTTTTGGAGATAGCATTGCGCCGATATTTTTATGTCTTCTTTTGGGAACAATTTTTCCATCCATGCCAGCGACTGTTCCATCAGTTGCCTGCCAATGCCGCTGCCCCTTGCCGATGGTGCGGTGACCACCCGTCCGATGGAAGGGTGTTTTTTATAAGAAATGCCTTTTGGGAGAAGGCGGCTATATGCGGCCAGATTTCCTTTTTTATCATATCCCATTATATGCCAGGCAGCTTGGTCTTTGCCATCGGCGTCAAGATACGGGCAGTCCTGTTCCACCACAAATACATCTTGGCGCAGGGCCATGATGTCATATAATTCTTGCAGCGATAATTCGTGAAATGGTTTACAGATAAATTCAGTCACGTTTTATTTTTTTTACGGGGCAATTTCCCATTGCCCCGTAAATTAAAAATAAGGGCTTAAATAAGGGGGCAATAGGAAATTGCCCCCTTAGGGGTCAAAAACATAATTATTATTTTACGGCGATTGTTTTTTAAAAACCAACATGACTCCGGAGGTAAAACTATAAGTATAGGAGCCCATCACCGATTTGGAAGAATGGACGGGCATTGAATTAATCAACATATAGCCTTCTCTTTCTTTTTCGTGGATGGCAGCATCTATATTGCGCGCAAATTGGTCGCCGTTGACAACCATAAGGTGTACGCCCATCCCTTGTTTTTCTTTCACCATCGGCGCATCTATAAACATTGTTTTGTGACTCATGATTAAATGGTTTGTGAAGGTTTATCGGGTTTATAAGGTTTATGGATGCCACTTTAAAAGCAATTTGTATAAACTTGGTTCTTCTCCCTTTTTAGTGGGTAAATTTTAAAAACAGGCTTATAATGTATCATTTTAAATATCCGGAGTAAATGCACAAAATGCTCACTCGGCTCCACTGTTTTTTGTCATCCGCTTTAGCGGAACTGCGATGTCTGGTGTGTGCGGTGTTCATGGCTTCCCTCATCACGTTGCAGTTCCGCTAAAGCGGATGACAAAAAAACAGCGGAGCCGAGTGAGCATTTTGTGCATTTACTCCGGATATTTAAAATGATACATTATAAGCCTGTTTTTAAAATTTACCCACTAAAAAGGGAGAAGAACCGAAGAATGGGATTTATAAATTTCCATAAAAACACCTTCAAGCACGGCATCCACCCGCCGGAGCATAAAGACGAAACGAACGGCCTGCCCATCCGGCAGTTCCCCTTTGCGCCCGTCATCATTTTGCCGATGGCGCAACATATTGGCTCCCCTTCGGAAATGGTGGTGCGGGAGGGGCAGGAAGTTGTGCGGGGGCAATTATTGGCCAAAGCCACCGGCTATGTTTCGGTGCCGCTCCATGCGCCCGTTTCGGGGACAATTAGAAAAATAGCGAACGTGCCGACCATATCTGGGAAAATGTCCCGCGGCATCTATTTGGAAGCATTTCCATCTTCCAGTCAGGAAGTAATGGAAGGCAGGCCGATTGATGTCGAGACCGCCACGCCGGAGGAGATATTGCAGGGCATCCAAAATGCGGGGATTGTTGGCCTCGGAGGCGCAGCATTTCCCACGCATGTAAAGCTGAAAGTACCCGACGGAAAGCATTGCGAAATATTGATGCTAAACGGCATCGAATGCGAACCTTACCTAACTACCGACCACCGGGTAATGCTGGAACAGGCCGATGATATTTATATGGGCATCAGATATTTGTTGAAAGTAACGGGCGCAAAAAGGTGCATCATCGGCATAGAAGCCAATAAAAAAGATGCCGCCGAACATTTGCAAAAAAATATACCCAATGGCCTGCCCGTGGAGGTGAAAGTTGTCCCCGTAAAATACCCGCAGGGTTCGGAAAAAATGCTGATTACCTCCGTCCTCGGCCGCGAAGTACCTTCGGGCGGCCTGCCGATTGACGTTGGGGTGGTTGCCGTCAACGTGGCCACTACGGCAGAAATCGGCCGCTTGCTGCCACATGGCCGCGGCATTCAGGAACGGGTCATTACCATTACTGGCCCGGGGGTAAAAAAGAAAGGGAATTATTTAATCCCAATCGGCACGCCGCTCCGCTATGTTTTGGAACAGGCAGGGGCTGCCGAAAATATCAGCGAGGTATATATGGGCGGCCCGATGATGGGCACAGCCGTTTCCAATTTGGATATTTCGATAGTAAAAGGCACGTCGGGCATTGTTGTTTTTACGGAAAATGAAATAAAAAAACATCCAAAAATATTTCCCTGCATTAAATGCGGGGCATGTGTGGATGCTTGCCCGCTTTCGTTGATTCCATCCAAATTGGGCATAATGGCGAAATTCGAGGCATATGACGAAATGGCGGCGAAATATAATTTAATGGACTGTTTTGAGTGCGGCTCTTGCTCATATGTTTGTCCGTCGCATATTCCGTTGGTGCAATATTTTAGGTTGTCAAAATCAATAGTCAGAAAACGAAAAGCAGCAGGGGATAAAAATTAAAATGAAATACCCGCACAGCGTGGTTTCCCGCAAAGTCCCGCAAAGGTTTCGCTAAGTCACGCAAAGCAGGACGTGTACTCGCCTCGCTTTGCGTGACTTTGCGAAACCTCTGCGGGACTTTGCGGGACTTTGCGGGAAAACTCCTAAAACTCCTGAAACCCCTGAATACTTACTATTTTAATTTTTATTTCTATTGTTTATCAATGCTAAATAAAACGCTAAATATCAGCACATCGCCGCATATCACAAAAGGCATTAGCACGGAGGCCATTATGCGGAATGTCGTTTGGGCTTTGCTCCCGGTGGCTATATTTTCGGTTTATACATTTGGCCTGAGCGCATTATTGGTATTGGCAACTACGACCGCCGCCGCTGTCCTCACGGAACATTTTTTATGTAAAAAATCAAAAAAGGAAAGCACCATTTCCGATTGGTCGGCTGTTATAACGGGCTTGCTTTTGGGGCTGACATTGCCACCAAGTTTTCCATTATGGATGGCATTTATCGGAGGTGTAATTGCGATTGCTTTGGGCAAATTTGTTTTCGGCGGACTGGGATATAATGTATTTAATCCGGCATTGGTAGGACGGGCAGTTTTGCAAGCTGCATTCCCGGTGGCCATTACGACATGGTACCCTTCTTTTTTGCCGGAGCGTTTTTCCTCAGTTTCGGCGGCCACTTTTACCTTTCCTTTTATGGAGCCCGCAACCGATGGTTTTACGGGGGCGACCCCACTTTCTGCATTTAAATTTGAACATATAACGGCCCAAACTTCGGACTTGGCACTTGGGCTTATAAGTGGCTCAACGGGAGAAACCTGCGCCCTATTAATTATTTTAGGGGGAATATATTTAATTGCCCGAAACATGATGAACTGGCGCATCCCGGTTTCTATTTTATTGACGGTATTTGCATTGAGCGGCATATTATATTTAATAGACAATCAGGTTTATCCTTCTCCTATATTTATGCTTTTTTCTGGTGGCCTCATGCTCGGCGCTGTTTTTATGGCGACCGATATGGTGGGTTCTCCCATTACCCCCAAAGGGGTGTGGGTATATGGTGCACTCATCGGGTTGCTGGTGGTAGTGATACGTATATGGGGCGGTTTGCCGGAAGGCGTGATGTATGCCATATTATTGGCCAATGCGATTTCGCCACATATTGATAATGCGATTAGGCCGAGGGTATATGGGACGGCTAAAATTAAGAGTTGATGTATCTATTGTTCATGCAAGGCAAATGCGCAGAAAAAACCATTCGGCTCCGCTGCTTTGTCATCCCTTTAGGGAACTCTGCATCATGTGTAATGCCCTGCGCAGATTCCCTCATGACGCAGAGTTCCCTAAAGGGATGACAAAGCAGCGGAGCCGGACTCTTCGTTCGTTCATCTACCTCGGGGAATAGCAATCCGATTTGAAAATAGAAAACTCATATTTTTATAAAATCAACAATTATTGGTTTTATGGAAATATACGTTTTCTAAAACCATTTAGGGTTGCTATAAATTGATACAGAAAAAATATGAATTTTCAAACCTGCTATAATTCCCAATTCCATATTTTTTAATTTCCGAAAAAAATCATGTCCAAAAAAAATCCGATACAAAAAAACGCACAAACGGGCAGTTTGAAAATGCTCTGGTCAATGGCCGGCATCGGGTTGATCTGCGCCTTTTTAATTGTAATGACCTATGAGGGAACATTGCCGCGGATAGAGCGGCTAAAAGCGGAAGCATTGGAAAAGGCTATATTCAAAGTAATTCCCGGAATGACCAAAAAGAGGACTTTTAAATTGGACGAAAACAATAATTTTATTGAAATAAGCAGCGACGAAAAAGATGCCCAATTGGTTTATGCCGGATATGACGACAATGATAAATTATTGGGCATCGCTGTACCGGCAAGCGGGATGGGATTTGCAGATATACTCCACATCCTTTACGGATATGACCCCAATAAACAAGCGGTTGTTGGCTTCTATGTTTTGGAAAGCAAAGAGACGCCGGGACTGGGTGATAAAATAGAAAAAGACGAAAATTTTTTGGCCAACTTTGCTGCATTGGACGTGGCGCTTTCCGATGGGAATACTACTTTAAAAAATAAAGTGGTAACGGTAAAGCACGGAGCAAAAAAAAACAATTGGGAAATAGACGGTATTACCGGGGCCACTATTTCTTCGAGGGCCATCGGGAATATCATGGGGGAAAGCACGGAACAGATGGTGCCGCTTATTTTTAAAAATATAGAGGTGTTTAAGTAACGCGGACGGAAGTCCGCAAAAAAAAAAATACACGGACTTACCGTCCGTGGCACAATAAAATGAGCAAGCAAAATAAAAATAAAACAGGCTTCTTCGCCAATTTGGAAAACAGCCCTTCCACCGACGAATTTATAAAAGGTTTGTGGCGGGACAACCCGGTATTTGTGCAAGTGCTGGGCATGTGCCCGGTATTGGCCGTTTCCAATACGGCCATAAATGCGCTGGCGATGGGGCTGGCCACCGCCTTTGTTTTATTGATGTCGAATATATTGGTTTCCTCGCTGCGGAATTTTATTCCCAAACAAGTGCGCATCGCTTCCTATATATTAATCATTGCCACTTTTGTCACCATGACGGACTATGCGATACAGGCCATCAGTGTTGAATTGCACAAAGCGCTCGGCGCATTTATTTCACTTATAGTGGTCAATTGTTTGATACTCAGCCGGGCAGAGGCATTTGCTTCAAAAAATACTATTGGCAAATCAATGTTGGATGCCCTGGGCATGGGCTTGGGATTTACGTTTGCACTATTCTGTTTGGGTGCGGTGCGGGAATTAATGGGCAACGGGAGTATATTTAACATTCCTATATTCCCTGATAATTACCAGGAATGGGTGGTCATGATATTGCCCGCCGGAGGGTTTTTCACATTGGCCTTATGGCTGCTTCTTTTTAATGCGGCAAAAGTAAATCGAACGGAAGTTCGATAAAAAAAAGCAAAAGTAAATCGAACGGAAGTTCGATAAAAAATAAATAAAATAATGAAAGAAGAACCGCTTTGGTACATATTCATAAATGCCAGTTTGATAAACAATTTTGTGCTGGCCTATTTTCTGGGTATATGCCCGTTTTTGGGTGTATCCGGCAAAATGGAAACGGCCACTAAAATGGGTGGCGCCGTAACTTTTGTAATGCTCGTTGCATCCATGTGCGCTTATGGCATCCATGCTTTATTGGTGGCTATTGATGCGCCTTTTTTACAATTGATAAGTTATATTGTAGTGATTGCTTCCACGGTGCAATTGGTGGAAATGTTTGTAAAAAAACTAAGCCCTGCCCTGTTCCGGGCATTGGGTATTTTCCTGCCGTTGATTACCACCAATTGCGCCATATTGGGCTTGGCATTATTTCAAACAAATAAAGGATATGGCCTGCTCGAAAGTTTTGTATATGCCTTGGGGGCCGGGGCCGGGTTTACATTGGCACTGATATTAATTGCAGGTTTGCGGGAGCAGCTCGAATTTGCGGAAGTACCAAAAATAGTGAAGGGTACTGTCCTGACTTTATTGATTGCGGGGATATTGTCGTTGTCGTTTATGGGCTTTGCGGGATTGGGGAGTCAGTAAACGTAGCCACCCAATTTATTGGGTAGGCTCTTGATTAAAATAGTTTTTCAATATGGCTTTTGAGAGCCTACCCAATAAATTGGGTGGCTACGGTCGCTAAACACTTACAATTAAATAATGATACATTCACTAATAATAGCTGCCGGAGGGATTATAGCATTAATGACAATATGGGCTATAATCCAGTTTTTTTGGAAAAAAACATTTTCCGAATATATCTCCGATGACGACGTATTGGCCGACAGGAAAAGCTGTGGGAATTGTGGCTGTACGACGAGCGTTTGCAAAAACAAAGGAAGCGAGTTTTAATTTATGTTTACTAAACTTTATAAGTTTAGTAAACATATAATCTCGATATTTCATAAAAATAAATCACTAAAAAAAACAACCATATAATATGGCACATTTATCTGATTTTAATACCGAAAATAAATTTCAAGCGGTCATAAAAGAGACCAACCGCTTGACACCGGCAGACACCGAAGAAGTCCGGGAAATAATGCTGGAGGTACAAGACCCCGGGTTTGCATGCGAAGTGGACCAAAGTTTTGGGGTGCTGGTAAAATCTTCGGGAGCGTTTGGAAATACCCTGCACCACCGGCTGTACAGCATTGCCGATTTGCCCAAAAAGAAAAAGGGCAATGCACTTGTTACCATGCTGGTAAAACGCTGCTCATACGTGGATGCCTTTAACGGCGAAATATATGACGGCGTCGCTTCCAATTATTTGTGCGACCGCAAAGTGGGCGATGAAATTACCATTACCGGCCCGCATGAACTGCCCTTCACCGTGCCGGAAGACAAGGCCTCCAATCTTATTTTAATCGGCATGGGCACGGGCATTGCGCCCTTCCGGGCATTTGTAAAACATATTTATAAAAACGTAAAAAACTGGAAAGGGAAAATCCGCTTGTTTTACGGTGCGCGCAGTGGTTTGGAACTGCTTTATTTAAATGACCACGATGGCGACCTGACCAATTATTACGACGAAGAAACATTTAAAGCATTCAGTGCTTTAAGCCCCCGCCCGCATATGTCCGACCCCATCGAACTGGACAAAGCCATTGAAGACCGGGCAGCAGAAATCATCGAAATGTTGGGTCAGACCAATACTTATATATATGTGTCCGGCTATGAAAAAATAAAGGATGTGCTGGACAAATCATTTTCCAAAATACTCGGCTCAAAAGAAAAATGGCAGACCCGTAAAGCGGAATTGGTTGCCGGGAAAAAATGGGCGGAGATAATTTATTAATTAAAATGAAAATAAAAATGAAAATTAAAAATTCCATCCGTGGTATTTTTTGATTTTCATTTAAAAAGGCCATACTAACCGCACTCATAGCATTGGGCGAAATATATTTATTGATTAAGGTGAAATAAAAATCAAGAATACCTCATGTGGCGTTTTTCATTTTAATTTTCATTTTGATTTTCATTAAAGAATGCCGCACTCATGGCATTGGGCAAAATTTATTATTAATTAAGGTGAAATAAAAAT
>DROJ01000240.1 GCA_011321935.1 Bacteroidota bacterium | reverse complement strand
TTCACACATTAAAATTCAAAAAAATGAACCAAAAATATTTCGAAGCCAACAAAAAAACTTGGGACAGCAGGGTAGAGCCCCACACAAAATCCGAGATGTACAAAATGGAGGCCTTTATGGCAGGGGCGACCTCGCTCACCGAAATCGAAAAGGATGCCCTCGGCGATGTGTCCGGCAAATCTTTGCTCCACCTGCAATGCCATTTTGGGCAGGATACCATTTCATGGGCGCGAAAAGGAGCAAGCGCAACGGGCATTGATTTTTCGGGAAAAGCCATTGCGAAAGCAAAAGAACTGAACAAAAAACTGGGCATGGATGCTCGTTTCATAGAATCAAATATTTACGACCTGCCGGATGTTCTCGACGAAAAATTCGATATTGTTTTTACTTCCTATGGAACGACCGTTTGGTTGCCCGACCTCGAAAAATGGGCGGCCATCGTCAGCCGATATTTGAAAAAGGGAGGCCTCTTTTATATCGCAGAATTCCATCCCACCTTGTATATGTTCAATTTTGAAAACCACCAAGTCGAGTACAGCTATTTCAATAAAGGCGAACCTTTCAAAGAGGAAGTGGAAGGCAGTTACGCCACTTCCGACAGCAAGGCCAAAGGCACGGAATATTTCTGGAACCACTCCATTTCAGAAAAGGTGAACGCCCTTTTGAACGAGGGATTGACCCTGCTCGAACTCAACGAATACGACTTCTCGCCGTATAATTGTTTTCCAAATTTGGTGGAAAGAGAACCCGGCAGGTATGTGTGGGGAGCGGATAAATTCGGCGTGAAGATGCCGATGGTTTTGTCTTTGAAAATGAGGAAGGAATGAACGGTTAATGATGAATGCTTGGCTTTGTCATGAACTAAGGCTACCCTCAATTCGAAAAACATTTTCCTTTTCGTAAATTATTTTTCCAGTTTGAAGTTCAATTTTTCTGATCGTAAGGGTTCGGTTTTTGAAAATGTGGAATAAACCGTCAATTCTTTTTGGCAATATAAAAATGCCGGAAGAATAATAAATAAGAATATAGAAATAGTGGTTTTCATTTTATTTAAAATAATAATTTCTCAAATTAAATCAAATAAATTATCCACCCCGAACACCCTGCTTTTAATAAAGCCCTCCGCGTATTCCGCTCCGATTGACCTGCCAAACGACCTGCCTTTCGCCCGCATAAATTCCATGAAATCCTCGCCCGAAATAGGCGTCGCCAATTCTTTGTCATATTCTTTGCCTTCCGGCAAATAAAATTGCGAACGGAAGGTAAGGATCAGTTCTATTTTTTCTTCCATATATGGACTGATATCAATTACAAAATCGGGCGTGAGGTTTCGGTCTTGGATATAGTGGAAAACATTTTTCGGGCGCCAGCGGTCTTGCGGCTTTCCGCCGGGGCCACTGGTGGGTATTTTTACAAGGCCGGAAAGGTAGCAGGCCTCGGCGGCCAATTTAGCTGCCCGCCCGTGGTCGGGATGGCGGTCTTCGACAGAGTTGGCCAAAATGATTTCTGGTTGGCACCAGCGCACCACTTCTATTATTTTTAAAATATTTTCTTTGGAATGGGCGAAAAACCCATCCGCCATTTCTAAATTTTTACGGAACAGCGCGCCCATTTTTTTTGCGGATGCCTGTGCCTCTTTATCGCGGATTTCGGGCGTGCCGCGGGTGCCCAGTTCGCCACGGGTCAGGTCGAGCAGGCCGACGGTTTTGCCCATTGCAATATGTTTGAGGATAGTGCCGCTTGCGCTCAGTTCCACGTCGTCGGGGTGTACCCCAATGGCCAATATGTCAACTTTCATTTTGTGCTTGTTTTTGTTTTTATCTGCTGAGGATATATGTCCTCGATCCCGGCAGCCGAGGATATATATCCTCGATCCCGGCAGCCGAGGATATATATCCTCGATCCCGGCAGCCGAGGATATATATCCTCGGTTGTCGTTTATTCCTCCGCTAAAATATACGCGGACCAGGGGAGCAAGTTGATTTTGTTCCCGTTCACTTTACCCATCCCGTTTTCAGAAATCCTGTAATTATTGCAGATCATTTTCCAGTTACCATCCGGTATGGTCATGCGTTTTCCTATTTTACTGCCGTTAAAAATTACCAATATTCTTTTCCAGCTATCGCCGGCAGCCGCCCCGTCAATGGAATAGCCGATGATATAATCAAAAGGGCTGTCCATAAATTTGATGTTTTTTCGGATGGCTTCCGCAGTGCCCATCCTGAAGGCCGGATGTTTTTTTCGCAGGGCGATCAAATCTTTATAATAAGTGAAAAGGTCTTTGTATTTTTTTTTGTTGTCCCAATTGATCCGGTTGAATCGGTCAGCAGATTGATACGAATTGTCAAGCCCTTCTTTTGTCCGTACAAACTCTTCGCCCGCCAATAAAAAAGGGATGCCCTGCGAAGTCAAGACCATGGTTTGCGCCAGCTTGTCCATTTTTAAAAGGTCTGCTTCTTGGTCGCCTTTCCGGGAATTGACGAGGCGGTCCCAGAGCGTATGGTTGTCGTGGCAGGAGACATAATTGATGCAGTCCGCTGGCTCGTTTGCCCAGGCAAATTTCGAATAATTGACTTTGGCGTAGTCCACCTGCGGGTGGTTAACTGCCCCTGTTATCCCGAATTTCACGCTTTCGGCGAGCTTGTAATTCCCGGTGGCGAAGCCGGCTGCCTTTGGTTCAAAAACGTTTCCTTTCACCCCGTCCCTGAAATCATCGGAAAAGACGGCCACCCCTTTTAGCTTCTTGGCGTTGGCCTTGACAGCCCTCCTGATCTCGGGCAGCGGGCTGGTTCCGGCCGTCCAGCCTTCCCCATAAATAAAAATGGTCGGGTCTATTTTGTGCAGTTCAGCAGCGGCGAGGTTCATGGTTTCGATGTCGTGGATGCCCATGAGGTCAAGCCGGAAGCCGTCCACATGGTACTCCTGCGCCCAATATTTCATGGACTCGATCATGAACTTGCGCATCATCGGCCTTTCCGATGCGGTTTCGTTCCCGCAGCCCGATGCGTCCGAGAAAAACCCGTTTTCGTCCAAACGGTAGTAATAATAAGGTGCGGTGAGGTTGAAGGAAGAGTTTTCCGTGGAGCCGGTGTGGTTATACACCACGTCCATGATGACCCGCAGGCCGTTTTCGTGGAGGGCTTTCACCATTGTTTTGAACTCCCGGATGCGCACCCTGCCGTCATATGGGTCGGTAGAATAGCTGCCTTCCGGCACGTTGTAATTTTGCGGATCGTAGCCCCAGTTGTATTTATGCTGGTCCAAATTTGATTCGTCGATTGACAGGAAATCAAAAACGGGCAGCAGGTGGACATGCGTCACGCCGAGCTCCTTGATATGGTCAAGCCCGGTGGACAGGCCGTCCGGGGTCTTGGTGCTCGTTTCGGTAAGGCCGAGGTATTTGCCCTTGTTTTTGATGCCAGAATTTTCGTGAACGGAAATGTCGCGCAGGTGCAGCTCGTATAAAATGATGTCTTGAAAATGGGCGAGGGGGGGGCGTTGGTCATTTTGCCAGCCTTCGGGGTTTGTTTTTGCGAAGTCAACGATCATGCCCCGCAGGCCGTTCACCCCGGTTGCCCGCACGTATGGCCCGGGCGTTTCGGCGAGCAGGGTATCTCCCAAGCTGACCTGATAGGTATAAAAAAGGCCTTCCTTGTTGCCGCCTGTTTTCGCCAGCCAAAGGCCCTTGCCTTTCGGCTTCATTTTTTTCGTCAAAACGGCTTTTCCGCCTTCGCCTTTTTCATAGAGCCGCAGGGTCACCTCTTTTGCCGCAGGCGACCATAATTTGAAAACTGATTTTCTTTTGGAATAGGTCAGCCCAAGGTCATTGCCTTTATAGACGGGGTAGCTGTCCAGCCCGTCCACGGGGATGAGGGTTATTGCTTTTTTTTTCATTCTCACATTATCGTTTTGGGCTGATGACGAGTGAAAGGACAGGGCAAAAAGGATGAGGAAGAATAAGTTGTTTTTTTTCATAAAAAAGTGTTGAATGGCTTAAATGGTTGAGCATAGCGTAAAATTAGCAATATGGTAGATATTTGCTGTTTCTTATTATGGTGCAAACAACTTCTCGGATAGTTGACACAACAAATATTTACATAAACAATAGGGCAGGCATTCCAGCTACTTCAAACAAAACAAATATCCCTTGCCCACTGCCGTTAATTAATCTAACTTTGCGCTCTTTTTCAAAAAAGCAATGAAATGGCTTGAATGGTCAAATGGCTTGAATGGTTAATAAACCCATTTGAGCCATTTGACCATTCAAGCCATTCAAACCATTCAAACCCTGCTTACCGGCAGGCATTTAGTGGTT
>DROJ01000239.1 GCA_011321935.1 Bacteroidota bacterium | reverse complement strand
GTGGTCAATGCGGTTCGAGGGTATTATATCAATTATGAAGATGGAGTAGAGGTATATAACAACGTGGCTTTTAATTGTGGCATCGGTTATCGAACCAGCCGAAACCTCCCACCCGGTACTTATTTTGCGGTCGATATGAAAAACAATATCTCATACAATCCCGGCAATGCTCATATCGAATTTATCTCCGGCACTACGCCTATGAATTCAGATTATAACCTGTTCTATCCTGATAGTGAGCTGCTCTATTTTATACCTGTTGCCGGCACCACCGGGGCAAATCTTACGACATGGCAAACATATTCATATCCCAATTGTGTGTTCGACCCTAATTCCAACACCGGCGACCCGCTTTTCGAGAACGCCTCGGGTACATTTTCCGAGCCTGAAGATTTTAAATTGACTGCATCATCGCCTGCCATAAACGCAGGAACCAATGTTGGGCTGACCACCGATTATGCAGGAAACCCCATTGTCGGAACGCCGGATATCGGGGCTTATGAATTTCAAAGTCCGCTCGCCGTTGAGTATTTATCTCCTCTGCGGGCTTTTCCAAAAGATAACAGCGTGATGTTAAGTTGGACAAGTGTCAATGAGCAAAACAATGATTATTTCTTGGTGCAGCGTTCTTTGGACGGCCGCATATGGAAAGACATTGGCAAGGTGGAAGGCAAAGGCAATACCCTGTCTTCCCGTTCTTATAAAATGGTTGATTTGAAACCAGAAAATGGGACATTATACTATCGCCTCAAACAATATGATTACGATGGCGTTTTTTCTTATTCAAATATTGCGAGTGTGCGTTTTGAAAAAACGGATTTTAATATTTATCCCAACCCGACATCAGGGCGGCTTGAAATTGTTTTCCCCGGAAATATAAATGGTGAAATACAAGTGTTCAATATTTTGGGAAAATCTGTTTTTTATAAAAATATAAATGGCGTGCGGGCGGATTTGAATTTAAGCCATTTGCCGGGCGGCACTTATTTTATTGGTATAGATACAAAAGATGGTTTGGCGACGGAGAAAATTGTTTTGCAGAAGTGATGGAAAGAGGCAAATGCACGGCTTGCCCTACCCTTCGGGAAAACCTAAAATGGCGCAGTATATACTGCGCCACTTTAGGTTTTGTGCATCGAGCGCAGGTTCTCCCCTTTTGGGGCTGGGGGCTGGCGGGGGCAAATGCACAAAACCTAAAGTGGAGCAGTATAAGTCACAAACCTGTCAGTTCCACCTCCGTCAATATAAAATTCAACTGGTCAAAATCACTGTCGTTGAGCAGTAATTTCCCTTTAAAAACATATGGTTTGTCCATGTCAAAATCGGGGGCTTTTTCTTTCATCCGCAGTTCAGCGACACTTTCAGCGCCTGCCTTTCCGCAGAAGAAACACATGGCGTAGGGATATTTTGAGATAATGATGCCATCGAAGCCGCCCGCCTCCCCGGTGGGTATAATATAGCCGACAATGGTTACTTCTTTCCCCTGCCATTTTAAAATATCGTCCGAGAATTTGGGCCAGGTCATGAACATGCCCAGTTCTTTGGAAAACGTTTTTTGAAATTCCGTTTGCGAAAAAATGTCCCAAGCATTCTGGTGCTGGGAGAAGGCGGGCAGTGCCGCAAAAATGGCGAGTGCAATAATTATATTTTTCAAAAAAAGTAGTTTTGAAGTCCACGTTTACCAAACTTTTAAAGTTTGGTAAACGTAAACCGGAAAATATTTTTTGAGTATTATTTTAAAAAAATGGCGGTGTAACAAATGTAGTGTTTTTTTTCGAGGGTCTCACGACCCTCGAAAAAAAAGCATTACATCTTATATACCGCCTAAAAAACAAAGGCAATAATAAGGCAGTAAATTATTCACGAAAACAAATCATCGGCGCTCAGTTCAAAACCTTCGATGGCGGGTGCGCCGCTGCAAATTGTTTTGCCCCGGCAGATGGTTACTTTATCAATTGCGGTATAAACATAAACTTGTTTTGAATCCGGGAAAATATGCCAGACCACCTGAACGCCAGCATTGAAGTATTCCTCCAGTTTGCCGTTGACCTTGTTGATGTTGTCGTTTGTGGAAATGATTTCTGCAACCCACGGGGCTATTTGGTTTTCACCTTTTTTCATGTTTTCCAATTGCTCCTTTGTATATGCCGCAAGGTCTGGCCTTCTCATTTGAGTAGGGGAAGTGTCCATATTCCCCTCAGAAGTAAGCAGGCCTCCTCTTTGGAACATTTTAGTTTTGATGAATAACCTGAAAAGAATGTTTTGAATAAAAAATTGATATTGGTCCATAGCAGTAGTTTTCTCGACGGCGCCGTTGTTCCACTCATATTTGTACCCGTCCTCCATATCCGAATATTCGCGGAGGAAGTCCTCTTTTGAAATAGGCGCAACCTGCCCTATTTCCTTTGTGCCCTTGCCAAAATGTGCAGTTGTAGCTGTCATGATTTTTTATTTTCTGACAAATATAAGGTAAATGGTTTAATGGTTTAATGGTTTAATGGTTTAATGGTTTAATGGTTTTCCCGTAGGACTTGTACTCGCCGTGAGGGAAAACCATTCAGCCATTTAACCATTCAACCATTCAAACCATTTATTTTTTCACAAACCGCACGCTCATCCATCCCTCTTCTGTTTGTATTTTCAAAATATACATGCCCGTTGCCAATGCCTGCACGTCCATGTTTTGCTGGCCAGTGGAAAGCGGCATTTTTTGTATTAATTGGCCATTTAAATTGAATATAGAAGCAGTGGCCTCCTGCTGCTCGTTCCAGACGATGCGCAGGTAGTCGGTGGCGGGGTTGGGGAAGACCGAAACGTCGAGTTCTGCGGGTTGCTCGTTGGCATCGAGGATGAAGGTGAAATTCAGGTTGTCCATGCAAAAATAGGCGGGCGTGTTCATGCCGAACATGCCCACGTCGCTGGAGGAAAGCGAAAAGGAGAGGCTGTCCACGGCATCGAATGTGGAGAGGTCAACCGTGGTCCACTCGCTGACGATGTAGTCCATCGAGTTGTCGGCGAAGCGGTAGTCGGCGAGGTAAAAACCGATGCTGTCGCCCTGCTGCTCGCCATTGAGCCAGCCCTTGATGGTGAGCAGGAAAAAATCGGGGTCGTTGCCGTCTTCGCCGCCAAATTTTTTGGCGAAGGCATCGCCTTCCAACATGCTCAGGTAAGGGTAAGTGCCGTTGTTGATGGCCACATTGTCCACTACCCGCGGCTCTCCGATTTTTATCCCGCTGCTGCCTGCCACGAAGGACACGGCGTATTGGGCCGAGCCGCCGACACCGCCGCCGGAGATGGAGCTGTACTGGTTCATGAAGCCGGGGGTCTGCGTATCGGTGGCGGCAGAAATGGCCCAGCCCGACCATGAGCCCCAATCTGCATTGTAGTCGTTGGGGAAGAAGAAGCCGTTGGAACTGAAGCCGCCGCTGCCGTCGCTGCCGTTCAGAAAGCCCTCGGCGGGGAGGCTAAAGTCTTCGAAATCAACGGTTGTTTGCGCCAGCAAAAAAGTGCTGAAAACGAGTGCTGCAATGAGTGTAAATGTTTTTTTCATAATCCGTTTTGATTGTTGTTGCCCGTCGTTCAACCTGTCCGAAATTTAGTGTTTCGTCCGGGGTTGAATTTTCGGTTTGTTGATGTTTTATAGTCTTTATTTTTTTCAAGTGATGCCGAAATTTTGAGGTGATGCCCCGAAGTGAATTCGGGACATCACCTCAAAACGAGCGCCGCGCCCATCCTAAAATACCGCCCCGGCATGGCCCGCCGTTCGATGACCCGGTAGCTGGCGTCCCAAATGTTTTCTGTTTTAAAAAACAAGCGGCAGTTAAATTTAGCGCCGGTCCATTCGTGTTCGAGGCGGGCGGAGGCGACTTGGTAGCCGTCCATTTTGCCCTCGTTTTGCGTCAGCACCGAT
>DROJ01000238.1 GCA_011321935.1 Bacteroidota bacterium | reverse complement strand
GGCATCGAACTCGCCGACGGGCAGCAGCTCGACCTCGGCACCTGGGCTTTCGACCCCACCGTAGAATTGGCGCAAGCCACCGTGACCGCCCAGCGGGCGATGGTCGAAGTGAAGCCCGACCGCACCGTTTTCAATGTGGAGGGCACCATCAACAGCGTCGGTTCGGATGCCATCGAACTGCTGCGCAAAGCCCCCGGCGTGACCGTTGACAACAACGACAATATCAACGTGCTGGGCCGCGCCGGCGTACTCGTTTATGTGGACGGCAAACGCCTCCCCCTCGGCGGCGAAGACCTCAGCAACTACCTGAAAAACCTCTCCGCCGAACAGATTGACCGCATTGACATCATCACCAACCCGGGGGCCAAATACGAGGCCGAGGGCAATGCGGGCATCATTGACCTGCGGCTGAAAAAGGACAAAAACCTCGGCGCCAACGGCTCGGTTACGGCCACCTCCAGCAAGGGCGACCTTTGGCAGTCCAACGCCTCTTTCACCGGCAATTACCGCAACCAGAAAATGAACGTCTTCGGCATGGCAGGCACCGGCGACCGCGACCGTTTTATGAACATGAAATTCACCAACGAGCAGAACGGCATTTTCATGGACGAAATCAACAACCACTTCACCGGCTCGCAGGACTACAACTTCCGCCTCGGCAGCGATTTCTTTTTGGCAAAAAACCAGACTTTCGGTTTTCTTATCAGCGGCGGCAAGGCCGACGGGGCGGCCAAGTCCTTCAACCGCATCAGCATCGCTGCGCTCGAAACGCCTGCGCAAATTGACAGCATCCTCGTGGCCACCAACCGCAACGACTTTGTTAGAAAGCAAAATACCTACAACCTAAATTACCGTTTCGACAACAAAAAAGGCCGCAGCCTCAACCTCGACCTCGATTACGGAAATTACCAAAACGAGAGCAAGCGCCTCCAGCCAAACCAATACTTCGATGCCAATGAAGAGACCCTGCTGACCGAGGTCACCAACTCCTACGACACGCCGACCGACATTGACATTTACACTTTTAAAATTGATTTTGAGGAAAATATTTTGGGCGGCAAACTGGGCATCGGCTCCAAGTTGAGCAGGGTCGTTTCCGACAATACTTTTTTGGTTTTTGACGGCGCCAACGGTACGGCAGTGCAGGACAACAGCCTCTCCAACCGCTTTGATTACGACGAAAACGTGTATGCTGGCTACCTCAGTTTTGCCCGCCCGCTGGGCGAAAAATGGAGCTTCTCGGCCGGCCTCCGTGCCGAGCAGACCGATGCCACGGGCAAGCTGACAGCCTTCCTCCCTGAACTTCAGGAAGACCCGGTAGAGCTCAACTACATCAGTTGGTTTCCCAGTGCCGGGCTGACTTGGCAGGTAGCCCCCATGCACAGCCTCGCCCTCAATTATGGCCGCCGCATCAACCGCCCCGACTACAACGTGCTCAACCCCTTCAACAGCCGAACCAGCGAGCTGTCATTTGAAAAGGGCAACCCCTTCCTCCGCCCCGAAATCGTCAACAACATCGAGCTGGGCTATACCCTCAAGTACCGCTACAATTTCAAGGTCGCGTACAGCCGCACCAGCGACCAGATAACCCGCCTCATCGCCCCCGACGACCTCGACCCGCGGGCGGGCTTCATCACTTGGGCCAACCTCGCCGAGCAGACCGTTTGGAGTGCCAACATCAGCGCCCCGGTGGGCTTGATGAAAGGCTGGGACGCCTATTTCAACCTCAGCGCCTCGCACCTCGACAACCAAGCGGACTACGGCGATGGCGCTACCATTGACCTGCAGGCCTTCACCTACAACATCTATTCGCAGCACACCATCGCCCTGCCGGGCAAATTCAAAGGCGAGGTGTCGGGCTGGTATTCCGGCCCTGGCGTGTGGGGCGGCGTGTTTGAATACGACGACAGTTGGAGCCTCAACCTCGGCCTGCAGCGCAGGTTTTTGCAGGACGCCCTCAACGTGAAACTGAGCGCCAACGATATTTTTGACCAATCTGGTTTTACTGGTTTTTCCAAATTCGACGGCCTCGTTTCCACGGGCAGCGGGCGCTGGGACAGCCAACGGGTGAGCCTGAGCCTGAGCTACCGCTTTGGCAACCAGAACGTGAAATCGAGGAAAAGGAAAACGGGTCTGGAGGAGGAAGCGAAACGGGTGAAATCGGAGGGAAATTAAAATGGAAATAGCTCGTCCCGAAACCTCGGGGAAAATGAAAAACTTGCGCTGTGCCAATTTTTCATTACCCATTTTTTGGTGGAGGCCTTTTTTAACTGATAAGTTTTCAACGCAAAGCCGCAAGGAGCGCAAGGCAACGCAATAATCCGTTGGTTTTTCATTGCGTTGCCTTGCGGCCTTGCGTTGAAAACACATCAGTTAAAACTTTCCATTACCCAATATTCACTCCCTCATTGCACCCCTTTGCCCCCTCGCGCCCTTGCGCTGAATACGCGCCAAGCAAAAAATCATAGCCCATTCATTTGGAAACTTCCCATAAAATCTTTTCTTTTGGGACTAAATTGTCTTAAACCAAAACCACCTCCATTGAAAGTCCTTTCAAATGCCAGTATTTACGGCCTGCGTGCCTTGATTTACGTGGCATCCCAGAAGAACGAGAAAGAGTATGTAAGCATCAGGGAGATGTCTGAAAGCATGGATATTTCGTTTCATTTTTTGACAAAAATCCTGCAGACCCTCACTAAAAACGGCATCCTCTATTCCAGCCGCGGGCCACATGGAGGCGTTGCCCTGACCCGGCCGCCGGGGCAGGTGTTCATGGTCGAGATCGTAAAAATATTGGAGGGAGAAGACTATTTCGACACCTGTTTTTTAGGGCATCCCGACTGCGGCATAGCAGCGCCCTGCCCGATGCACGACTTTTGGATAAATGTAAAAAGCGTGTTCCTGGACCGGTTTGAAAAGACCTCTTTGGAAGAGCTGAGCGCAAAAATCAAAGAGGGGAAATTGAGGCTTTGATTGCTGGCACATTTTTTTAGGCACTATTAAGATTAAATAGTCTTTAACCTTTTATTTGCAAATCAAACCTGCCCCGTCCCTAAAACAAAAACGAAAACAGCCCCTCGCCCTCAACTTGAAACACCATATTGTTCCACGAATAAAAAAGCAGCCTGCGGGCTGCTTCTCGTTCAAACAAAATTATTTTCCATGAAAAATTTTACACACTTAGTTTGCTCAATGATCTTCGTCCTGTTTGCGGTGCAGCTTGCCTCGGCGCAGGAGTTCCGCACTTTCAGCGGCATGTTCAACAACCCCGGCCATCCTGAATATGGATCGGCCGGCGCCGTGCTGCCACAGGTCGGCAGCAACGGGTTTGGCGATGCCATCTCCTCGCCGGGAGGCATCGGCCGCCCCAACCCCCGTTTTATCAGCAACTCTATTTTTTCACAAAACACTTTGCTCGACGACGTGCGGGGGCTGAGTGCCTATACTTGGGCATGGGGCCAGTTCATTGACCACGACATTACCCGGTCTGACGACGGCCAAAACGAATCGCTGGATATTGCCGTCCCTCCTTTCGATGCGTTTTTTGACCCAAGCGGCAGCGGCGACGCCGTTATCCCGATGCACCGCTCGGCCTATTTGGCGGGCACCGGCACCGACGAAACCAACCCCCGGCAATACACCAATTCCATCACGGCATTCATTGACGCCTCTGGGATTTACGGTTCGAGCATGGCCTGGGCCAATTGGCTGCGCACCTTTAATGATGGCAAATTGAAAATGTCGGCGGGCAACCTGCTACCCTTCAATACCATGACCGGCGAACTCGATGCCCCGGTTGACCCCAATGCCCCGGCTATGGCGATGCCCTACCCTTTTGTCGAAAAATGGTTTGTTTCCGGTGATTTCCGCGCCAACGAAAACCCCTTCCTGACAGCCATCCACACGCTGTTCGCCCGCGAGCACAACCGCCTCTGCGATGAACTGAAAACGGAACACCCCGGCTGGTCGGACGAAATGCTTTTCCAGCAGGCCCGCAAACTGGTCGGCGCCGAAATTCAGGCCATCGTTTACGAAGAGTGGCTGCCTACTTTGGGCATGGAGGTGGCCGCTTACAACGGCTACAACCCGGAAATCAACCCCGGCATCATGAACATTTTCAGCACCGCTGCCTACCGCTACGGGCATACCACCATCAACAACCTGATGGTGCGCATGGACAATGCCGGCAACTATATGCCCGAGGGCGACATCCTGCTGCGGGATGCTTATTTTAACCCGACTGCAATCATGGAAGTGGGCGGCATCGAGCCGTATTTTATCGGCATGGCCACCGTGGTAGAGCAGGAGTTTGACTGCAAAGTGATAGACGACCTGCGCAACTTCCTCTTTGGCGCCCCCGGCGACGGTGGCCTCGACCTCGCCGCCATCAACATCAACCGGGGCAGGGAAAGGGGACTGCCCGACTATAATACGGTGCGCGCCGATTTTGGCCTGCCGAGGCTGAACGACTTTTCGGAATTCACCTCCGACCCGCTCACCAACCAATCCTTTGAATTTGTTTACGGCGACATCAACAACGTTGACCCCTGGGTGGGAATGCTCGCCGAAAACCATATGCCGGGCGCCCTTTTTGGCCCAACGGCCATGACCATCATCGAGCAGCAGTTCATGGCGCTGCGCGATGGCGACCGCTTTTATTATGAAAACGACGATGACCTCACCCCAGAACAAAAGGACTGGATAAAACATACCACCCTGGCCGATGTCGTCCGCCGCAATACGCCCGTGACCATCATCCAGGAAAATGTATTTATTGCAGAACCCATGCTCACTGCCACATCAGAGGCAGCACCGGCAGAAGAGGTGGCTTTTAAAATTTATCCGAACCCGGCCAGCCAATATATCACGCTGCGGGTCGAGTCCAGCGAAAATCAGGTTGCGACCATCCAAATCACCGATACACAGGGCAGGACAATGTTGGAAGAAAAAGCAAATCTCGGACGTGGCACAAACACTGTTTCGGTCAGCTTGCCAGACAATTGCCCGGCAGGTCTGTATGTTGTGAATATCCGTTCGGGAGAACGGACGGGGCACCAGCGATTGGTTGTTGAGTGATGAAAGTTTGTAGCTGCTTAGTCTCTATCCAAGGAGTTCTTTGAAAAATGCTTGAAAAACAGGAGCAGCGCCTTATCTTGCCATTTTTAACCTGGCAGAAGGCGGATCGGTCAGAGATTCTCTCCTACATTGGTGCTAACCAAGCCCGGTGTTTAGTCTAGT
>DROJ01000237.1 GCA_011321935.1 Bacteroidota bacterium | reverse complement strand
GAACAAGGGCCTTTTGAACTGACCCTCAACAACTTGTCCATTGCCGACGAAGGCGAATACAGCCTCTTTTTATATACTTCGGAAGGCTGCGTGGGCACGCCTGCAAGTTTTGACCTCACCATCAACGACAGCCCCGAAACGCCCACATTGCAAGCATCGAGCAGCCAGTTTTGCGTGGATGAAATGCTCGAACTGAACAGCAGTATTTACAGTGGCGGCGATGTCGTTTACGAATGGTTTTTTGACAACGGCAACGGGATGGCCTCCCTCGGCACCACCACTGTCCCCACCTATTTTATCAACAATTTGGACGCCAATGATTCAGGAGTTTACTCCGTTCAGGTTTCGATAGGTGGATGTAGTTCGTTGATGTCCAATTTGCAAAACGTGGAGGTCAACAATACCTTCTCGCAGACGCCTTCGCTCAACGTGGACGAAGATGCGCTTTGCTCGGGCGAAATGATCGAGCTGAACAGCTCCATTGTCCAGGGCGGCAACGTGCAGTACGAGTGGTGGTTCGACAACGGCAGCGGTTCGGTCTCTTTGGGAACGACCAATGTGCCGACCTTTTTTATACCAAATGTGGACGGCAGCAACGCAGGCGTTTACAACGTGACCGTCAACATCGGCAACTGCTCTTCGCAGCTTTCCAATTCACAGAACGTGACCGTGGACGAGGAACTCAACTCGGTCGTACCGCAGCTCAACGTGGACGAAGACCTGCTCTGCACCGGGCAGACCATTCAACTGAACAGTACGCCATACGCTGGCCCAAATGTGCAGTATCATTGGTTGTTCAACAACGGCAGCGGGAATGTTTCGGTCGGTACGACCACTGTGCCCACCTTGTTTATTGAAAATTCGACAGCCGCCAATTCTGGTTTTTACAGCGTGATGATTACCAGCGGCAATTGCAGCAGTTTGGTTTCCAACGAGCAGAATGTTGAGGTGAACAACGACCTCAGCAGCATCGTACCGCAGCTCAACGTGGACGAAGATGTGCTTTGCGAAGGCCAGACCATAGAGCTGAACAGCACCTCCTTTTCGGGTAGTGGCTTGCAGTACGAGTGGTGGTTTGACAATGGCAACGGCAATGGCCCGGCCTCATTGGGAGTGACTGAAAGCCCTACTTTTTTCATCCAAAATGCGAGCATTGCCAATACGGGCATCTATACCGTAACGGTAACGATGGGGCTGTGCATCACCTCTCCGTCCAATGCCCAGAGTGTTGAAATTACCAACGATTTTTTCAATCAAACCCCCTTGCTTTCGGTTTTGGACGACCAGCCTTGCGAGGGAAATACCATCGAACTGAACAGCTCTGTTTTTAATGGCGGCAACGTCACTTATCAGTGGTGGTTCGACAATGGCAACGGCCCCGTTTCTTTGGGCACCACCGACCTCCCCACATTTTTTATTGAAAATGCGGGCGCTGCGAACACCGGCATTTATACGGTGACCGCTAATGTCGGCAATTGCGAAACGCAGTTTTCCAATGCGCAGGACATAGCAGTAACGGACGGCCTCGCCGACCAAACGCCTCAGTTGAGCCTCAACCAGAGTGTGCTTTGTGAGGGTGAAATGCTCGAACTGAACAGCACCATTGTCAGCGGTACGGATGTGGTTTACGAGTGGTTTTTTAACGATGGAAGCGGCATGGTTTCGCTCGGTACCACCAACGTGCCGACCTTTTTCCTCGGAAATGTGGCACCCGCAAATTCTGGGATTTACGAAGTGACAGCAAGCGTTGGCAACTGTACCTCGCAGCCTTCCAATTCGCAATCGGTTTCCATAACGGGCGACATAACCGACCAGACGCCTGCCCTTTCCATCAACCAAAGTACGCTCTGTGAGGGTGAAATGCTCGAACTCAACAGCAGCATCATCAGCGGCAGCAATGTGAGCTACGAGTGGTTCTTTGACGATGGCAACGGAGCGGTCTCCCTGGGCACTACCAATATCCCGACCCTCTTTTTGGACAACCTAACAGGCTCTAATTCAGGCATTTATACCGTCATGGCCAACGTTGGCAACTGCTCCACGCAGTTGTCCAATGCGCAGGATGTCATGGTCACCAATTCGCTGAACATGGCGCCTGTGCTTTCCCTGAACGACGACATTCTTTGCGAGGGCGAAATGCTGGAACTGAACAGCACAATGGTAGCAGGCGAGAACGTGGAGTACCATTGGTGGTTCGACGACGGCAGCGGCGCAACGGAGATTTCGACAACGGCCATCCCGACCTTGTTTTTGGACAACACCGATTTTTCAAATGCTGGAATCTATACCGTTACGGCAAGCGTCGGCGGCTGCACTTCCCAGTCCTCCAATGCACAGGACGTGTCGGTTCAGGCAGCGCCAAACCTGCAAGCAACGAATACGACCGACAGCCTGAATATTGCTTGTCCGGGCGACATTATCGAGCTGGGCATTGCCGATGTGCCGGGGGCGACTTATGAGTGGCGTGGCCCGCAAGGCTTTACTTCCAATTCCGTGAACCCCGTCCTCGAAGATGCGAGGGAGAAAAACAGCGGCGAATACCTGGTTTTGATAGAAACGGACGGCTGTTCTTTCAGGTCGGAAGCGACGCAGGTTTTTGTTTACAGCGACCTGAAAGCGGAGGACGATGTATTCCAAATATTGTTTTCCGATTCTTTGACAACAGAAGACCTCATGGCAAATGATGAGTTTGGAAATGTGGAGGATTGGGAAATAAAAATTGTCAGTTCGCCGGTAAACGGAAATGTGGAAATAAGGGACAACAATCAATTGGTTTATATGCCAAACGATAAGTTTTCTGGAAGCGATAATTTTATTTATGAAATATGCAACCCAGATTGCCCCGACCTATGTGCAGAGGCTTTGGTCAAAATAAAAGTCAATTCAAATATAGAAGACGACCGTTGTTTTGTGCCAAATATCATCACGCCAAATGACGACGGCGCAAATGATTTCCTGACGGTTCCATGTTTGGATAATTTATATAAAAACAACAACCTAAAAGTGTTCAACCGCTGGGGCGACAAAATATATGAGGCGCAGCCTTATGAGAACGATTGGAAAGGTACTTACCGCGGTACACCGCTTCCCCCGGGCACGTATTTCTACTTGCTGCAATTGGACATGGACAGCGAGGAATGCTTGCAAGGATATTTTACAGTGACTAGATAAATTAAAATGAAAATTAAAATGAAAATTAAAACACGGGTATTCAATTAATGCAGTGATTGGTTTTCATTTTAATTTTCATTTTCATTTTAATTTCAAATTGATTATGAAAAAATTATCAATACTCCTGTTTTTTACAATAATTGCATGTGCTGGATATTCGCAGAGCGACGTTCAGTTCACGCATTATATGTACAATAAATTGTCGTATAACCCGGCATATACCGGCAGCAAAGGCACCTTCGATTTGTTGGGGCTATTTAGGAAACAATGGACGGGCATAGACGGTGCGCCAACGACTGCCAGTTTTAGTTTGCATGCGCCGTTTTCGGATGGCCGGAATGCGATGGGCATCAACCTTACTGCCGACGAAATAGGCAAAGTAAAAACAACGGCCATTGACCTTTTTTACGCCTACCATATCAAAATAAACGAAACCTCAAAATTGAGCATTGGCCTGCAGGGGAGGATAGAGCAAGCAAAAATAAATTGGAGAAAGGCCGACCCGTTTGACCTAGTGGATGATTTTATTCCGGGGGCGAACGAATCTTCCTTTGCACCCAACTTTGGACTGGGCGCCTATTATTATTCGAATAATTATTTCGTGGGAATTTCTGTCCCGAGATTATTAAAAAACACCCTCTTTCTCGACCGTTCAGGAACGGAAATAGAAAAGGCTTCCACCTTGACTTCCTATGTGACGGCGGGGGTGATTACCAAACTGACAAAAAACGTGAAATTTATCCCCTCTTTTTTATTGACCTATAATAAAAATGCCCCAGTTGACCTTGACCTCAACGCCAATTTTATTTTAATGGACAAAATAATAGCGGGACTCAGTTACCGCTTGGCGGACTCAGTTGATGGCCTTATTGGGTTTCAGTTTACCAATGGAATGAGGCTGGGAATGGCCATGGATTTTACCACTTCTGAACTGGAAAAATTCACGACCGGAAGTTTTGAAATAATGCTCGGATATACGTTTAAATGCAAAGATTGCAGCGTGAACCATTTGCGGTATTTTTAATTTTTTTTCAAGTAGCTTCCACGTTTACTAAACTTTAAAAGTTTAGTAAACGTATGGAGAAGTTTTTTCCAGAAAAAAATCAGATTTTAAAAATCTGGAATATCTCTGGCCTCAAATAATTTTAATGATGCAATTTTTATTTATTACAAACTCCCTTCTATGATTCCTCCCCCTTTGGAGAGCCTGTCCCGATTCGTCGGGAGGGTTGGGGGGAGGAATTGTGTAGCCGTATAGGCTCCTTACATTTTAATTAGGATTTAAAATAAAAATAAAAATGAAAAATATATTCTTAACTGCATTAGGGACAATCCTTTTGACCGCAGGGCTGTATGCCCAGCATACAATTCCGGTGGGCAGCATTGCTTCCCCATCTGAATACGAAGTAAAAAATATAGAAGAACTCAATTCTGGGGAACTGGATTTTTGCGCAGTGCCTTTCCGCAAGGGCCTTGTGTTCACATCCACCCGCAAGCCGGGTTCTTTGTTTGCTTGCAGCAAGGACTTTGCAAAAGGGCATTATTCGGATTTATATTATGCCGAAAAAGATGCCGAAGGTGTATATATGCCGGCCGAACTGTTGCCCGGCGATATAAGCGGGAAATACCACGACGGGGCCAGTTCTTTTACCTCCGACGAGACGATCATGTTTTTTTCCCGCAACAATAAAAAAGGCACTAATTCATGGGGCAACATTGATTTGAAAATATATGAGGCCAAATTGAAAAACGGGCTTTGGACGGAAGCAAAAGAACTGCCTTTCAACAGCAATGATTTTGATAATTGCCACCCCTCAATTACCCCGAACGGGGCTTGGCTGTATTTTGCTTCCAACCGTCCCGGCGGCTTTGGCGGCATGGACATATATGTGGTGGAAAGGTCAAAAAGCGGAAGCTGGGGACAGCCCGTAAATTTAGGTTCAAAAGTAAATACGGCAGGCAATGAAATATTCCCTTTTATTTCTCCCGAAGGTGTCCTTTATTGGTCGTCCGACGGCTTTGGCGGCATGGGTGGCCTGGACATATTTTCAATTCCGATTTCCAATGGAGAGGAAGCTGTCCGCAATTTATTGAGCGAGCCGATTAATTCTTCTTCCGACGACTTTGCTTTTACCACCAACTTTGAAGGGACAGAAGGTTTTTTGACTTCTGACAGGGAAGGCGGATTGGGAAAGGACGATATATATTCTTGGAAGTTTTTGGGGCAAAAACCAAAACTCGCCAATATATGTGTCGTTGATGAAAAAACGGGTTACCGGATAAGCGATGCCTATTTGGATTTGCAGCTCAAGCCGGTTGAAAACAGGAAAAACGGATTGACTTCTATAAATGGCATGAACTATATGCAAATGGAAGCGATGAACGTTGACGGGAAAGAATATTTAATAATGGTACCATATAAAGACGATAAGGCTGCGCCAAAATTAAATACCAAAAACGAAAAAAGTTGCGGTTTGAGATTGCCGATCATACCGGGCAGGATGTACGATGTTATCGTTGACAAGCCCGGCTACCAGCCATTGAAAAAAACAGTGCGCGCCGAAGAAATATTGGCCAACGAAGAATGGCTGATACCTATTAAAAACATGCCGCCGCTTGCCATGAAAGGCACGGTGAAAGACGGTGCCAATGAATTGCCGATTCCTCTTGCCGATGTAAAAGTCATCAACTCTTGCACAGGAGAAGAAATGGATATTTTATCTGACAGGAACGGGGATTTCACTTTCCCGATGGACTGCAATTGCGATTATGAAATAATAGCTTCAAAAGGGGAGTACCGCTATGATTATGAAATGCTATATTCGTATGATATACAGTGCAATAAAGAAAACACGACTGTTTTATTATATTTGGAAAAAGAACCAAAACCAGAATTTTCGGTCGGCGAGGTAATAAAATTGGAAGACGTATATTATGATTACGACAAATTTTATATCCGTTCCGATGCTGCTGCCGAACTGGACAAAGTCGTTAATTTTATGCGGAAATACCCTTCCCTTGAACTGGAACTCCGCTCGCATACAGATTCCCGCGGGTCATATGAATATAACCGAAAATTGTCGCAAAACAGGGCGCAAGCTGCCGTGGATTATATTATATCGAGAGGTATTTCTTCCTCGCGGATCGTGGCCGCCGGCTACGGCGAAAGCCAACTGGTCAACCACTGCGCCGACGGTGTGCCATGCTCGGAAGCGGAGCATCAGGAAAACAGGCGCACAGAAATAAAGGTCACTAAATTTAATGAAAAAGGGGTGAGGGTGGAAGATTGATGAAAAGTTATCAACATTTTGCAAACTGTCGCAGATATTACAGTTAAAATATCTAACTTTCCGCCGATATTTTTACCTAAATCAAACCTTTTATTTTATGAAAAACATTAAATTATTTGCTCTGCTCGCCATGTTCTCTATTGGCGCTTTCATCACAAAGACCAATGCTCAGATTGATGTGACGATCAATCCCATTGGTGCCTTGTTTGCCAACCTCAGTGTCGGTGCTGATTTTGCTGTTTCCGAAAATATGAGTGTCGAAGCTCAGCTCGGTTTTGGTTCTGACAAAGGAGGGGGCGATCTCGCTGGGTATAGCTATAAAAATTTCCCGGTCACAGTGATCGGTAAATATTATTTCAACCCAAACAACGGTACTGACAAGTTTTATGCAGATGTATTCATGCGTTTCGTCAAGCGCAGCTATGATTACGATGACGCTTTTTTTTCTGCCTATAAGCAAACTCGCTTTGGCCTTGGCTTTGGGATCGGGTACAAGATTGTTGGCAATTCTGGTTTTGTCTTTGACATTGGTGTTGGAGCAGGCCGTGCCTTTGTTGATAAACTCAAATATGAGGACAGTTCTGGCACTCAGACAGAAATAGATTGGACAGAATTAATGTTGAATGGTAAATTGGGAATCGGTTACCGTTTTGGCGGCTGATTTTCTTTTTAGCTGAAATAAAAAAAGGAGGATGGTTTACCATTCTCCTTTTTTTATTTGCCGGTTTTTATTTTATCAAAATATCATCTAACACTTCCAACTTTCCATCCACATCTTTTGGCACATCAAGCCCCAATATTTTGCATATAAGCGGGTAAACATGAATGTTTTTAAAAGAAGGAATTTTATGTCCCTTTTTTATATTAAATCCGTTTCCATAAAATATAGCGTGCATATCTTTGTATTTTGGGTCAAAGCCATGTTGGCCTTTTATTTTTCCCATCATTTTATTTGCTACCGCAATTCGCCTTTGTGAAACAAAATACCAACCCAGGTCTATGACCACTTGAATATCTCCCCAATTTTTATTTTCTGGCATTATTTCAAATTGAGGGCAGTCTTTTGTAAAATACGTTTTGTAATGTTTTTCTTTTGATTTTAAATAATTAAATGCCGCTGTCGAATCCACTTTGTTGTGCAGATAAATATGCGCAACCGGCCCGTTGTTGACTGTTCTGTATAAGCTGTCATTTTCGATATACTCAACGGGGATAAGCTGTTTATTGGGGACATTGGTCATGCCGTGGTCGGAAACAATAAATATGTCAACGGGCAAGCCCGTTTTTTTTACGCCATCAAAAAGCCTTCCCAAAACGGTATCTAATTTCATCAGTTTTTCTTTCAATATTTTATCTGCATTTGGCCCCACAGCATGGCCGGTATCGTCCATGTCCGAAAAATACAAAGTAATGAGATGAGGTCTTTTTTTTGCTGGCATTTTCAACCAATCAATTGCTTGTTCAACCCTTTTTTCATTGGGCATAGAGCTGGTGTACCGGTAATAATAGGTTGGCCTTGTACCCTGTATATCGGCCTCCGAACCGACAAAGAAAAAACTGGCGGCAACCATTCCCGACTTCACTGCTTGCACCCATAGGGGAGTGCCATTGTACCAGCTTCCGTCTTCTACTTTTTCCCGATCCCTTATTTTATAAATACCGTTTTTATCAAGATTAAAATAGGAATTATCAACCAAGCCGTGGTGGTCAGGGTACATGCCCGTGACAATGGAATAATGGTTGGGAAAAGTTTTTGACGGGAAGCAGGGAATCATTGATTCTGCTTGCACACCTTCTTTTATGAAATTGGAAATATTTGGTGGTTTGAACTTTTGTGTATAGTCCCACCTATATCCGTCGAGGGAAATAAGGATGACATATGGGGCTTTTAATGCTGCATTATTGTTGGTGATATTATTTCCAATCAGTGGTGTTAATTTTTTTCCGCAACTTTGGAAAATAATTAATTGAAAAAATAAAAAAAATAATAAAACGGTGTTTTTGTTTTTCATCAGTGATAATGTTTGTTTTAGACTTTCAAAGTTTAAGTCCACTCCGAAAAGTCGGGTACATCCTATGTCTTCCAAATTAAATTTCGGAGTGGGGTTGAATTTTAGAAATTTACTAAATCGGCCAATTTTGACTATTCGGTGTGGACTCAAGTATTAAAAACTTGGAATGTCTTTGCCCTAAAGTTCGTTCGTCAATTTATCCAACCGTTCTTTTTCTTCTTTGCTCAGGCTGCCCAAGCCCTCCCTTCCTATTTTTTCCAATAATAAATCCAATTCTGCCTGCTTATTAATGGGGATGATTTTAGTTTTGTTTTTCGATTTAGGATGGCGTTTTAGCGAAGCAATATTATCTCCCCAATATCCCTCAACCATCAGTACGGATGGATTATTGGCTATTAAATATAAAAAAGAAATGGTCGGCACTAATAGCGCAGCGACGACCCACCAATTTATATTTTCAAAAGGAATAAAAAACAAAGTGATAATTGCCCCTACCAATGCGCCGCCGAGGTGTGCCTCGTGCCCGATATTCCCTTTTTGGCTTTTTATCCCAAATATAGAAACGGCAATAAAAAGCATCCCAAAAAGCCAGCCCGGCATGCCAAGTTCTTTCGGCAAAAAAATAAAATGAATAGGGGTGGTCGGAAATAAAAGAATGGAAGAAAATATAACGCCGCTGATCGCCCCCGATGCGCCGACGGCCCGGTAATCTCCGTGGTTGCGGTGTATATATAGGGCCAATAAATTCCCGCCAATTAAGCTGGCAAAATAAATCAATAAAAATTTCCAGTACCCGAACATCAGTTCCAGCGACCAACTGAATGCTGTGAGCGCAATCATATTGAACCCAAAATGTATCCAGCCAGAATGCAAAAAACCAGCGCTCAATAAGCGTTTGTATTCTTTGTGAATGAGAATGCCATCAACCTCGAAGAGGTTGTCTTCAAAATATTTATTGTCACGGAGCCCTTTGTAGGTAGTGGCCGCTGTGAGCAATAAAAGCAAAGTACCGATGACGCCGGTGTCGTTCATTTGTGAGGTTGAGAATGGTTTATGAGGGTTTATAAGGTTTATAAATAAAAGGCGAATTTAGATCAAATATTCTTTTTGCAAAACAAGAGGGGTGGGAATAAATTCCCACCCTTTCAAAAGGGCATGGAGAAAGTATCGGGCTTTTTCTCCTTGTCCTTTCAAGAGCGCGGGAATTTAGGGGTGGGAATAAATTCCCACCCTTTCAGAAGGGCATGGAGAAAGTATCGGACTTTTTCTCCTTGTCCTTTCAATAATGCGGGAATTTAGGGGTGGGAATAAATTCCCACCCTTTCAGAAGGGCATGGAGAAGGTATCAGGCTTTTTCTCCTTGTCCTTTCAAGAGCACGGGAATTTTTTAGGGGTGGGAATAAATTCCCGCCCTTTCAGAAGGGCATGGAGAAAGTATCGGGCTTTTTCTCCTTGTCCTTTCAAGAGCGCGGGAATTTAGGGGGGGGGATAAATTCCCGCCCTTTCAGAAGGGCATGGAGAAAGTATCGGGCTTTTTCTCCTTGTCCTTTCAAGAGCGCGGGAATTTAGGGGGGGGAATAAATTCCCGCCCTTTCAGAAGGGCATGGAGAAAGTATCGGG
>DROJ01000236.1 GCA_011321935.1 Bacteroidota bacterium | reverse complement strand
TCGTAAATATGGTTTTCGTTTGATGTGCCTGCGCCCTCTATTTGTCCCATTTTTTCCCAATTGCCGGTGCCCGTGGCCGAACGTTCCACAATATGCCATTCCGTATTTAATTCACTGCTGGTGGCCCAAGTTATATTATTGGTTTTATCTTCCGGCACAGCCCGGAAATATTTAAGTTCGATGGGCAGCAACACGCCTTCTGGGCATGCGTATAAAGTAATGACACCGGCAGTAATATCTGCATCCACGAAATTGGAAATATCATCGTAGCTCTCGAAGGATTCAATGGTGACACAGCCTGCGCCGTCTGCTTGGAACACCAGTCCATTGTCCTGCAAATTACTGCTGCCGCCGCCTGAATAATTATTGATGCAAGGGCCGGTATTGTTTTCTCCAACGGCTGGCGTAAGGGTGACGGCATTGTTTAACCGAAACCGGGCCTCGTTGCAATAGCTGTTGAATTTTGGTGAAATATCTATCCCGCTGTGTTCACCTCCAATTATGTTCCCGTTTGCGGGAAAGCCGCAGAGGAGGATGCTTTCATTGTCGCTGTCGCCTTGTGCGTCCCATGATTTCATGCCGCCTATGACAGCAGATTGTACTACCGGTGCAGACCCGTCCCCGCATGTTTGGGCAAAGAGGTTTGAGATTGGCAAAAGCCAGATCAGGTAAGAAAGCCATTTCATTTTTTGAAGCGTTTTATTTGTGAAAAAAAGGGGGGCGCAAACGTGGAATTTTTCACATTAAATATGACGGACAATAATTGATATACTGAACCATAATAGGTTTTGTGCATTTGCCCTCGCCAGCCCCCAGCCCCAGAAGGGGAGCACTGCCCACTATGCACAAAACCCATTATGGTTCAGTATAATGAATTAAAGGGCCGTCTTAATTGACAGCAAAGGTGAGATATGTTTGGTCTGTAAAATATATTTTTATAATTGCACGGCAATAATATATATCCAGCCAAATATCTGAATTTGGCAAAATAATTAATCGCTGCTTTGGCGAAAAAATATTAAGTGCAACAATAAAAATGGTTGTCCTGCTATTGCAACAGAGAATAAAATTAACATCAATGGCCGGAGAAAAAAATAAATGCTTTGTGGCGGATGCGTTTTTTGTAAATGATGAAAAAACTGTGCCAGCCGCGATATACTGTATTTTTGGAAAATATATTTTATGATTATTTTTACTTTTATTTTGGAACTTTGGAACTTTTCACTAACCCCCGGCTTCAGCCGGGGGTGGACGGACAAATACAGGTGGGCTTTAGCCCCAATTTACTTGATATTTGGGGCTAAAGCCCACCTGTTTCTTGCATTTATTCCCCCGACTGAAGCCGGGGGTTAGTGAAAATATAAAGTACCAAAGTAGAAGTACGCAATAGAAAATGAAAATGGGAAGTATTTATTAAGTACCTCCCATTTGTGACATGCTAAATTTATAAATGAAATAATATTTTATACCCCCTCCCTGAACAGCTTCCGCAACCGCCCCTCCAATCCTTCCATGCCCAACTGCTGCACGATGGACAGCCATTGGATATACATGGATTCTTTTTCGTGGACGCCGGGATTTTTTTCCAGGGCTATTAAATAATTGTAATAAGCATTGCCTTCATCTTCCAGGTAAATATATGCCTCGCCAAGTGTCGCATATTTCCAAAAACTTTCAATCCTTGTTTTGTTAACATTGTCAATGGCTATTTGCGCATATTTTTTGGTTTCGCCCATTTTCCTCATTTTAAGGTTTAAAAAAGCGAGGTTGATGGCGTGGTAATATATCTGTTCCGGGTCCTTGTTGTTTTCGGCTATATCGTATGCCTTTTTATACAGCTCCAAAGATTTTTGCAGGTGCTCTTTTTTTAAATCAGAAAGATATGCCCGTTTCCATTGTCCGCCCAATATGCCGAGCAGGTCGGAGTTGGTTTTGTCTTTTTCCGATTGTTCTTTTAAATAAAGCATGGCCGCTTCGTGGTCGCCCGTGGCATCGAGCGAGAAAGCGTAATCAACAATTTCCTGTGGGCCGAGGTCGTCTTTGCGGGGCTCCAGTTTTTTTCTTGCCCGGGCAAAGTCGCCCATTTCAAGGGCCACTTCGGCGCTGTCCCATTTTCCCTGAAAAAAGTCAACGTCTTCCAGCAGCACATGCCGCAGCACTTTATAAGAAATATGGTCGGGAGTGGCGGGTTTTACGATGGCGGTGTGGTTGCCGTTCACCCTTTTTTGATATTTTTCGGGAAATGGTTCGAGGGAGGAAGAGGGCGGCACAAAGTCGTCGAGGTCGCCGGCGCAGGTGAGGAATTTGAATGGCGGCTTATCGCCGATTAGTTCGTTCCAGTCGCTGCGCAGGTTTTTGATAAACTCGCTGTCGGAGGCCATGTCCTTGACCTGCTTGTTGAGTTTTGCCCCGAAGCGGGCATTTCTCAGCCCGTTGCTCGGCGTGCCGTAAAGGGTCAGCGAGTGGATAAAAGAGCTGTCCTCGTCCAGCTTTATCAGGTCGAGGATTGCCCGCTGCGTGACGAGCCCGCCCATGCTGTGGGCAGCAATGGCCACCTGTTTGTATTTCAGGCTGAAGCGGTTGTTGAGCAGGGTGCGGAAGAGGCCGGCCAGTGCGGTCACGTCCGGGTTGCTGGCCCAAATGCCCTGAATATCGGGGAAGAGTTTGGTGTTGTATGCGATGTTATAGACGTCCCAGCCTCCGAGGGCGGCATCGTCTTTTATGAAGTCGGGAAATTGGCCCCAAGTCTCGTGCGCATCGCCCCCAAACCCGTGGACGAACAAGATGGCCGCCCTGTTCTTTTCCATTTGCCGGACGGGCACGATCTGCGTTTCGTCTTTGCCCGAATAGACGTCGTAAATGGTGTCTTTATATTTGTCGAACAGCCCTTTTACGATTGTGCCGAGGGCGCTGAAAGGAATAATTGCGTTTTTCATTTTGCTATTGTTTTCAGGTTAGTGGCCGCCCTCCCGCACCGATATTGCACCGGGGCGGGGAGGGGGCAAAAAACAAGCTGCCAAATAGGATCGGACACAGATCGAACAGATTGAACAGATTTTCGCTGATTCAAATAATCTGTGAGAATCAGTTGAATCTGTTCGATCTGTGTCCGATCCTATTTAACGAAGTGGCAATTGGTTTTTTGCCTGCGCCCTAAATTGTAAAAAGACAAATATACCCATTCCGGTCAGGATGCCAAGAAAGCGGGAATTGATATTGCCGGATTATTGTATTTTCATAAAAAAAACAGGGCGCCTTGTTTCCAAAAAAACTACCTTGCCCCCAAATAAAACAAGGCCATATGCCCAATAAAATATCCGTTTCCATTTCCACTTATGCCAGGCAGTTTGCGCAGACCCTACCCCTGCACCTCGATGCCATTTATTTCATAAAAAAACACCAGCCGTGGCGGGGCATGAAGCGCTACCGGTGGATGGCAAGAGCCTTATTGGGGGCGGCCATCCTTTTGGGGTTTTTCTTTTTCAAAGACGCCTTTTTGCAAGCGAAAGAGGCCATCGGCGACCCGCAGAAATTCGGCGCTTCGATCAGTTCTTTCTGGTCAGGTTTTTCTTTTGAAAAAATGGACTGGGCACTGCACGGCTCGGTCAAATACTTGGTGCTAATCGTCCTCGAAATATTCACTTTCCACTTTATCCAAAGGGCACTGGAAATACAGACAGGCCGCAAGCCCAACAACAGTTTCAAAGCATTTGTAACCGCCGAAAAAAGGATGGTCAAAGCCTCTTTTATAGCCTATGTTTCTGAAACAATCCTGCGTATTGTCGCCAAAACCCTGCTCGGTATTTTTGGTTTGAACGTACTTTTGGGGCAGCCCGTCAGCTTGCTGATCCAGTTTTATTTCCTCGGCTTCCTCATCCTCGACAATTACCACGAGTGCTTCGGCCTGACCTTAAAGGAAAGCCGCAAACGGACGAAAAAAGTGCTGGGCGCAGCATTGGCCGTCGGAGGGGTTGCTTATATACTGATGTATGTGCCGCTCGTCGGCGTAGTGGCGGCGAGTATGATCGGTGCAGTGACGGCGGCTTATGCGATGGAGCGGTTTGCGCCTTTGAGCGGGGAAGGGGCGGGGGCAGCAGGGTCGGGGGAATAAGACGGGGGAATAAATTCCCCCTCTTTTGGAAGGGCTTGTAGTCGTCCTTCATGTCTTTCCTCGTTTTTCCAAAAGAATGGGAATTTACCTCGGCCAACTCGTTTTGCTTTTCATAAACAACAATAAAACATGAATTTACACAACCAAATCAGCCCGACCCCCGACCAACTCAAAGCATTGATGGCCCTGCCAAAAGACCAGCCCGTCGTCATGCTGAACATCCTTAAATTCAACGGCGAAGAAGGCAAAGCGGCCTATCAGCGCTATCTGCAAAACGCCATGCCTTTCGTAAAAAAATCAGAAGGAAAATTGATCTGGAAAGGCAAGGCCCTCCACACCGTCATCGGCGACCCCGACGACCAGCCCGATGTGTTCCTGTTGGTCGAGTACCCTTCCATCGCCCATTTCCTGGCAATGGTGGCCGACCCCGGCTACCAAGAAGTAGCCAAAGACCGAACCCTCGGCCTGAAATACGGCGGCCTCATCGCATCGGGAAAAGACGTGGCTATCTGGTGAGCCTTTTTCAGTCCGCAGTCCGCCAGTCCACAGTCTTCAGTCCACAGTCTTCAGTCCACAGTCTATCAGTCCACAGTCTTCAGTCCACAGTCTTCAGTCTGATTGGAATCCTACTTTTATATTGGTGTCAATTATTCCATAGTTAGGGCAGGATTCCAACCAGACTGAAGACTGCGGACTGACAGACTGCGGACTGAAGACTGTGGACTGACAGACTGAAGACTGATAAGCTGTGGAATAATAGCCAACAATCTAAGGTTAGGATTCCAATCAGACTGAAGACTGCGGACTGACAGACTGCGGACTGTTAGACTGTGGACTGGCGGACTGAAGACTGAAGACTGACCGGCGGCGGTTCATCATCTGCACGGCGAGTTCGATGCCGTATGGGGAGAGGGGGTACATTTTGAAGACTTGGCGGAGGATGTTGACGGAGATAGAGCCTGCCCAATAGCGGTGGTCGAGGGGGTTGAGCCAAGCGATTCGGGGGAAGCGTTCTTTGATTTGTTGCCAGTCGTTCATGCTGCGGTTGGAGAGTTCGTAAGGCGCCATGTCGGCATCGCCGATGACGAAGACGCTGTAATTTTTGGGGTTCAGCAGCAGTTTTTCCAGCGGCTCAAATTTAGTGCGCCGCACGTCCGTATAGACGCCGCCGTAAATGGTGTTGTGAAAATAATAGGTTTTGAGGTCGTGGGCAAAACGGCGTTTCATTTTTGAAAACAGCTTCGTCACGTTCTTGATATAGGGCGACATGGACCAGCCGCCGTTGTCAACGAGCAAGATGACCTGCACCTTTTGCTCGATTTTTTCTTTTTGATAAGGCAAAAAAAGGCCGCCCTGTTTCACCCCTTCTTTGATGGTCTGCGGGATGTCGAGCTGGAGTTCCGCCGTTTCGTCCTCGATGCCTTTGAGGAAGGAGAGCGCCACGTCAATATTGTTGTCGTCGAGCGAAACCTTTAGATCAACGGGGTAGAAATTTTTGTCGCCGATCACCTTCCTTGCCATCTTCCCGCCGCCCGCACCACCGACCCGGATGCCGTTTTTGGCAGCGCCGCTGTTGCCATAAGGCGAACGCCCGTATTGGCCGATCCAATGGTCTCCGCCGCGGTGTTTGCGCTGTTGCTGCTTGGCTACTTGCTCCATCCTTTCCAACAGTTCCTCCAAACTGAAATCGCTGTAGTCGGCGCCTTTTTCTACCCGTTGCGGGATGTCGTCGTCTTTGCCGGGAGTGTCGGGCCTGTCCGGGTCGTCCTCGTTGAGGATGTCCTTTCCGTCGAGCATTTTCTGGATGTCGTAAGTGCTGATGTGTACCTCGTTCAAGAATTGGTCAATCAGTTCCCGCATGTCGGGCGCATCCTCTTGGCGCAGGTCGAGCAGCTTTTTTTCTTTCCAGTCTTTGAAAACTTGCGAGCGTAGAATGGCGGTGTCGAGCATCTCGCCGCTTTTGATGTCTATGTCGAGGAAGTATTTGTAAAATGCGGTGGTGTACGGGCCGTACTCTTTTGGGCTGTTGGTCACGATGCCTTTCAGCACGAGGTAGAGGTCGCCGAGGGTGTTTACCAATCCCTTTTGCATGCTCTTTCGGAGCAGCATCAGGGTGCGGACATCGGCCTGGAGGCCGTGGTTTCGGAAATGTTGTGGTAGGCTTTTGAACATTTTACAAAGGTATTGAAAAGGTATTGAAAAGGTATTGGGGTATTGGGGTATTAGTGGGAGGATACTTTTTTATTTGTTTTTTTGTGTGCATCGGACGCCATTTTCTGGATGGGCGATATCGAATGAAATTTTTTCTTCTTCGCCATTCCAGCTATCATAAGCCAAGCAAATTTTAAAGTCTTTTAATTCCAGGTTGTCATTGATGTTTAAATATCCGATATATTTCTGATATTCCCTCCATCCGAAGTTTTCTAATTTAAACAATAGGTGATAATAGTTATTGGCTTCGCCATAGGATATAATATTTATGTCATCAAATCCCACTAATTCTGATAGCTTGTTTATATCCAGTTTTTTGCTTTTCCCGTTGGGCAATTCAAAAGTGACAGTAATTTTATTAGGGCTTGGTTTTTTTAAAATGTCTAAATTTACATCTTTAAAAATTTTGTCGCCTTTCATTTTCCATTTCATTTTTGTGAAATCAAAATCATCTTCATTTACAAAAACTTCTTTGTAATTTTCCATTTCGCAGGTATAGGCGTTTATGGTGTCTTTTGATGACATTGGGACATATAATTTTACTTCCCCATAGCTGTCAAAACCAAATGAGCCCGTCAATTTTATTTTAGTCCCTATCTTATCGTAATAATACCAGCCGTCCAACCCTCCGTTTTTCCATTGAATTGCTTTCCATTCTTCACCGCACCTTGGGCCACCAGAAAGGAATAGTTTCATCGTTATTTTATATTTCCCATCAATGTTTCCCTTTAAAAGGTAATAGTTTCCTTTTTCTGTTTTTGCTGTGAATTTGAATCCTAAATCTTGGCAATGAGAACAATTCCCTATCAGTATAATTATGACAGGAAAAAAATACTTCAGCAATGCACTTGGCAAATTGTTGCTTTTTAGCGGGTTTGTCATTT
>DROJ01000235.1 GCA_011321935.1 Bacteroidota bacterium | reverse complement strand
GCCGGCCTCGCCGCCTATTCTTATGTCAAACTGGGCCTCTATTATAGGGACGAAGGGGCGACTTATTCTTTTTATAAAAAAACATATCCCAGCTACCCTTTTGCCGCTTCCGCCATTGGTTGGTACGTTATATTCGGATATATTTCCACCTTGGCACTATATGCCTATACTTTTTCTTCTTATACTATAAGCGGCCTTGATTGCGGTGATAATATTTGGGTTCGGAAAATGGTGGCCATCGGCATCATTGGCCTTTTTACTTTGATAAATGTCTGGAGCGTAAACGGCATGGGCAAAATAGAAGACCTCATGGTATATACCAAATTGGTGGTGCTGACCATTATTTCCGTCGTATTGATGCAGCACGGAAAAATGGATTTTGGGCAATTTATGGACAATATGGCCACCGATGCCGAACACACCAAAATATTGAGTTTATTGATAGTGGCATCATTGACATTTGTGGCTTATGAAGGTTTCCAATTGGTCATCAATGCGGTCAATGAAATGAATAGCCCCGAAAAAAATATCCCCCGCGCCATATATACCGCAATAGCATTGGCCATATTGATATATGTGGTCATTGCCGCCGGGGCATTGTTTGCCATACCCATACAAGATTTAATTAAAAACAAAGAATATGCACTTGCCGCCGGGGCCGGCGATATTTTGGGAAATATAGGGACGAATATGGTAATATTCGGGGCCATACTCGCCACGAGCAGCGCCATCAGCGGGACGGTGTTCGGCTCGTCCCGGCAAATGGCCGTCATTGCCGAAGACGGATATTTGCCAAAAATATTTGCTAAGCGGAAAAACCATATCCCCGTCCATGCCATTATCGGAATGGCACTTATGGCATCTATATTAATAATAATCGGCGGGCTGGAACTCATCCTCGAATTTGGCAGCATGACCTTTTTATTGGTCTCTTTTTTAATGGCGGTCGCCAATTATAAAATCAGGGAAAAAACCGATTCCTCAAAAATACTTACCCTATTGGCCATGGCCGGGCTTGCCCTCGGCGGCGTGCTTATTTTATATTATGAACTGACCAACAAATGGTGGCAGATGATGGCCATTGTGGCGCTGTATATTATACTCGGATTCGGGGCTTGGGCCTTTGCCCGCCGGAGGAAAAATTTAAAACCTTGAGCCGTCCCTTTTAAAAGGACAGTTCTTGTTTTTATATTTTTGTTTATTCGGGACTTATGGGGTTTTCCCGCAAAGTCACGCGAAGGTTTCGCTAAGTCACGCAAAGCGAGGCGTGTACACGTTTAACTTTGCGTGACTTAGCGAAACCTCCGCGTGACTTTGCGGGAGACCTCCAAAAGGGCATATCCCATACATCTGTTTTTTTTAGAGCGACAAGGTTCAACAATTTTTACAAATAGAAAAAATAGTACCCGGTTTTCAGCAACAGCACCGATAAAATATGTTCCAAAACAAATAAAACACACTTATTAAAAACATTATAAGCCACAAAAAAAAATGGTCAAGCCCATTCCCGTCGAGCCGGAAATGAGCTTGGCCATATATGCCTGAAAACAAACTCGCTTTAACTAAAAAGCCGCTTTTTAAATGCTGCCAATTTATCCCTTAAACCCTGAAAAAGACCCTGTGAATCGCCCTCGTCTTCCACCGATTTTTTCAGTTCTTTGATGGATTTGTGGAGGGCCGCATATTCCCGGTCTTTTTTGCCGTAGCCCAGTTCTTCGGCCATGGTGAGCTGGTAGTCAGCACTTTCGAGCAACTGGAGCACTTCTGCTTTTTTGTCCTCCGTTTTGGCATCTTGCGACATGGCCTCTTCGACCAAAACCTCTGCCCGCAAGACCGGGAGCGGGATGCGCTGCCGCTCGATGACCAAGGTGTTGAGGGCATCATAAAGCACGAGTTTGGCAGCGGTGGTATCGTCCTTTTCGAGCAGGTTGGCGGCAGCCACGGCGGCGGCGGGAAAGGTCGTGAGCGGCAGCGAAACAGTGGTCACCTGAATCTCGCTCGCAAGGTTTTCCAGTTCCTCCCTCACAGCTTGGAAATGCCCGTCCTTCATGGCTTTTTCCGCAATTTTTTTAATTGCTTTGATTGCTTCCAAATCAGCCACGAGGTCATGCGTTTCTACTTTTGCATCCAATGGCACCAAGTCCAAATTGGGGTCGCGGGCCAACAGGATTTCCATTTTTCCGGTTGCAGTTTCGAGGTGCTTGATGGCTGTTTTTTTATCGCCTTTTTCTATTGCGGCGAGGGCATCATACGTTTCCCCGATGGCATCGGAAGCCTCTGCCAGCAATGCGGATTTTTCTTTTTCCACAGCTTCAATCCCTTTTTTCTGCACGGCCTCGTCATAGGTTTTTTGCGACATGCCAAGCTCGTCGGGCTTGTCCATTTTTACGGAAGTTTGGTTTTCTTTTACGGGTTTTTCGTTGGTCTGTCCGCAGCTTGTCCATGCAAATATGGTGAGCAGGCCAAAGACCATCGCTATTGTTTTGATATTCAATATCTTTTTCATGATTTTTTATTTTTATGAAATAGCTATATTCTAAAAAATAGAAACCTCAGAACCATCAATGCTGGATATATAAGTCCATGGATTGAATGTGTTTTTTTGTTCCATTTTTTAGAATAAAATAGCTGCAATTGAAAATTCAATTGACTTTATTTTTTTAAAAAAATATGGCCATACCTTGCCCCGCTATTGCACAGGCAATAGGTATGGCCACGGCTTCGGAAATCTATATTTTGGGAAATGAAAGTTGACAACTTTTGAAAAGCTGTCAATTTTTTTTCAGCCTACCTCGATGGTTTTCGGCTCCAAGAGGGCACCCTCTTTTTTGGCCACTTTAATATGCAGCACACCGTTTTTCATGCGGGCTTCCACCTTGTCGGGGTCGGCATGTTCGGGCAGTTCGAACATGCGCTGGAAAGCGGCATAACCGAACTCATGGCGCACATAGTTTTTCTTTCTTTCTTCGTTGCTGTATTGTTTTTCCGAACGTATGGTAAGGATGCCGTTTTCGATTTCCAACTGCACGTCGTCTTTGCCCATGCCGGGCAGGGCAACGGAAATTTCAAAGGCTTTTTCGTCGTCCTCCACGTTCACAGAAGGCACTACTGCCACCGACTCGTCGTGGTGGACGGAGTGGCTTATTTTTTTCCCGAACAATTTTTCCACAATATTGGGGAAGCGGGGCTTAAAATCGGTTTTCCATTTAAACAATTTCATGGCTGTTGTTTTTTTATTGTTTCAAAAAACGGGAATGCCCGGCACCTGAAAAGGGGGCGGCACCGGACATGTTCCCTTTGCTTGAAACGTTATTTTTGTTGTTTGAAAAATAAACAAAATTGGAAATACAGGCAGGCCTTATGAGACCTTGATGACCTTGGCCAATTTAGGTTTTGCCTCCGGTTTTTTCGGAAGGGTAAGGTGCAAAATACCGTCTTTATATTTTGCTTTTATTTTGTCGCCTTCCGCAGTTTCGGGCAAAGTGAAAGAACGTTGGAAAGAAGAATAACTGAACTCCCTGCGGGTATATCCGTCCTCTTCTTTTTCGTCTTTCATTTCCCTTTCGGCAGAAATGTTCAGCACCCCGTTGTCCACGGTCACTTTAAAATCTTTTTTTTCCATGCCGGGGGCGGCCATTTCAATTTGGTAATCGTCGTCGGTCTCTTTGATATTTACGGACGGCAATGTGGAGCCTTGAGATGAAAAGTTCATGTTCAACAGGCCGGGGAATTCGGCTTTGAAAAAGTCGTCGAAAAAACGGCCAGGCTCAGGCAATACGACTGGATTCCATTTTGCGAGTGTCATAACTTTTTATTTTTTTGGTTAAACATATAAGGCCTTGGAAATAAATAAACTGCATATATGGCCCCTTATTTATCCCCAACACCTCGATTGATTGACGGTACAAAATTAGGGTGAAAAAAGGCCCTTGTCAGAAATTGTCGGTAAGTGCGGGAAAAGCCTCGTTGAGCGCAAAAAAAAGGCGGGTGAATATATTTTCGGAGTACCGCAAATTACCGTACTTTTATTTTTTTTTGAGAAAACCAATCCTCGATTTTCATGAAAAACAAAACCAGTCAGACTACCTTGAACTGCATCAGCATAGACGACAACCCGGCAGCGCTCGCGGCGCTCCGCCAACTGATAGAACAGGTGGACTTCCTCCACCTAAAAGGCGAGTTCACCAATGCCGTGGAGGCGCTCGGCATTATCCAAAACAAGGACATTGACCTGCTTTTCCTCGACGTGGAAATGCCCGGCATCACGGGCCTCGAACTGGTGGACAGCCTCGAAAACCCGCCCCTCATCATCATGGTGACGGGCAAAAAAGAATATGCCCTCGATGCCTTTGAAAAACATGTGGTGGACTATTTATTGAAACCCGTGCGACTGCCCCGCTTCCTTTCCTCGGTCAATTTTGCCCGCAAAATATACGAGAGCCGCATGGCCAAAAAAGAAAGCTCGAACACTATTTTCGTAAAAGCAAACGGCCGCTGGAACAAGCTCAATGTGGCCGATATAAGGTACCTGCAGGCCATGGGCGATTACGTCCGTATATTTACCAAAAATGAAAAATATATGGTCAATAAAACCATGAAAACGCTCATGGCCAATTTGCCGCCCGATAAGTTCGCAAGGGTCCACCGCTCTTATATTGTCAATATTGACCACATCGAAAACATCGAGGAAAATACCATCGTCACGGGGAGGGATGTCATACCGATTAGCGAAAGGTATAAATCGGCTTTTATGCAGCAGTTGAACCTGTTGTAATTAAAATGAAAATAAAAAACGCACACCGTCCAAAAGCCGTCCGTTTTTTATTTTAATTTGTAACTATTTAGCATATGAACAAGTCGCCACGGATTTCACGGATTTTCACAGATTTAATCCACGGATTTTTTTTTGACAAAAAAAATCCGTGGAAATCCGTGAAATCCGTGGCGACTTGTTCATATGCTGAACAGTTACAATTTTAATTTTAATTTCCAAATCATGTTCTGGAAAAAACTAATCAGCGACAAAAACTGGCAGACCGAGAAATGGGTATTGCTTGCCTTATTGTCCAGTTTTATATTGACGGGCGGGGTGCATTTTATTTCGCAGCGGAGCATCCTCAAATCGGCGCGGGACAGTGAGCGGCACCACCTCGATTATGATATTGCCAATAAATTGCAGGCCATGGAAAACCACCTCTTGGCCATGGAGAGCAGTGCCCGCAGTTTTATCATTACCCAAGACCGCATATATTTTGTGGAAATAGACCGCCACATGTTGGCCGCCCGCCACCATTTTGATAAAATAAAAGAAATGGCCGAAGACCTGCCCGAAGCACAGGGCGAACCGTTTTTGGTTTTGGAAAAGACCCTCCGGCAGCGCATCGCCGTCACCAACGACGCATTGGACAGCTTCCGCATAAACGGCAAAAACAGCGCAGAACATTTTATCGGCAGCGAGGACGGCAACGGGGCAGCGCTGGAAAAAGATTTTTCGGAAGCCCTCGCCGCTTTCCAAAAAGAGGCGGGCATTGATATTTCCAAAAATTCGGAGATGGACAAGCGCAACCACGAGCAAGCGATATATGTTGACAATGCGGCTTACCTGCTCGGCATGGCATTGCTCATTATTGCGCTTATATTTTTGATAAAAAGTTTGCGGAAGCGGATGAAACTGGAGGAGCATTTAATAAAAGCAAAAAACGAGGTGGAAAAATCGGCACATATAAAAGAGCAGTTTTTGGCCAATATGAGCCACGAAATACGCACGCCTTTGCAGGCCATCCTCGGATATACCAATATATTGGGAAAAGAAAAACTGCCGGAAAAACAGGCGCAATATGTGGCCAATATACAATTGGCAAGCGAGAGCCTGCTCGGCATTGTCAACGATATATTGGACGTGTCGAAAATGGAATCGGGCATGCTGCGGCTGGAAAAAACAACCTTCAGTGTCCCCGGCCTTTTGCACTCGGTGGGCAGTATGTTCCAGCCCAAAACGGCGGCCAAAGGGATTTATCTCAAACTGCACCCGGCCCCCGTTCCATTGCTTGTCGGCGACCCGGCGCGCCTCACGCAGATATTGGTCAATTTAATCGGAAATGCCATTAAGTTCACGGAAAAAGGCGGTATTGATATTTATATAAAAACAAAAAATGAAACAGCGGAAAAACTGGTTTTGCAGGCCACGGTGAAAGACACGGGCATCGGTATTTCGGAAGAAAAACAGGCCACTATATTCGAACGTTTTGAGCAGGCCGATTCCAAAATCACGCGCATGTACGGCGGCTCCGGGCTGGGCCTCCATATTGTGAAAAAATTGGTGGAAGCACAGGGCGGCAATATATGGGTGGAGAGCAAACCCGGCGAAGGCAGCAGTTTTGTTTTTGAAATACCCTATCAAATTGCCACCGAAAACAGGAATATAAACAGCGGCGGAAACGGCATGGTCGGACTGCCGGAAAATTTTAATGACATACATATATTGGTGGTGGAGGACAACCTGATGAACCAACGGGTGGTCGGCATGTTCCTCTCCGACCGCGGCCTCGGTTTCGATATTGCCGAAAATGGAAAAACGGCCATCCAATTGCTGGAAAAAAACAATTATGACCTGATATTGATGGACATACAGATGCCCGAAATGGACGGCTATTCGGCCACCGAATATATCCGCCAAAACATGCGGCTCCGCACGCCCATTATTGCGATGACGGCACATGCGATGGCCGGCGAAAGGGAGAAAGCCCTCAGCCACGGCATGGACGAATACCTCTCCAAACCCATCCGGGAGGAAGACCTTTTTAAAATCATCGCCCGCTTTGTGCCGCTTATAAGGGGGAATAATTTCCCCGTCAACCGTTCCCCGTCAACCGTCAACCGTCAACCGTCCGCCGTCAACATTTCCATTGATTATAATTTCCTGATGGAATCGTCGAAAGGGAAAAAGGAATACCTGCGGGACATACTCGGACTTTTCCTCGAACAAGCGCCCCGGCAATTGGCCGATATGGAAAAGGCATTGGCCGGGGGCCAATATATGGAGGTGGGGAAAATAGCGCACAGCCTGAAATCTACCGCCGGATATGCGGGCCTGGACGACAGCTTCCGGCCTGTTCTGGAATATATGGAAAATATAGCAAGCTCTGAAAACCCGGGCGGGGAACTGGCTCTATATTTTGCGAAGCTGAAAAACATGGTGGATATAGCGGTGGAAAAAATACGGGCGGAGGCGCTGCCTTTGGCGGAAGTGGATTAATGGGTTTGTTTGTTTTTTAATTGCTTTATATGTTCGGATTTTTTTTAGAGAAATTTTGTGGGCTTCGTTTATTGATTATCTCCCGCAAAGTCACGCAAAGGTTTCGCTAAGTCACGCAAAGCGAGGCGAGTACACGTCCTGCTTTGCGTGACTTTGCGAAACCTTCGCGTGACTTTGCGGGAGAGATACCCCGCCTCCGCCCCCCCCGATATATTTCCATAAATATATTTCCATAAATAAAACTGCGACGGAACCTATATTTTTAAAAAAAGAAAAATATGGAATGTGCGATACCTTGTGTCCAAAAAAATGTCATAATTTCGGATTTCAAAAAAAAATCAGCGAGTTACAAAGCGGGGCCGCTGACCACTGCGCATATTAATTAAAAAAATAAAAAAATGGCAAAAAGCATACTCCTTAAAAATGGCAAATTATACAGCGGATGTATAAACACAAAAGCGTCAATCAAAAACGTGCTTATCGAAAACGGGAAAATAAAAACCATTTCGGCGCAGCCGATCAATATACCCGAAAGCACCAGAATAATTGACGCAAGGGGCAAATGGATCGTTCCGGGCTTTATTGATTCGCACACCCATTACGATGCCGAAATAGTTGCTTCCCCGGGGCTGAAAGAATCGGCACGGCACGGGGTAAGCACTATTATATTGGGGAGCTGTTCCGTTTCTGCGATATACAACGATGCAGAAGTTACATCGGATTTGTTCACCAGGGTAGAGGCATTGCCGAGAGAAGTCGTCCTGCCTTTATTAAAAGAAAAAAAGACCTGGGGCAGTGCCAAAGAATGGGTGGATATTATAAAACAATTGCCCATAGGCGTCAATATAGCATCGTTTATCGGGCACTCCGATATCAGGGCAAAAGCAATGGGCATCGAGCGGAGCGTAAAAGAGGGCGAAGCGGCATCGGAAGAGGAGCAGGCACTGATGAACCAATACCTAAACGAGGCATTGGACGCAGGGTTTATCGGCCTGTCAACGATGGACAGCCCGTGGGACAAAATGGACGGTGACAAATATTGGTCCCACAAAACACCTTCCTTTTATGGCACTTGGAAAGAAAGAAAACCCTTGATAAAAATCCTCAGAAAACGCGGCGCCATCCTCCAGGGCGCACCAAATATAGTGACCAGAATTAACGCACTTAAATATATGGCCGCAAGTTTGGGCATTTTTAGAAAACCCCTAAAAACAACGATGATCGCACTTATAGACCTGATCGGCGACCGGTATATTTTGCCTTTGGTAACGGTATCGACAGCGCTCATCAACAGGGCGCTGAATGCCGATTTCAGGATGCAATCCCCGCCCGCCCCGTTTACCGTTTATTACGATGGCGTGGACTCTGTAATGTTCGAGGAATTCCCCTCCGGCGAAGCCATCCGGCATTTGTCGAAAGACCTCGATGCACAAAAAGAATTAATTAAAGACGACCGGTTTAGGGAACAATTTAAAAAAGAATTTCGGAAAAAATATGCTCCGCGGGTTTGGCACCGGGATTTATCTTTGGCCATAATCCTCGACTGCCCCGATGAAAATTTGATCGGTAAAAATTTTATGCAAATAGCCGAAGAACTCCAATTGCACCCCGTTGATGCCTTCCTCGACCTGATCGTAAAATATGATAAAAAAATACGCTGGCGCACGACATTGGGAAATGACCGGGAAAAACAATTAAGCCAAATATACAATTCCAGCGACAACCTTATAAGTTTTTCGGACGCAGGCGCCCATTTGAGGAATATGGCCTTTTATGATTTCCCACTGCAAATGATAAAACGGGTGCAAAAATCCATTGACAACAATGCCCCGATCATGGATATGGAAAAATGTATCTGGAGGTTGACAAAAGAGCAGGCGGACTGGTTCGGGCTGGACTGCGGATATATTGCCGAAGGCAAAATAGCTGATATAAATGTGATCGACCCCGCCTTTTTTCACAATATCAGCGATGAGGTTTTTGAAATGCCAATTGAGGAATTCAACAATTACCCTAGGCTCGTCAACCGTTGCGAAAATGTGGTTTCTTATGTGCTGGTAGGAGGGGAAATTATTTTCGAAAACCAAGAATTTGTTGCAGGTTATGGGAAGGCACAAAAGTATGGCCGGTTTTTAAAGGCCGGCCTGAATTGATATACCCGACCAATAAACTGTTACTTTCCCCCACCCCCGCATTATAATTCCAAACTTATCTTATCGAAAACAAATTGACTTTTTCAGGCTTGCCCGGATGATGCCTTTATACTAGGTTTTCCCGAACCCTCGGAAAAACCTAAAAAGGTTCAGTATATAAAGGCATCCGTTTATTTAATTTTATATAAAACCTTATTTATGAAAAAGTCAATCCTATTATTTTACCTGCTATTTATTTTTTGTCATATCGGCGAAGCCCAGCGCGTCATAACGGGAACAATATCGGAGTCTTCAACGGGCATTCTCCTGCCCGGAGTGCATATTTTGCACGAACATGAAAACACCGGTACGATCAGCGATACGCTTGGGCATTACCGCATAATTTGGGATAATAATAAAGGTGCCCTAACATTTAGTTTTCCCGGTTGCGAAACAGTTGTCGTGACCCCAAAAGAAAGCGACACCTTGGATGTCGTGCTGACCTTTGAGGGCAGTTTATTCGAATATGATACCGTCCTGACTTTTGACCCGGAGACTTATGAAGAACAATTGTATGTTGTCCGAAATGACCTAAATATAGAAAAGGTGCTGG
>DROJ01000234.1 GCA_011321935.1 Bacteroidota bacterium | reverse complement strand
CTGGCCGATTTTTCTGTCGAACTTCCCTTCCTCGATCTGGGCGGCAATTACGCCGTTGATTTTTACGCAGATTTTAATGGGAACGGCGTTTACGATGCGCCGCCGACCGATCACGCGTGGCGTGAAATAGTGGCCGATGTGGCCGGGGACGAAACGCTTACTTTTTCTCACAACACCAATTTTACAGACATAAAATGGAAGCAGTTGCTGACCTTTGATTTTACGGGCATGACGCCGCACCTCGGCCAAAAACTCGAAATCAGGGTGCGCGACCGCAAGCGGGTCGGCAAGGAAGTGGGCCGGTTCAGCATGGGCGCTATAATGCTGGCCGATTTTTCTGTCGAACTTCCCTTCCTCGATCTGGGCGGCAATTACGCCGTTGATTTTTACGCAGATTTTAATGGAAATGGCGTTTACGATGCGCCGCCGACCGACCACGCGTGGCGTGAAATAGTGGCCGATGTGGCCGGGGACGAAACGCTTACTTTTTCTCACAACACCAATTTTACGGACATAAAATGGAAGCAGATGCTGACCATGGATTTTACGGGAATGACGCCGCATGTCGGCCAAAAACTCGAAATCAGGGTGCGCGAAAAAAACCGCACGGGCAAGGAAGTCGGCCGTTTCAGCATGGCCTCGATCATGCTGCCCGACTTTTCGGTTGACCTTCCTTACCTCGAATTGGGCAAGAGTTACATGGTTGATTTTTACGCCGATTTTAATGGAAACGGCGTTTACGATGCGCCGCCTACCGACCATGCTTGGCGCGAAATGGTCAACGATGTGGCGGGCGACGAAAGCCTTTCTTTTGGCCACAACACCAATTTTACGGATGTAAAATGGAAGCACCTGCTCACTTTTGATTTTACGGGAATGACGCCACACGTCGGCCAACAGCTCGAAATCAGGGTGCGCGATGTCAATCAGGTAGGACGGGAAGTTGGGCGCTTTACCATGCCTGCGATCATGCTCGCCGATTTTACGGTAGAGCTGCCTTACCTCGATCTGGGGCGTACTTATTTCGTGGATTTTTTCGCTGACTTTAACGGCAATGGCACTTACGATGCGCCCCCTGCCGACCATGCTTGGAGGGAAACGGTGGCCGAAGCGGCGGGCGATGAAAGCCTCGCTTTCGGCCATAATACCAACTTCACCGACATCGGAAGTTCGCATATGCTGACCGTTGATTTTACGGGCATGAACCCGCACCTCGGACAGTTGCTCGAACTGCGCGTGACCGAAGCCGCAAGCGGCAAAGAGGTGGAGCGCTACCGGGGAATGATCGGCGTGACGGAGTTCAAAGTGGAACTGCCCGGCATCCAAAATGGCGTGGAATACAATGTTGATTTTTATGCCGATTTCAACGGCAACGGCCTTTACGATGCGCCGCCAATGGACCATGCTTGGCGCGAAACTTTCACTGCCGGAAGCGGCAACGAAACCATTGCTTTTGCGCACAACACCAATTTCACGGACGTGGAATGGGTGTATGAAATGACCCTCGCCGCGACGGGCATGAACCCCCACCTCGGGCAGTTATTTGAACTCCGGGTGGTGGACACCGGCACCAATGCAGAGGTCGGCAAATTCAGTATGCCGTCGGTGATGGTTCCGTTTTTCTTCGTGCGGGTGCCCGGCCTGCTGGTCGGCGAAAATTACAACGTTGATTTTTATGCCGATTTCAATGGCAACGGCACTTACGATGCACCGCCGACTGACCACGCCTGGCGCGTCAACCTCGACGACGACGAGGGCGATGAACTGGTGGAATTTGGCCATAACACGGACTTCGTTGACATCATGTTTACCACTGATGTGAAAGACATTGCCGGACTGCAAAACCTGCAAGTTTTTCCAAATCCTTTTTCTGGGGCGATCAATATGAACCTCGATATGGAGGCCGCCACCGACCTGAGCATCAGCCTTTATAACAGCGTCGGGCAGCAAGTGAAAACCCTCTGGCAAGGCGCTGTTTCGGCAGGTACCAATACTTTGTCTTTTGAGGACTTGGGAGCTTTGGACAAAGGCGTTTATTTTTTGAAAATGCAGAGCGGAGATGGGGGCACAGTGACGACGGTAATGATAAAATGACCACAGCCAAGTTTTTTTACATCACATATTGGGCATCCCGGAAGGGATGCCCTTTTTTTTTGAGGAATGTGGTGGGTTTTTATATTTTTGGGAATTTTTAAGAATAAAAATATGATTAAAACGGAATACCATTTATGGGGCAAATTTTTTTCTCCAAATTTGCTTAAAAATATTTCTGGAATAAAAATGCGCCTTTGTAATGAACCTGGGGATATCGCAAAAACAGGGCGGTATAAAGGTGTCCCAAGACCTTATGGGGCTTGCTATATTTGCACACCTGATGCTGTAAAAAAAGATAAGATTGAATGGATGGCTGAGTTTATATTTAAATACAAAAATGAATTTGAAAAAGCAGGAGCAACGGAAATTTCTTTTTGGATTTATTATTATGGGAAACAAGGGAATATGGAATTTACTGTCGTCGAACTAAATAAAATATCAGCAACTCAAATTCCATTGTGCATTGATTATATTTATGAAGATAAAGACAAATAATGAAATTCAGGCTGACATAATCACGTCAAAATTAACACTACCCGATAATTTAATAATCGAAATATACCCGACCAATAACGGTTCGCAATAATCATCCGCCATTTCGAAAATATAGCACATGCCACTAATCAACAATTAACTTTTGTATTATTCATAAAAATAAAAAACCAATAAAACCCGGCGCTGTTGTACCTTTAATTGTTTTCCCATTCTTTGTTTTTCAATTCATTAAAAAAACAAATTTCAAATGAAAAAAGCAGGTAAAATATTGGCGTATATAATCGGGGGGCTACTGCTTATACTTGTACTGGTATTTGCATTTTTCTCGATCAAATGGAAAATGGCTTCTGCGGGCAACATGAAATTATTGGGGCAAGAGGCCCCGGTGCTAAATGTTGAGGGCCACCAATTCCGCGATTTAAATAAAAACGGGAAACTGGATATATACGAAGATAGAAGGGCGGGCCTTGACGAAAGGGTAGCAGACCTGACCCGGCAGATGAACCTGGAAGAAAAAGCAGGCCTGATGTTCATTACCATGATCGGCATGAAGCCCGATGGCTCGTTGGGAGAATCGCCGAACCTGAGCGAACCACTGACATTCATGCTGGAATCCAATTCTGCGATGCTGGCCAAAAAACATATGAACCATTTCAACATCCTGCAATCGCCCAGTGCCGAAGCCTTGTTGAACTGGAACAACAATATCCAAAAATTGGCGGAGCGCACGCGGTTGGGCATCCCCGTCACCATTGCCTCCGACCCCCGCCACGGCTCGCCCGAAAACCCGGGGGCGAGCATACCGACCCCTTTTTTCTCGAAATGGTGCTCGCCGCTGGGCTTTGCGGCCATCGGCGATACGGCCTTGACCCGTGCCTTTGGCGACATTGCCCGGCAAGAATATATGGCGGTCGGTATCAGGTTGGCACTTTCGCCGATGGCCGATTTGGCGACCGAGCCGCGCTGGGCAAGGATCAACGGCACTTTCGGCGAAGATGCAGGGCTGAGCGCCGCCCAGGTCAAAGCCTATATCAACGGTTTTCAAGGTGATAGCCTGGGGGCGCAAAGCGTGGCCTGCATGGTCAAACATTTTGCCGGGGGAGGCCCACAAAAAGATGGGTTGGACGCCCATTTCCCGTATGGCAAGGACCAGGTTTACCCCGGCAACAATTTTGATTATCACCTCATCCCCTTTGTGAAAGGGGCATTTGCGGCCCATGCCGCACAGGTGATGCCTTATTATGGCGTGCCTGTCGGGCAGACTTCCGAAGACCTGGGCTTTGGCTATAACAAAGAAATAATAACCGGGCTGTTGAGGGAAAAATATGGCTTCGACGGCGTGGTCTGCACCGATTGGGGACTGGTTTCGGACAGTCCCGCAAAACCGGCCGCTGCATATGGTGTGGAAAATTTACCGGCCATTGAGCGGGCTGCCAAAATACTGGAAGCAGGCTGTGATATGTTCGGCGGGGAAGCGTCGCCGGGGCTTATTGTTGAGCTGGTCGGGTCGGGAAAAATAACGGAAGAAAGGATTGACCGATCCGTAAAAAGGATACTCCGGGATAAATTCAGGTTGGGCCTGTTCGACAATCCTTATTTGCAAAAAGAAAAATCAGTGCTTGTCGGAAACCCCCGTTTTATGGCAAAGGGCCGGGAAGCACAGATGAAATCTTTGGTTTTATTAAAAAACGAAAAAAATATATTGCCCTTGAAAAAAGGGCAGAAAATATATGTCCGGGGAATAGGGGAGGGGCTTGCCGGCCGGTTTTCGGATGTAGTTGCTGATCCGGAAAATGCCGATGTCATTGTTATAAAAACAGCAACGCCATACGAGCCCCGCAGCAAATATTTTTTAGAAAGGTTTTTCCACCAAGGGCGCCTCGATTTTCCAGAAAAAGAAAAAGCGGAACTTATAAAGCTGATGAAAACAAAGCCTACCGTTACCATAATCACGATGGACAGGCCGCCCGTTGTCCCAGAAATAAATGCGGCAACAAAAGCCCTCGTTGCGGATTTTCATTGCCAAGACGAAGTGGTATTGGAACTGGTTTTTGGAAAATTCAAACCGAGCGGAAAACTCCCTTTTGAACTGCCCTCATCCATGCAGGCGGTCAGGGAGCAAAAGGAAGACCTGCCTTATGATTCTAAAAACCCGCTTTATCCGTTTGGCTTTGGTTTGGGCTATTGAATCAAACTGCACGGATTATTGTATAACAAAAACCGTTGATAAAAGTGGGAACGCATATCTTTCCGTCAGGCGATTTATATTCTAAATTTCGCAAACAAACCAAAAAGTGAACATCAAAAAAGCAGCAATGTCAAATTCAACATTTATCCAAAAAAAATGAACCCATCCCAACTGCAAAAAGAAACAGCCCACCGCCCGTGGCCGCTGCCTCGGACAAAATGGAAATATTACCAAGAATGGAACGATGCCATTTTCCTGCACTGGCCGGTCGAAAAAAAAGAACTGGAAAAACATGTTCCAAAAGAACTGGAAATTGATACAATAAACGGGCAGGCTTGGGTTTCAATAGTCGCGTTTACGATGGAAAAATACGTCCAAGATACCTGCCGAGTTTCCATCCAATTTCCTGTTTTTATGAAATAAATATCAGGACGTATGTGGTGCGGAACAATAAGCCGGGCGTTTATTTTTTAAGTATAGAAGGAGGTAAACATTGGTCTTGTAAAATCGCCAAATATATGTCGGGGCTGCCGTACCGGCATTCTAATATAAAAAGAGAAAACGGAAAATATATCAGCAACAATCCACAATATAATGACCGCTTGAATATTGAATTTAAAATCAAAAATAAATTGACCGAAAAAACAAATTTGGACAAATGGCTGACCGAAAGGTATGCGCTGTTTCAAGACAATAGCGGCTCAATTGATTTTTTTGAAATACACCACCTTGAATGGGAAATAAATAAAATAGAAATAGAAAAACTGGAATTGAAATATGAGCGGTTTGAAAAATTGTTTTCAGGAAAACCCAATATATACTGCACCACTTTAGGTTTTGTGCATTTGCCCCCGCCAGCCCCCTGCCCCAAAAGGGGAGAACCTGCGCTCGATGCACAAAACCTAAAGTGGCGCAGTATAGCACATTATTCAAAAGGTGTAAAAGTGATCGCTTGGGGAGATTAATCATTAAAGATTAATCATTAATTTCATATTCCGTTATGCCAAAACCCAGTTCGTTTTGGGTGATAAAATCGTGGGGGAATTTTTCGATGCCCGGAAAGCCGAGCCGGATATCGCGGCCATTGTGCGGGATATAGTCAGTGCCGAAAATATAGTCCCAGATAGCGAGGGTGATCCCGAAATTGATGCCGTAGCGGCGGTCTTCGGGCAGCTCGTAGGAGTGGTGCCAGATGTGCATTTCGGGGCTGTTGAAAAGGTACTTCATGATGGGCCCCAAGATCAAACTTCCCAGTGCCACGCCGCCAGCGACGACCCCCCATTTGCCGAAGGCGGAAAGCCCTTCGAAAAGGTGGATGTCGGCGAGGCCGTTAGCGGCCGCGATGCCGATGAGGCCACCGAGTATCCCCCCGGTCACGTATTTGCTGACGCTGATGTTGGCGTGGTTGTAATGCCCCCAGGCGAGGGCGAAAATGTGGATGATAAAGAAGTCGTAAAGGCCGATGCCGAGCAGTGCAAGCGGCAGGTATTCGATGCTGCGATAGACCACGTTTTCCATCCAGTGGTAGCGCAGGTGGGCGGCAAAACCCATCTCCTCCACCGAGTGGTGTACTTTGTGGAAGGTCCACAGCCAATCGGAACGGTGCAGCAGGCGGTGGACCCACCATTGCACAAAATCACGGACAAAAAAACCGATCAGCAATATGGCCCACATCGGGAAGGAGTTGAGCGGGTTGGAGGCCTGCAGGTCGAAGCCGCCCGTGACGGCCTTGATGCCGTCGTTGAACAGGTTGACCACCACATCGGAGGCCGCATTGTAAATGATGAGGGAAAAGAGGAAAAAATTGAAGAACATATAAAAGGCGTCGAGCCAAAAGTCTTTCCGCAGGATGGGCTGCTTTTTGCGCCACGGGATGACGATTTCCAAAACAAAAAAGAAAACCGAGACCAGTACCAGCCAGTAAAAATAGTTGTGCCAGCCCGGGTGGGTCACCTCGTGCCACAGGTAATTGGCATATCCTGTATAGCCGTTGACAAATATGTTCCAGTATTTTTCCATTGTTTATAAGTTTGGGCAGAAGGTGGATTTTTGGCAAAAATAGGAAGATGGGTTCATATAATTTGTAATGGTGGTAAGTGCTTTTTGAATCCGTCGTGGCAAGAACGTTCAAACGATTTGTTCTTGCCCCGTGATATTTGTCACTCCCTCAAATGATAAAAGATATTTCGTTTGCTGGTCACATTTATTATTGTGAATGTGTAGTTCTATTTTTAAAAAAACCTTAACCATCTTTAACCAAACCGCAACTAAGGGGACTCCTGTTCATAAAGGTACATTGATTAGTGAGCAGTGATTAGTGATCAGTAAAGTAGTGATCAGTGATCGGTGGAGCAGTGGTCAGCAATTTAATGTCCCGATCTGATTTCTGGCCACTGATCTTCTAATCACTACTTTACTAATCACTAATCCACTAATCACTAAAATTACATTTGAATAGACTTTGCCGTTATTTTATAATAATAAAAACGTTTGACCATGAAAAAGATAGCAATCACATTGGCCAGTTTTATCGTACTGTTCGTTTGGTCGTTGCCCGTCCAAGCGCAGTATTTTGGCCGGAACAAACCACGGTACGAAGACTTCGGTTTCAAGGTGCTGGAAACCCCTCATTTTGAAATATACAACTACCTCGACAACCCCAGGCTACTGGACGAACTGGCCAACCAATCGGAGCATTGGTATGCGCTGCACCAGGCCGCTTTGGCCGACACTTTCACGCAAAAGAACCCGCTCATTTTATACAACGACCACGCTGATTTCCAGCAGACCAATGCCATCGGCGGCTTTATCGGCATCGGTACGGGCGGCGTCACGGAGGGGCTGAAAAACAGGGTGGTACTGCCCATCGCCATGTCCAATGCACAGACCAAACATGTGCTGGGGCACGAGCTTGTCCACGCTTTCCAGTACCACATGATAATCAATGGCGACAGCACCAGCATCCGCAATTTGGCGAACATACCGCTGTGGATGATCGAGGGGCTGGCCGAGTACATGTCCATCGGCAGGCAGGATGCCAACACCTCGCTGTGGATGCGCGACGCCGTGCTGCACGACAAAGTGCCCACGCTGAAAGACCTCGACAACCCCAAGTATTTTCCCTACCGCTGGGGGCAGGCATTCTGGGCTTTCATCACTGGCCTGAAAGGCGATGAAATCATCAAACCGCTTTTTGTCGCTACCGCAAAATACGGCCTCGACGCTGCCATCAGGCAGGAGGTGGGCATGGACAAAAAAGCCCTCTCCGAGCTTTGGGCCCATGCCATCAAAAACCATTACGGCCGCTTTTTGGAAAATGTGGACAAGGAGGTGCCCGGCAAGCCGCTGCTTTCAAAAACCAAAAACGGGGGCCGCATCAACATCGGCCCGGCACTCAGCCCCAACGGCAAGTACGTGGCTTTCCTTTCGGAAAAAGGGCTGTTCAGCATTGACCTTTACATCGCCGATGCCGTCACCGGGGAGGTGGTGAAGAACATCCACAGCGCCACCAAAAACGGCCATTTGGACGACCTCAACTTTATCGAAAGCGCAGGCACTTGGTCGCCCAAGAGCGACCGAATTGCTTTTGTGGGCGTAAAAAAAGGCTCGAACGTGCTGGTTGTCAAAGACTTGAAAGGAAAGCTCATCGAGTCTTTCGAGATTCCGGGACTGCCTGCATTTAGCAGCCCCGCATGGTCGCCCGACGGGAAGAGCATTGTGGTGGCCGGGCTGAAAAACGGGCAGGTTGACCTGTACCAAGTTTTCTTGCAAAACAAAAAAACAGTGCAGCTCACCAACGACAAGTTCTCGGAAATGACCCCGGCATGGAGTGCCGACGGCAAGCTGTTGGCCTTTGCCACCGACAGGTTGAGCATGGAAAGGGGGGACGACCGCTGGACCTTCAACCTCGCTGTCATGGATTTTGGCGCAAGCCAGAACGGCCTCCCCGAAGTGCGGCAGATCAGTGTTTTTGCCGGGGCGGACAACCTCAACCCCGTTTTCGACAACGGCGGCGACCTCCTGTTCCTCAGCGACCGCGACGGCTACCGCAACATGTACCAATATGAAATGGCCACGGGCAAGGTTTTTCAAAAAACCAAGTTCGCAACGGGCATCTCGGGCATCACGCCATACGCACCCGCTATTTCTGCTTCGCAAAACGGGCGCCGTGACCGCATCCTGTTCACGCATTATTCAGACGGCGGCTACAGTATATACCGCACCAAACAGGAGCAGTTGCTCGACGAGGAAGTGCCGACGGACAGCGTTGATTTTGCAGCGGCCACTTTGCCAAAAGTGGACCCGGCGGCCACCGATGTCATTGCCGTCAACCTGCCCAAGCTCAACAAGCTGCCGAAGCTCCCGGTGGCCGAACTGGTGCAAAAAGATTACAAGCCCAAGTTCAAGCTCGACTACATTGGCGGCGGGGCAGGCGTGGGTGTGGGCGTCAACCAGGCCTACGGCGGAACGACTACCGGGGTGGCCGGGGGCATTGACATGCTCTTTGGCGACATGCTCGGCAACCACCAAATGTTTTCCAGCCTCTACCTCAACGGGGAGATTTACGACTTCGGCGGCTCATTGGCCTACCTCAACAAGAAGAACCGCCTTTTCTGGGGCGTCGGTCTGTCGCACCTGCCCTATTCGAGCGGCCGCTCTGGTTATGCCGGGCTGGACACACTGCCGATCACCAACAGCCCCGATGCCGGGTTCGACCATTATGTGCTCGACCGCATCCGTACTTTTGAGGAGAAGCTGAACGTTTTTGCGCAGTACCCTTTTTCAAAAACGACCCGCGTCGAAGGGGGGCTTTCAGTGGCCGCATACTCCAACCGAGTTGACCGTTTCGACCAGTATTACGATGCCATCGGGCAGTTGGTTTTTCAAAAAAGAGAAAAGGTGGATGCGAAGGACGTGGGCTTGAACTTGTTCAACGGCAAGCTCTTAGCGGCCAGTTTTGCCCTCGTGGGCGACAACTCTTACTTTGGCATCGCCTCCCCGGTAAAGGGCTACCGCTACCGCTTGGGAGTGGAAAAATATGCCGGCGATTTTGACTTTCTGAGCCTCACTGCCGATGCCCGCAAATATGCTTACCTCAAGCCCGTCACCTTTGCGGCAAGGGCCATGCACATCGGGCGCTACGGTACGGACGCCAACTCGTTTACCGACATATTCATCGGCTTCCCCTGGTACATGCGGGGCTATGGTTTCAGCGATGCGAGCGAGCTTTTGCAAAAAAACAAGCGCTCGGTGAACGAACTTTTCGGCAGCAAGGCGCTGCTGACCAATTTTGAAGTGCGCTTGCCGTTCACTGGCCCGGAAGGGCTTTCGGCCATCAAGTCGAGGTTCTTTTTTACGGAGCTGTCCCTGTTTGTGGACGGCGGCCTGACCTGGGATACCTTCGGCAGCAATACGGACACTTATTTACGGGAATTTGATTTCAACCCACTGTTCAGTGCAGGCGCTTCCTTGCGCATCAACCTGTTCGGGGCGCTGATATTGGAGCCTTATTATGCCGTGCCGTTATTGAAAGAGACGAAAGGGGTGTTCGGGCTGAACATTGTGCCGGGGTGGTGAGCCGGATGATGGCCCGGGCCTTAGGTGTTAAGATTCAAAGGGTCGGTTGGATGAAAGGCGGCTCCTCGTCAGAAGGGGCCGCCTTTCATCGTTTTTAGTAATGGATGATAACCTTGTCGGTTGCCGCATCATAGCGGATGTTGGCCTGCAGCCCCAAAATGAAATCGTCTGAGCCAATGAGTTCCAAAGCGCCGGTGCCGTCTTGTATGGCGACCCTGATCTTGGCTTCGCTGGCCGACATTTCAAGTGTTTTGCCGAGGCCGCTTATCTCATCAACTATCTGGAGGGTATCGGCCGAGAGTTGCAAGCCCTGAAAAGTGCTGGAATCGATGCCGTAGGTGCACTCAGTTGTACCCCCTACGGTCCGGATTATTTCAAGGGATTTGGCATCGGAACTAAGCGCGAGGTCCCTCACTTGCTGGGAGGAAGAGTTGAGGATGTAAAAGTTGTAGTTTTTTTGGCAAGCTGGCATGAGAGTAAGATTTTATACTGAAGCATAATTGGTTTTGTGCATTGAGGGCAGGTACTCCCCTTCTGGGGCTGGGGGCTGGCGAGGGCAAATGCACAAAACCCATTATGGTTCAGTATAGGTGAACAAATAATATTCGGCTGAAATACAGGTTTTCATGCCTGGCTTTCAAGAAGAATACAATTCTAAAAATAAGTAACGTGGGCAAAACTTTAGCCCTGTTCCCGTTCCTTATTTAAATGTACTCAATCTCGGAGCGAAGTTTTTTTGAATAAAGACGGAGCGAAGTTTTTTTGAATAAAGATCAAGGGCAGGACGCCCCTGATCTTTTTGGTTTTAGGGGGCAGCGGGAGAAGATCAAAGAGAATGTGTTTCCGGCACCTAAATTTGAAAAGGTGTCTCTTGATAAAAACCTGAATTTGGTTTTCCCATTTTTATCAATTCAGGGGTTTGATAAGCTGGCGTTCTCCATCTTATTTGCTTGAAGAACTGGTTGTATGGTCTGTCGAAGTTGCCGCCCCTCCACACTGATTTTATGGTGGCGGTGAGCAAACCGTTGAACTTCCTTTCGATGGCGGTCTGGTTGTCGTGGCAGGCGTTGAGCCATTGTATAGAAGCGGGCATGCCGTCGTGGCGGACGTTCAGGTTTTTTAAAACCTGGCTGTCGTAGTAATCTTTGTTTCTCAAATAGGTGCCCAGGCTGATGCTTTCTGGCAGTGATTTTGGCGGGGCATCTTCAAAGCAGGTGCTTGTTGGGTTTGGATTGTTGATAGGGTTATATGCACCACAGTCAGACAATATTAAAACCCTCACTTTTTTGTTGAAAGAAACGAATTGCGCCGTGATCGCATCCTGCATCAGTTGGGCATCGTAAAGGCACCATGTTTTCTTGCTGTCCTGCCTGTCCTTGTTCGTTATTACAGGGAGGAACCCCGCATATCCCGAAAATGTCAAAAACAAAATGTCATTGGTCTCCATGTTTTTGAGGGCATTTTTCAGATAGAGGCTCACCCTGTTGACGGTGGCTTCTTTTCCGAGCAAAACCTTGGTTTCGAAGCCCATCATCTGGGCAATGTTCGCTAAGTCTTCCGCATCGGTTTCGGCTTGTGTCAAGTTGCCCTGCCAGCCGTGATAGTGCTTGGCGTCAAAATTATTGACTCCGAGGTGGATCGAAAGTCCTTTTGGAACATTGGAGGTGCTTTTCATTTAGATTTCTTTTAACGAGGACAAAAATGCCGGAATTCAAATTTTTATTAAACACAAGTTTTTTAAAAATGTAAATTCCTAAGGCATTTGTTTTGTCCTGTTTTTCTCGAAGAGCAACATGGCCAAGGGGCAGTAAAAAAGAAAGAATGTTTTTGGGGCTGCTTTCAAATGGAATGCTGGATTAAAAGGAAAGGGTTTTTGATTTTGCCGTTACTAAGTACTGTAAGAACAGGTTTTTTGCGGTCGCCCAGATATTTGGACAGTCATGGGGGCATTGGGTTTTTTCCTTGTACCTTTAATATTCGTTTTCAATCAACTGATGGGGCAAAAGTAGGGGAGGTGGAGAATACGGGAAAGTCAATCTTTTTGTAATTGTAAGTTCCTAAGGCTTTATTATTCTTGCTTGCCTGCTTAGTTTTACAATATTATTTTGTCAATAAATTTTACTTTTCATGAGGGTATCTTCGGATCTATTTGAATTGATAAAAAAACTGAGCAAGTCCGAAAAGCGCTATTTCGTGCTCAGCGCAAAACTCCAGCAGGGGGACAAGGCTTACCTGCAGTTGTTCAAAGAAATAGACAAAATGGCCGTTTATGACGAAGCTGTTTTGAAAAAAAGGCTGCAAAAAAAAGAGGTCAAAATAGCGCAACTGCATGTGACGAAAAACCACCTTTCGCAGCAAATCTTAAAATCTTTGCGGGCATTCCACGAAAAAAAATCCATGCGGCAAAGGCTCTTCGCCCTCATGTCCGATGCCGACCTGCTCGAATCGAAAGGGCTTTACAAGCAGTGCCTGAAAAAACTGAAATCGGCCAAGGTGCTGGCCAAAAAGCACGAACTGCACCGCTACCGCGCCGAGATCGTTCAAAAGGAAATAATCTTAAAGATGAGGAACAGCCACCGGGGCTTTGAAGAACTGTTGAGAGAAGGGTACAGCGAACTGGCCGAGGCATCGGCTTTCAGCCAAAAAGAAGCCCGCCTTTTCGAGATCATGCACAAGCTGTTTTTTTTGTACCAAACGAGCGGGAAATCTGGGTACCAGAAAGTCCTCGACTACATCGCATCCCTGGAAAACCACGAGCTGTTACAGGCCACCTCTGACCGCAAAGACTCTTTCGAGTCCAAATTGAACTATTTTTACATCCATGCTTTTTGCCATCATTTAAAAGGAGAGTTTGAAAAAGCAAATCTTTATCACCAGAAAGTGCTGGAAATATGGGGCAAGCACCCGCATATTTTGGCCGAGCGCAGCAGTTCTTACAAAAGGCACTTGGCCAATTACCTTAATGGCTGCCACACTATCGGGTTTTATAAGCCTTTTCCCCGCTTGTTGGAAAGATTCAAGACCCTGCGCGACAATAATTTCAGCGACGAAGCATCAAGTTTCCAAAACTATTATTTTCTCTCCCTGCTCTACTATATGAACACCCTCCAGTTTCAAAAGGCGCTCGGCCTCGTGGCCGACATCGAGGAAGGTTTTAAAAAATATGAGGGGGCGATCATAAAAAGCAGGGAATTGCTTATCACCGTCAATGTGTTCCATTTGTACTTTGCACTCGAAGATTTCGGCAAGGCCCTTGAATGGATCAACAAAATACCCAGGTCCAAAAAAATAGAAGCGCGCAACGATACCCAGTTGTTTGCCAGTGTGATGCGGCTCATCGTTCACTTCGAACTTGGCAATTTCTGGATTTTGGACGATATGAGCAATTCCGTTTACAGGGACCTGAAAAAGGCCAAACAACTGCAGGAATTTGAAGGGGCCGTGCTCGGCCATATCCGGAAACTGCAAAAAATAACCAGCCCAAAAGAGGTGAAAAAACAATATTTGGAATTCGAAAAAACACTGAAAGCGATAAAAGGAAAAGCTGGCTCAGGCCGCATCATGGGATTGACCGAAGTGATCGTTTGGGCAGCCTGCAGGGCAAAGGAGGTTTCTTATGTTGATGAATTGAAATCAAGGATGGAGAATGGCGGAACGTGAGCAGCACAAAAAAAAACAGGCACTGCTGAACCCCTCTCTTTGCTCGGTGTACTACCCATTATATTTCACAAAAAAACAACCGTCATGAAATATTTACTGCCTGTTTTTGCCCTCCTTTTTTGTTTTCAAATAAATGGTTACGCGGTGCCCAAAGGCGTCGAACCCGTTAAAATAGAACCCATCACCAAGGTTGCCTATAACTTTGAATTTTACAAAAAACAAGCTGGCCTGTGGAAGCAGGAAGCGGAAAAAAACGACCGCAATGCCAATGCCTGGATCAATTATTACCGCGCTGCCCGCTATGCCAACATGCTCGCCGACAGCTTGGCGGAAAAGTACGACATGGGCAAAATAGTGGGCAGCATGCCCGCCGCCCTCGCCAATACTTTTGAGTTCAACTACATCCTTTTCATGCACCAGATGTGGACCGACGAAGGCTTCGGCCATTTGCTCAAAGCCCACGAACTGGCGCCCGAGCGGACGGAAGCCTACCACGACCTCATTGCCTATCACATGAGCAACGGGAACCAGCAGCAAGCGGCCTATTTCAACCAGAAACTATTTGCCGCAGGCGAATACCCCCCGGCACTCATGGCATGGAACTACAACATGCTCAGCTCCGTCGGAAAAAACGGCATCCTCCTCACCCACGGCGACAACGACAGCTACCCCGCTTGGGCCGCACAGACCGTCAAAAACGTGCGCCCCGACGTGTCCGTCCTCAATGTAAACCTGCTGATGCACGATGCCTACCGGGAGCGCGTTTTCAATGAATTTGGCTTGGCCAAAATCGCCTCCGAAGACTATCCCGAATACAAAAACCTGTACCTCGCCATCGTCCGCCGGTTCATGCAGCAGGGGCAGCGGCCGCTTTACGTGGCCACCTCCGTGCCCAAGTTTATCCGCGATGCGCTGGGCGACAGCCTCTACCTCACCGGCCTCGCTTTCAAGTACTCGCCCCGCCCATTCGACAACGTGGCCGTGCTGAAAAACAATTACGAAAAGCGCTTTTTGAAAGACCACCTCCGTATCCAACTGGAGGCCGATACCGGCTCCAACGTCGCTGCAAGCATGAACATGCACTACCTCCCCGCCATCATCCTTTTGCGCCGCCATTATACCGCCTCCGGCGAAACATCAAAAGCGGAGGAACTCGAACCCCTTATCAAAAGGATTGCAACAGAGGCGGGAAAGGAGGAATACATCGCCCAGTACCTCGGTCAGGAGGCAGTGGCCAACGAAGACTTTGTTACCTCTATTTCCGTTAAAAACCTCGACAAGGAACTGAAAAAAATAAGGGGCAAACTCTATGCTTTCAGCACCGAAGTGACCAACGGCCAGTACGAGGCATTCTTGATGGACCTGCTCAAAAACAAAGAGTACGAACTCCTCGACATCTGCAAGTCGCCCAAAACGGACTGGCGCAGCCTGCTGCCCGATGAGTTCAAAAAACTGCCCGACAGCGAGGTGTTCCAAAACGGCCCTCCCGACGGGGCAAGAAGTCCCGTGCAGAACATCAGCTACGAAGCGGCGCAGGAATATTGCAAATGGATCACCAAGGTTTACAACCGTTCGGACTATAAAAAGAAGGCGCACCAAAAAGTGTTTTTCCGCTTGCCGACCGAGGCCGAGTGGGTCTATGCGGCGCGGGCCGACCATGATTTGGCGCCTTATCCCTGGGGAGGTTATTCTGCCAAAAATGCGAAGGGCTGTTTCCTTGCTAACTTTGAAGTGGCCTCTGAACCTCCCTGCGAAGACTGCCCTAACTCCGCACAAATAGACTCCCGCGACGGCGGCTTTTTCCCTGTTGTCGCCGATGCCTATTTCCCCAACGACTTTGGCCTTTACAACACCAGCGGAAACGTGGCCGAAATGGTCGCCGAAAAGGGAATCGCAAAAGGCGGCAGTTGGGAAGATGCCCCTGACCAATGTACCATTGATGCCCGCAAAGAATACTCGAAACCAAGCCCCGCTATCGGATTCCGGGTGTTTATGGAGGTGTTAAAATAAATGGTTATAGGTTTATTATAGGTTTATAGGTTTATAGGTTTACAGGTTTACTGGTTTACAGGGAGGTAAGGATTCCACTTTGCCTTGACCTCCCTGTAAACCAATAAACCAATAGACCAATAGACCAATAAACCAATAGACCAATAAACCAATAGACCAATAGACCAATAGATCAATAAACCAATAAATCTAAACCAACACAACCATTTGAGCCACTTAAACGATGAAGAACTGATGGCCCGCACTGCCAATGGCTGCGAGCAATCTTTCAGCGAGCTGTACGGCCGCTTCGGCGTTCGTATGCACCGGTATTTCTACCGGATGTTGGGGCAGGACGTGCATGTGGCCGATGATTTCACGCAAGACCTTTTTATGAAAATAATAGAGAAAGGCGCTTACTATGATCCCAAAAAACGCTTCTCGACCTGGCTTTACACCGTGGCAGGCAACATGGTGAAAAACGAATACCGGCGCATTGGCCGCCAAAAACCATTGCCCGCTGCGCCCGGTTTTTTTGATGAAAATTTTTCTGAAAAAATAGACAGCGAAGTTTTTGAAAAACACCTGCTCGTTGCCCTGGAAGGTTTGGACGAAACACAAAAACAATGTTTCGTGCTGCGCTACCAAGAAGAACTGAGCATGAAAGAAATCGCCCAGATCGTCGGTTGCCCGGAGGGCACGGTGAAATCGAGGCTGTTTTATACGGTCAGGAAACTGGCCGACAAACTGAGGGCATTTGCAGGGGTATTGGCATAACCGTCGGTGTAATGGTTTTACGGTTTATTGGTTTATAGGAGGCGTTGCTCCAAAGTCAAGGAGTATTGACCCAATAAACCAATAAACCAATAAACCAATAAACCAATAAACCAATAAACCAATAAACCAATAAACCGACAAACCAATAAATTATGATGAACAATAGACTGGAAGTTTTATTAAAAGAAAAATCTTTTGCACAGCTAAGTGCGGAAGAAAAATTCTTTGTCACGGAATACATTGGCGAAGAAGAATACGGGCGCATTCATTTGTTGTTAAAAAACGGGAAAGCCGTTTTGCAAAACACGCCCCCTCCAAGCCCCGCCATCAAGGCCAATTTGCTCGCCGCCATGCGGCAAACCCATGGCCTGGAAAAAGGGCAAAAACCTGGGGCCATCATCCGGCTGTTGCGTTACCGGGTGCCTGCTTGGCAGGTAGCGGCGGCCGTCGCCCTGCTGTTCGGCCTGCATTTTTGGTTGCAGGAAGAACCGCAGCTCATCGAAAAAACGGAAACGGTTTACGTCCATTCCACCGACACCATATATAAAGAGGTGGCAATGCCCGCGCCCGCCACAGAGAAAAACATTGCCCGCCAAGCTGCCCGCATCAACGTAAAACCCAAAACGCAAAGGCAACAGGTCGAAGCCGGGCCAATCCTTTTTGCCTCGGCCGACAGCTCTGCCCGCCGGTTTGTATCCACCGAACTGCCCGATACTTTCAGTTTGGACCTCGGCAGGCCGAGGGGGCAGTCCGCTGCGCAGACGGCAGACCTTTGGGATTTGTTGGAGGAGGTTTATTGAGAGAGTTTGAGAGAGATTGAGAGATTGAGAGTTTGAGTCCCGGTATTTCCCCGAGGGTTTGGGACACGCCCGCAAAGTCACGCAAAGGTTTCGCAAAGTCACGCAAAGCTATACGTGTACCCGCCTTGCTTTGCGTGACTTTGCGAAACCTTTGCGTGACTTTGCGGGCGTGTCCCAAACCCTCGGGGAAATATGTCTTCATTTGCCTATGCTGAACAGTTACTTTTTTTTAAAAAACGTGAGTTATGGATAAAGGAAGCCCCGCTGGGACTAAACAATTGACTATCAGTTAAATATATCCATAATTCGTAAGTACTCAATAGCCATCTTAAAACTCGGCATAGTTAGGCCATGGCCGTCATGGATTTTTGTTCCATAACCAGACTTAATGGGGGGATTTCATTTTTGCCTTGAAGTCGGTCCAATAAGTACTCCCAAAAAGAAATCCCGAGTTTTCTACAGGTTTTCTTTAAGGACAAGAAGGTATCCCTGGCTTTTCTTCCATTTTCACTTCTGGTACCTGCACTTAATTTTCGTCTTTTGGCATATTCTCGAATATCCCTTTCAGAATCATTATTATGCAAAGAAGTACCAGGCCTGGTCAAAACAACCAATAATTGCTGTTTTTTTGCTTTTAATTCTTCCAATACCCGATTGAGGGAGCTGAAATTGATTACCGGTTCACATAACCCGTCAAATTGTTTGTCCAAACCATCTGCCAAGGCAGGGTCGGGGTCTAATTTGAATCTTTTGAGTTGCTGATATAAAGACCAATAAGCAGTCATTTTTTCATCCCACAGATTTTGCTGGACAGGGTTGTAACATTTGAGCTTGACCAATGGCCGTTCGGCATGTTTCCAACACAGGGCATGAACGAACAGGTTGAACTGTCCGGCCCCGTCAGAATGAATGACCGTACCGGGGTCAAAGCCATGCTCTGTTAATGTGCCGATCAATAAGGCCTCTGTTATTGTCCGCAGTGCATATTGTGCCTTAAAGTTATGTTTGGCACAATAAGCGGCCAGCTCCGCTTTGTCTTCCAATACCCTTTGCCCCTTTTCGTGGCTTTGAAACAGTATATTATAATATTTAGGTGGCAACTTTTCTTTCTCGATATAGTCCAGTGCGGCTTGATTGATGGTATAATCTGTACGGCCCTGCCGCAATATTTCCAAAAAGTTAATCCTGCTCTTGGAATAAGTAGTGGTAAAGTAGGTAAATAACGGACTGTTTATACAATTGCAAAAGCCGTTCTTGAACTGGTGCCTGGCCCCTGTATCATCCGTCTTCAATTCTTCACCAAGTTCTATCCCTTTTGTCAACAGGGATTCTTTTTCCCCATGGAACCCCTCTTTATCCTCTATCAATATATTATTGATCTGGCCCCCTGATATTTGTACCCCAAAATCCTTGAGCGAACTTTGAATCAAGGCCTGGCTTACTCCACACTCATTATATTGGTGGAGGATATAGCCTTTTAATATTGGCCCGAAATCTGTATTTTGCAAATGCCCTGGCAAGGTGGCTGTCAGTTCCTCTTTTCCGTCCGGACTTTTCCATACTTCTAACTGATATTCTATATTGTTCGCCCTTACTATAAAATCCTGTACAAGATGACTTTTGTAGCCTGCAAACTGCCAATTTGGTGGTACCTGTTCTGCTTTGACCGGCCTTTGTTCATGAATCTCTAAATTTGCTTTCTTTTTACTTTTCGTCCAGTTTTTTTTATCCTTTTTCTTTGGCTTTTCTGTGGGCGGTGTCCCCTCGTCCAATTTGCTCGGTTTTATGTCCGGTTTCCTGGGCAAGTTCTTTAACCTCCTTATTTCTGCTTCTAATTCTGCTATTTTTTTATCTTGTGCTTCCAATCTTTCACTTAAGGAGTACACCAGGGAGTGTAGATGCTGAACATAAGGTTCGGCTGCTAAGGACGGTTTAAAACCTGGTATGTTTTGAGTTTCTTTCATTGATGTCCTTTAGACGTATTTTTGCCCGTTTGTTACTCTTTTTTTTACCCTATTGAGTACTTACCATAATTCACGTTAAAAAATAAAAGTAACTACCTACCACTCCCCTCGAAATCCTTCCGGGATTTCGAGGGGTGGTAGGTAGTTACAAATTAAATTTATTTTGTTTTGTAAAATACTCATCTTGGGCAAAAGATATTTTTGTTAAATTTAAAAATTCAATAAATCCCGACTTATGGGGCAGCTTCGGGGCATGGGCGGGGCACTCCAAGTGATCTGCTCATTCCTCCGCAACTTTAAAAAAAAATGAGCGGGGCACCTGAAGTGACCCGCTCATGCCCCCGTGACTTTTTTTCAAAAACATAAAACACAAAAGCCGGGGCACACATGGTTTTTCCGCCTCCGGCAAATGTTTCTATTGCACTGCCAATTTTAACACCGCTAATTGCTCATTTGCCTTCAGTTGCACATGGTAAATTCCCGGGGTCAGGTCGCCGCATTTGAGTTCCAGCACCTGTTGTCCGTTTGTCAGGTGATAGTCCTGGCGGTGAAATATCCTTCCCATTCCATCGAGTACCTGTATGTTCATTTCCATGTTTTCCGGACTGATGACAGCAAGTTGGAAATGGCTGTCGGCAGATGAAGCAGGGTTGGGGTACAACTCGCCAACCTGTAGCAAGCGGTTGCCGCCCAATTCAATCACGGGGGTAAAATCAGGGCCTGCTGCAGTCCATTCATCAAAAGCACCGATTCCGGAGAGTTCGAGCCAATTGGCATTTGCGTCCCTGTCGCTGCTGCCTTGCAAGTTCCATCCGGAGCCTTGGTTATGCCACAGTTCCAGGTCGCTTTCCGCAAGGCCGTTCAGTTCATTTTCCAGATAATAAAAGCGCAGCGTGGCATCCAATGCGGCATTGTTGGCCGGGGTGATGGTATAATGCCGTTTGATACTTTGCCCCCCTCCGTTCATGTCGGGCACATGTGTGCGGGTGATGGTCACTTCGCCGAGGTTGGCAGCAGAGGTGATGACCGCCCCCAGATTGCCGGGGTTGGCCCCGGCAGGTGCATCGAGGCTGGTCTGGTGGATGATCTCGCCCCCGTTCGGGCCGATAAAACTGCGGGTCTCATCTTCGTCCACAATCACTCCTGAAAGGTTGACATTATTGCCGTTGAGGTCAAAATGACCGTCCTCGAAAAGAACCAGTGCTGCGTTGATGTCCTGTTCCAGCACCAGGTTTTTGTTACCGGTTTTCACGTACAGGAAATCGAAAGCAGTATTGCCCGTTCCGCCGATGGAAAGGTCATTGCCGGAATTGTTCAAAAAATGAAAATCGCTGGCGCCGGGGCTGAAAGTCCCGTCGTTGATAAAGTCGCCGTCTGCCAGGGTGATGACAGTTACGTCAGCCGTATTGGCAGACAGGGTAGCTCCAGGTGCGATGTATAGCTGGGCATTGGCCTGCCAGCCCAAAAGCAAGAGGGCGAGGAAGTTTATTGCTCGTTTCATGATAATTTTTTTTAATGGTTGAGAATATGGTTACTGGTTGGGTTCGTAATTAGCGGACTATTTATTTTTTGGTAAATACTACATTATCAAGGATTTGCCGAGCTAATCACTAATCAACTAATTACGAATCACTGCATTACTTCGCCTTATCACTTGTTCTCAAGGGGGCGCCTGTTGATGCCCATTTCCAGTGGCATACCATAGCCTTGCGGATAGTAGTAGTGCCCTTTGTCCTTTTCCGTTTTTTCCTGAACCGCTTGATATGGGTGATCCTGGAAATAAGGGTCATTGCGCACACCGGTTACTTCCCAGGACACTTTCATTCCCGGAAGACCGCCCGCTATTGAAAACACATTGTTATCAACCTCCTCGGAAATGTGCAATGACGGCGCTGCCCCACCGATGGCAGTAAGCTGGTAGCGATAGTCTTTGTTGAGCACTTCAAAATAATCGGGAAGTTCGACCGTGGCCTTTCCCTCTTCGTCCAGGATGGTTGTACCAGGATATACATTGAGCACTTCCGGGCTTTCCATGCAGGAATGTTGCAATGTTTTGTTGGCCGGGTCGAGGGGGTGGTCCATGATGAAGTTCTTGTTACCGGTTACGTTAAAATTTCCGAGTACAGTGGTAGAAAAAACTTGCCCCGGATTGCCGACGGTTTGAATAATATTATTGCCATCCCCGTCGGCTAACACCCAGCTGTTGGGATCTGCCCTCATTTCAAACCTGTCGTCATCATTATAATCCCGGAAAACAAGGTTACTGCCGCTTATTGCCGTCTTCCTGAGAGCGAGCGTAGAATTTGAGAGGTTATAGCTACCCATAGCAGAATTGTCCATAATGACGAGATTGCCATCGGACGTTAAGCGCATGCGTTCGGGGGTGGTACCAGCACCACTGAAGAGTTTTATGTCCCTGCCAATCAAGTGCAAGGGGGTGAATGTAACGCCCTCGTTTTTTGCCTCGATACGCAATCCTTCCGCTGCTGAGTATTGAAATTTTGCCCAATTCGTATTGGACAAGCTCAGCCTCATTTCACTCGAATTGCCGTCTCTTAAATCTAATTTCGATTGCGGGTCGGTCGTGCCGATGCCCACGTTTTGGGCGTTGAGGAAACCTGCACAAAGCATAAGTGCAAGTACGGAGAGTAAATACAAGTTCTTCATAATAAAAGGATTTAATAGACCTTATTCGGATTTGTGTGCGCCAGCACACAAACCGTCCAAATTCATTGTTTTTGGAAAGGCTTCGCACAAAAAATTTTAGAATAAAGTCTAATGATTAAAAAATGATATTAAATGGCACAGGGGCAGCTGGGCAGGTAGCTGCTGCTACCCCTGTGTTCATTTGGTGTTTATAGATTTTAATGGCTGCTGTTTTAGATCACCATGGTTTTGAAAATCATGGTGATTTGAAGTTCTTTACAGCCTATTCATTCACAGTTGTTGTTCCACTCTGGAGAAAAAATGGTAGCGTAGGTTTTGTAGCATTTGCTTTCAGGGGTGGCAGACAATGTTTGGGAAAAAATATCCGTCCATGAAAAAACGGCATCGCCCTGCCCCTTTACGGTAATGGATTTGGCATTTCCGGGAATGCTGTAAGACTTCTTGTTGCCCAGTGCCATATTGCCCGTTGCAAATTCTTTTTTGCTGCCGTTCACATAATAGGTGAGAAAATACCTGGCTACATAGCCGCCCTCGTTGAAAAAGGTGATTTTTCCGGGCTTGCGGGGAATGTCCACCTGCTCGGCCTTGTCGTAGAGGGTGTAAGTGCCTCCGGGCGTTTTGACGGCTTTTCCGTTCTGGCTGCTCACTTTTTCCACGGTCATTTTGTTCCCGTCAAAACTTACCAGCAGGTATTTGCTTTGCGAAGCCGAACCGCAATAGAACACGGGGACGTTGCCATAGGAAAACCTGCCAGGGTTACCCTTTCCTAAAGATTTGTGGTAGTGGCCCACAAAAACCGCCGCAACCTTATATTTTGATAAAATAGACTGAAATTCTAAAATCTGCTTTTCCTTAAGGGGGCCAAATGCTGCTTTTACCATCGCTGATTGTTTGGCGGGAGCAACGCCTGCCACATCCCTCCAATGCTCGTCGGAATCGTGGTAGTTCAAAATGATGATTTTACCGGCCCGTCGTGCTTTGGCCAGGTCGTTTCTCAGCCAGGCCAGGCTGTTCTTTATATGGATGGAATATCGTTTGGCTTCACCGGACACATAGCTGCTCCACTCCCTTTCGTAAGTCGGAAAATTTTGGCACTGGACAAAATGCACATTGCCTATGTCCCAGGAATAGGCCAGGCTGCCTTCCATTTTTTTCACCATTTCAGGAAACTCATACGATTCCGATTCCTTGAAATCAAAATTGCCGATACCATTGCGGCGGACGTGATCCCGCATGAACTTGACCATCCGGTTGGCGCAGTTGTTTTCCCAACAGTCATCCACACCGTTGGCGTAGTCATGGTTGCCGAGGCCCATGTACATTTTCGTGTTCACGTTTTTGTATATCTGCTCAAATTCATCCAATTGCCAGCCATGTCCGAAAGCGGTGAGGTCACCGTTGATGATGACACCTTTCACGTTTTGTTCGCTGCTCACAAGTTTGTTGATTGATTTCACATGGTTGTTGTTCAGTTTCCGGGCCAGAAGTTTCGTATCATCTTCTGAAATACTGATTTTATCATCCTGTTGGGGTGTCCAGGGGAATTGCGGGTCGGAGATGAACACCATCCTGAAGCCCGAATACGGGGTATTGGCCACGGTGGGGTTTTGTGCTCCTACTTCCTTTACGAGCCACTGTGCGCTCCACCAGCCGGGTTTGCCCAGCGGGCCGGCTTCGATTTTTCCGTGCTCGACATGGAGGTATTGGTTTGGTTTCCAGCGGTTTTGGATGCGGACATATTTGGTTCCCGAAACCGGCACCATTTTCCACTGTGCGCTCCACCAATCGGGTTTGCCCAGCGGGCCGGCTTCAATTTTTCCGTGCTCGACGTGGAGGTATTGGTTGGGTTTCCATCGGTTTTGGATACGGACATATTTGGTTCCTGAAACCGGCACCAATTTCCACTGTGCGCTCCACCAGCCGGGTTTGCCCAGCGGGCCGGCCTCGATTTTTCCGTGCTCGACGTGAAGGTATTGGTTGGGTTTCCATCGGTTTTGGATGTGCGAGAAGTTTTGGGCCATTGTGTCTGATGCCATTAATAGGAAAAGGGCAATGGCAAGGAAATGAATGCTGTTCTTCATGACTTTGATTGTTTTAAAATGAAAAAATGAGGTTTGTCGCCCCGGGTGTACTGCAAATATGGGAGCAGGCCAGGTTCATGTCCTTGCACTCATTTTTCAAATGCTTGTACTCATTTTGCAAAAGCCGGAAAAGGCTAGGAAAAGTGGAATTGCAGGAGGTTTAAAGCGCAGGTAATCAATCAGTTGCGGAGGGAACTTGGCGGCATGCCAAATTCTTCCTTAAAAGCCCTGCTGAAGTAGGCGGGGTCGGAAAACCCTACCTCGTAGGCAATTTCCGACACATTGAGGCGGGTCGTTTTGAGCAGGTGCATGGCCTTTCGCAGGCGTACCGAGCGGATAAAAAGGGAAGGCGTTTGGCCGGTGAGGGCCTTGAGTTTGCGGTAGAGCTGCATCTGGCTGAGGTGCATGGCCCTTTCCAGCCTGGCGATGGCGTTTTCGGGATCGCCCATGATTTCTTCGGTGGCTGCCGTGAGCTGTTCCAGGAAGACATCTTCCAACGTTGGGACAGCGGGGGTGAGCGGGCTGCCGGTTGCGGCCGCCCCGCCCGAATAGCGTTGCTGCAACTTGCGCCTCAGTTCCAGCAGTTTTTCCAGGCGGACAAAAAGTTCGGCTTTGTCGAAAGGCTTCATCAGGTAGGCATCGGCACCGTGCTTCAGGCCGGCCACCTTGTCCTTTTGTTCTGCTTTTGCGGTAAGCAAAATGATGGGGATGTGGCTGGTGCGGATGTCCTGTTTGAGCGTTCCGCAAACTTCGAAGCCGTCCTTTTTGGGCATCATCACATCGCTGATGATGATGTCGGGCACGGTCTCCAATGCCAGGTCAATGCCCTGTTGGCCATCGTGGGCGATGCTGATTTGATAGTCCTTCCGCAACAGCGTTTTAATGTAGGCAGCCACGTCCTTGTTGTCTTCGATGAGCAGCAGCAGCGGGCGTTCGGTGGGAGGGGCCGTTTCCTTTTGCTCGTTCCGGGCTTCCGGACTGAGGGGATCGGGCATCAGTTCAGGTGCGAGGACAGAGGAAGAGGTGAAGTCCGTTTCCAGCTTTGCGGTGGTCTCCGACCTGTGGGCGGGCAGCAGCACCGTGAACTCCGTCCCTTCGCCGGGCCGGCTCTTCACTTCGATTGTTCCACCCATCATCTCCACGAGTTCTTTGGTCAGTGCCAGGCCGATGCCCGTCCCTTCTCCCTTGCGGGTGGTACTGCTGTCGGCCTGGAAGAATCGCTCAAAGATATGGGGGAGCTGCGCCGGGGCTATACCTGCCCCTGTGTCCTGCACTCTTAACTGCAACCAGCGGTGGCGCTCCCTTGCCTTTTTGGAAGTATGAAACACCACGCTACCACCGCTTTGGGTAAATTTCAAAGCGTTCGACAACAGGTTGTAAATGATGTGCTGCACCTTCACCTCATCGAAGTCCATCACCAGTTCTTCCACCTCTGTGTAAAAACGGAGGCTTATCCCTTTCTCGTGGGCCATGCTGTAAAACGACTCCGTGAGGTAGCGGAGGTAATGGATGATGTCGCCCTGCACCATGTCCATTTTCATGGAGCCGGAGTCGAGCTTGGACAGGTCGAGCAACTGATTGATGAGGCGCAACAGGTTCTTGCTGTTCCGGCGGATGAGGTTGCGCACATTAACGTCATGGGTCAGGTTGTCAGCCGCGCCTATGATGACCGTCAGCGGGGTGCGGAACTCGTGGGTGATGTTTGTGTAAAGGCGGGACTTGAGCGAGTCAAGTTCTTGCAGACGGAGGGCCTCTGCCCTGGCCATTTTGCGGCGCAGCTCGTAGTCCCTCATCCATGCCAGCAGCAAAATGCCCGTGGCTCCGTACAGCAGGTAGGCCCACCAGGTTCTCCACCAGGGAGGGCTGATTACAACCTGTACCGAGGCATCGCGGGTGCTCCAGACACCGGCGGCAGTCCTGGCCTTTACCCGGAAGGTATATTGCCCGGGGCTGATGTTGGTGTAATGCGCTTCGTTGTCGGTGCCATTGCTTTGCCACTCTGTCTGGTAAGGTTCAAGGCGGTAGAAGTATTCAATTTGCCTGGATTTGTAAAAAACGGGCATGGCAAAACTGAAACCAAAATCAGACTGGTCGTAGTTGAGGTGGATTTGTTCGGTGAACCTGACCTCTTTTTTCAAAACGGAGTCCTTTCCGCCCACTTTCGTCAGGGAGTGGTTCAGAAAAAAATCGAGCAGATAAACCGGTTCGGCATCCATTCTTTTCGGAATACTGTCGGGGTGGAATTTGACCAGTTTGTCCCACACGTACAAATAGATGTTCCCCACTGTATCTTTTGCCGACCATTGATAATTGATGAAATTGGAAGGCAGGCCGTCTATGGCCGTGTAATCAGTGAATCTGCCTGTCTGCATATCGAGCATTTGCAACCCTTTTTTGGTTCCTATCCACAAGTTACCGCTATTGTCCTCGATGAGGGTTTGAATGATATTGTGCAACAGGCCGTTCCCTTCGTGATAATTCTTGAAACTGTCGGCCTCAGGGTCATAGATGCTCAGCCCATTGGTCGTCCAGCAATAGAATCGGCCGCCCGAGCCGGCATAGAGAAAGTGTATCACGTCTGAACCGATACTGGAAGCGTCCTGGGGATCATGGGAATAACGGCGGCCTTTTTTTGTATTAAAATCATAATGGAACAGCCCCATGTCCGTAGCAATCCAGATGCTGTTTTTCTCGTTGGCGTACATATCTTCCGAGCGGCCCGGATGGTCAATGAAATCGGGGAAGGCAGCCTGCAGTTCAGGCATCATGTCCACCCACCTTAGGTGTTCCCTGTCGAAATACCGCAGGTGGTTCCACATCCTCCCTTGCGCGTCTATGTTCAAATCGCTCATCCTACCGGGAATGGACATCACTTTCCCCGTCGTTGGGTCAAAAGATTTTGCATGTAGGGAAATTTCGTCCATGGCCCATAGTCCGGCTTCTTTGGAAAAGGCCATATTGTGTGCTTGCATTTTCCAAAAAACAGGCGGGAGTTCCCCCTTTCCGATAGCCCCGGTACGACCGTCCAGCACCCTTACTCCATCGGAGGTGTTCAGTGCGAACTTATCTCCGCCAATGGGAAGTATCATGGTGGCGGATAGGTTGGCGATGGTTTTAAAAGGGCTGTCAATGGTATGGGCCACGAATATCCCGTTATTCCGGTTGTTGAACCACAGACTGCCTGCCTTGTCTTCGAAGCCAAAAGTTGCCAAATAAGGGGGCAGCCCGGCAGGGTCGTCGGGGTCGGACCTATAAACAGCGACCGTTTCTGAACCAGGTTCGAACCGCCGCATTTCCTCCCGGAAGCCCATCCATACCGTTCCGGCCCGGTCTTTCAACAAACTGTAAGGCGCTTCCCCCTTTTTTGCATAAGCCCTCATGTCCCGAAAGGTGCCGGTAGCTGCGTCCAACTCCCAGAAGCCCTTCATCCCGCTGGTTAACAGCAGTTTGTTTCCGGGCAGTTCACAAATATCGTCCACCTTAGTCCAGGCATATTCGTTGATCCCCTTCGGGAACGGCACAAAGTCAAAGGCCAGTTCATCGGGGCGTTTTTTGAATATTCCCCTCCAACTGCCCACCCATATCGTCCCGTTCTTTTGTTGGAAAAAAGAAATGGCATCGGTAACCTGTTCTCCCAAAGAGAAATACTGCCCCGTTCGTTTCAGCCACACGCACATCCCCCCGAGCCGCACACCCATCCAAAGGTTGCCCTCCCTGTCCCTTTGCGCAAAATTCAACTGCTCGCTACATAAGGTGTTGGGGCCCTCCCCATCCCGTTTCAGGTGCTGAAACCTTTCCGTGACAGGGTTAAAGATGGAAATGCCGTTGCCACCGGAGCTAACCCATATTTTACCATCCCCATCCTCGAACATACCGGTGCAGAGGTTGTCGCCCAGGCTATGGCTGTCACCGGGATCGAACTGGAACACTTTGAACGTCCGCCCATCAAATCGGTTCAGGCCATTGAACGAGGAAAACCACAAAAAACCCTCCCTGTCCTGCAGGATGCTTTCTTTGTAGAAATTGCCAGCATCCGAAAGGCCATTCGCCATGGAAAAACGCTCAAACCGGGGGCCCTGCCCAAACACAAGGAAGGGGAATAAAACAAGCAGGCAAATATGTCCTAAAGTATTTCTCAAAAAATATTTTGGTAGTGGTAAAAAGTACGTGATGACCACTCTCGGTTAATTTGCAAAATTCACTAAGCCCCAACTTTCCGCTTCCCGGTGGGACTGTCCATTTATATGAGTCACCTTTAGCGTAAGTGATTGATTGTGAGTGTTTTTTTTCAAAAAACACACTTCACTGATCTGTCCCTTCCCGGTAAGGGCCCATAAATTTTGGATACTCTTTAAAGAGTGCCCCTTTCCGGTTCAGTATGTTCATCATCCCGTCGGCATGGCAGGCTTTAGGTAAGGTTTCTTTTAGGATTACCCGGCCATAGCAGCCTACATACGCCCTGAACCTAAGGGGTCGGCGAATAATAACCTTCCGTTTATGCTTGTTCTTTTTAATGCAGGCTTCTTTAAAAAAATGTCAAATAGAACCACTATGCTCTATTTTTTTGCATCGCCTGCATCAAAAATAACGTCGCCTAAATCGGAAGGTT
>DROJ01000233.1 GCA_011321935.1 Bacteroidota bacterium | reverse complement strand
CTGATTCCCGCAGATAAAAAGGCCAGTGAAAATCAGTTGAACCTGTTCAATCAGTGTGCTATCCTACCTGAAACAATAAGCCGCCCTGCCGGGCAAATTAAAAATTATGAAAACAACTTTCCTCCTACTAACTGATAGGATTGCACACTGACTGAACGGGGCTAACTGATTCCCGCAGATAAAAAGGCCAGTGAAAATCAGTTGAATCTGTTCAACCAGTGTGCTATCCTACCTGAAACAATATGTCATTTTACAACAAAATATCAACCGGAATTACGGTCGCATTATCCATTTTGTTTTTTTCAAAATGCCGATCGCCCGTTGCCGGAGGCGTGGCTTGCCCTATTCTATTTTTAGTCCAGAAAACCTATCTTTGTCATGCCGTACCTAAAATGTTTTCCTTAAATTTCACAACATGATTTCACAAGCCACAGCAGCAGCCCGCCCGTTCAAGACAAAGAAAAAACGCCTCACTTACGAGGACTATGCCCGCCTGACCCCTCCCGACAGCGGCAATTATGAACTGCACAATGGACAAATCATTCACATGCCATCACCAACACCACTCCATCAAGACATGGTAGGCGAACTGTATTCCCACATGAAAGCATACGCCAAAGCCAACAAGCTGGGCAAAGTTTACATCGCCCCGCTCGACACTTTGTTCGACCAATTCAACACCTTCCAGCCCGACGTGCTGTTCATCTCAAAAGAACGGCTCGAAATCATCGGCGACAAAAAAATAGAAGCAGCCCCCGACCTTGTGGTGGAGGTATTGTCGGGCGGCAATACCCGCAAAGAGATGTTGCACAAAAAGCAGACTTACGAGACCTTTGGCGTCCGGGAATACTGGCTCATTGACCTGAAAAAAGAAACGGTCACCCAATATCTGTTGCAGGAAGGGGAGTTTAAAAGCACCCGTTTTTCCTTTGATGAAGAGACCGTTTCGGTGGCCTTGCCCGGCTATAAAGTTTGTTTGAAAAAAGTGCTGGATTGAGCAGTTGCGATGGCCGGCCATTTTTTCAAAAAATTATTTTTGTGAAAACAACCTGACAGGAGCGCCAATCTTTCCCGGCATTTCTTCTGTTAAACAGCCGCCCTGCCGGGCAAATTAAAAATAATGAAAACAACTTTCCTCCTACTAAAAGCTATCCTGTCCATACTTTCTTTTTCCGCATTTTTTGCAAGTTGCCAAAATACTGAGACCTCTGGCGTGCAATTGGACATTGCAAAAAAACCCTTCGAGCGGCTCTCCGATTACCGTTTTTTTATTGGTGAAATGAACAAGCTCCAGCCCAACGACGGCCTGCTGCCATACGACCTCAACACGCCCCTTTTTACGGACTACGCCAAAAAAAGCCGCTTCGTCTGGATGCCCAAAAACACCTCCGCTGTTTACCGCGAAGGCCGAGCGCTCGATTTCCCCGCAGGGGTCGTTTTGATCAAAAATTTTTTTTATGAAAATGACGAAACCGATGCCAGCAAGGGCCGCCGCATCATCGAAACCCGCCTGCTGGTACACCGCAAAAACGGATGGGACGCCATGGCCTACGTCTGGAACGACGAACAAACGGAGGCATACCTCAACCTCACCGGCGACATAAAAAAAGTAAATTGGACGGACAAAAAAGGCCAGCAAAAAAACCTCACCTACCTCGTGCCCAACCGCAACCAATGCAAAAGCTGCCACTATTACGACGGGCAGTTTGCCCCCATCGGCCCGAAGGCCCACCAATTGAACAGGCCGTTCCCATTTGCCGAAGGCGAAAAAAACCAGCTCGTAAAATGGGCAGAAAAAGGCTACCTCTCCGGCCTGCCTCCTTTTGAAAAAATCCCAAAAGCCGCCCAATGGGACAGCCCCGGAAGCGGCACTCTCCACGAGCGCGCCATGTCCTACCTCGACTCCAATTGCAGCCATTGCCACAACCCGCACGGCGCTGCCAATACCTCCGGCCTCACGCTGACCTACGATCAAAAACCGGGCATCGGCCTCGGCATTTTCAAAAGCCCCGTGGCCACGGGAAAAGGCTCGGGCGGCAGGGCTTACGGCATTGTGCCGGGCAGGCCGGAGGAGTCCATTTTGGTTTACAGGATGGAGTCAACCGACCCGGGGGCGATGATGCCGGAACTTGGGCGGCAGTCGGTACACGAAGAAGGGGTGGCGCTGATAAGGGAGTGGATTGCGGGGATGAAAAATGAAAATGAAAAGTAACCGTTCGGCAGGGCCTTAGAGGTGATGCCCCGAGGGTTCGGGACAAGCTCTAAGGCCCTGCCGAACGGTTACAATGAAAATAGCCCGCCCCAAAACCTCGGGGAAAATGAAAAAGCAGCCCAAAGACTGGTTGGACGCCTTTTTCCTTTTGTGGACCCATATGCAGCCACTTTTGAAAAAAGAAAGCGGACTGCGGACTGTGGACTGAAGACTAAAAGACTGAAGACTGAACAAGGCATCCGTCCTGCATTTCAATGGTTCGGTCGCTCATTTTGGCGAGTTCCATGTTGTGGGTGACGATGAGGAAGGTTTGGTTGAAGTCTTTGCGGAGCTGGAAAAGGAGTTGGTGGAGTTCTTTGGAGGAAGAGGAATCGAGGTTGCCGGAAGGCTCGTCGGCAAAGACCACGGCAGGGCGGTTGATGAGCGAACGGGCAACGGCCACCCGCTGCTGCTCTCCGCCCGAAAGTTGGGAAGGTTTGTGGGTCAACCGGTCGGAGAGACCGAGGTAGTCGAGTAATTTTTTGGCTTTTTCAGTGGCTTCTGCTTCGGACTCGCCTTTTATATAGGCGGGGATGCAGACGTTTTCCAGAGCGGTAAATTCTGGCAGCAGGTGGTGGAACTGGAAAATGAAACCGATTTTTTCGTTCCTGAACTTGGCAATTTCCTTTTCATCCAATTTGGAAACATCTACCCCGTCAAAAACGACGCTGCCTTTGTCGGCCTTGTCCAATGTGCCGAGGATGTGCAAAAGGGTGCTTTTGCCCGCCCCCGATTTCCCGACGATGCTGACTACCTCGCCCTGCCCGATGGACATGTCAACGCCTTTTAAAACATGGAGCCCGCCGTAAGATTTGTGGATGTTTTTAGCTTCGATCATTGAGAAGAAAATGGTTATACTGCACCACTTTAGGTTTTGTGCATTTGCCCCCGCCAGCCCCCAGCCCCAGAAGGGGAGAACCTGCGCTCGATGCACAAAACCTAAAGTGGTGCAGTATAGAATGGTTAGAATGGTTTAAATGGTTTTTTCTGTCACGATGGGAATCAACCATTTAAGCCATTCTAAGGGGTCGGCGAATAATAACCTTCCGATTTAGGCGACGTTATTTTTGATGCAGGCGATGCAAAAAAATAGAGCATAGTGGTTCTATTTGACATTTTTTTAAAGAAGCCTGCATTAAAAAGAACAAGCATAAACGGAAGG
>DROJ01000232.1 GCA_011321935.1 Bacteroidota bacterium | reverse complement strand
TATCAGCTCCACTACCCTATCGGGGTCAGAAATATCCGTTTTGTTGATGACCAAAAACTTGGGGGCTTTCAGGTTTTTCAGGTTTTCAAAAATAGGGTCATCGTCTTTATATTTTTCATTTACTTCCGTAATAAATACCATCAGGTCGGCATCGGCAAAAGTTGATTTAACAAAATTGTTCATGGCTTCCTGCATCTTGTACGACGGGTCTTTTATGATGCCGGGCGTATCCGAAAATACGATTTGAAAATCATCGCCGCTCAATATGCCGACGATGCGGTGCCGGGTCGTTTGCGGCTTTGCCGTTATGATGGACATGCGTTCGCCGACGAGCGCATTCATCAGCGTACTCTTGCCCACGTTGGGGTTGCCGATGATGTTTACAAAACCCGATTTATGTGAGGTGGAAGTTTCAGGCATATTTTTATTTAATAATAAAAAGCATTTTTATTTGTAAAAAAACTTACACGTTTACTAAATTTTTAAAATTCAGTAAACGTAAATCGTGAAGTTATTTAATGAGCATTACTTATTTCAAAATAATCATTTTTTATTTTTCACAACCTTTTTCTTAACAGGTTCAAAAACCAAAACACTCATCCCCGGAATTATAATTTCAATAGAATAATCCCTGTTATGGCATTCTTTTTTAATGGCTTTAATTGCTTTTTTATTTCCGTTTCCATTGCCGCCATATTTTTCATCATCACTATTTAGCACCTCTTTATAAGTACCGGAAAAAGGAACGCCAAAACGGTAAACCTCCCGTGTGACCGGGGTAAAGTTACAGACCACCACGGCAATATCTTTTTTATTTTTTCCCTTTCTTATAAATGTCAAAACGCTGTTTTTATAATCCGCATGTTCGATCCACTCAAAGCCGTCTTCTTCAAATTGTTTTTCATAAAGAGCCTTTGAATTTTTATAAAAAGAATTGAGGTCGCGCACCCAATTTTGCACACCTTTATGGAAGTCGTATTCCGTCAGCCACCATTCCAGCCCGCGCTCTATATTCCACTCGGTGGTCTGTCCAAATTCGCCGCCCATAAAAAGCAATTGGCTGCCGGGGTGCGTCCACATATATCCGAACAAAACCCGCAGGCCGGCAAATTTCATGTTCTCCTCTCCGGGGATGCGCGTCAATAAGGTGCCTTTTCCATGCACCACCTCGTCGTGGGAAAGCGGCAACATGAATTTTTCAGAAAAAGCATAGACCAAACTAAAGGTCAGTTCGTGGTGATGGTCTTTCCTGAAGAGGGGGTCCAACTTCATATATTCCAAAATATCGTGCATCCACCCCATCATCCATTTTTGGTCGAAGCCAAGCCCCCCGTCCTCTACTTTTTTTGAAACGCCTGGCCATGCGGTTGACTCCTCGGCGATGGTAATTGCATCGGGAAAATCCCGGTGGACCATTTCATTGAATTCTTTTAAAAAAACGATGGCCTCGATATTTTCATTTCCGCCAAATTCATTGGGAATCCACTGCCCCTCCTCCCGCGAATAATCGAGGTAAAGCATGGAGGCCACCGCATCTACCCGCAGCCCGTCGGCATGGTATTCATCGAGCCAAAACATGGCATTCGAAATCAAAAAACTCCTCACCTCCCAGCGGCCATAATTAAAAACAGCGCTTTTCCAATCGGGCTGAAAACCTTTTTTCGGATCGGCATGGTCGTACAGGTGCGTGCCGTCAAAATCGGCCAGGCCATGCGCATCGTACGGAAAATGGGAGGGCACCCAATCGAGTATCACGCCGATGCCCGCTTGGTGAAAAGCATCCACTAAAAAGGCATAATCTTCGGGCAGGCCAAAGCGGCTGGTCGGGGCAAAGTAGCCCGTGATCTGATAGCCCCACGACGGGAAATAGGGGTGCTCCATGACGGGCATCAACTCAACGTGGGTAAAGCCCATCTCTTTGACATACGAAACAAGTTCCTTTGCCAACTCCCTGTAAGTCAACGAATTGAAGCCGCCTTTTTTCTTTTTCCAAGAACCCAGGTGAACTTCGTAAACGGAATAGGGCTGTGGTTTGCCCGCCTTTTTTTTGCGGTCGGCAAGCCATTTTTTGTCCTTCCATTTATAGTCCAAATCCCAAACGATGGAAGCCGTGTTCGGTGGTATTTCCCAAAACCTCGCGAAGGGGTCGCCTTTCGACAAGCGCCTGCCGTCGGGCGCAAGGATGCTGTATTTGTACAAAGTCCCCTTGTCCACGCCGGGGACAAAACCCTCCCAAATCCCCGTCCCGTCAGGCCGTGCATTTAGGAAATGTGCCTTTTCGTTCCAAAAATTGAAATTTCCAAAAACAGAAACCTCGCGGGCGTTGGGCGCCCAAACGGCAAAAAACGTCCCCCATTCGCCGTCCAACTGCATGGGGTGGCTGCCCAGCTTTTTGTAAAGCCGGTAGTGCTTGCCCAACCTGATGAGGTCAATGTCGTAATCGGTCAGAAGTGAATGCGGTTTGACGTTTGTCATTAAAAAAGATTATGGAAGGCTGTAAATGGCCGTTGGCTATTTGCAATTGGCCAATTAAGCCGCAAAGGTAGAAAAAGCATTGGACTGCTTGCATCATTTTGCGCTCCGCAACAGTATTACTTAGAATGCTTTCATTTTTGCAGCAAATTCAGTGTCCCTTATAATCCTGAAGGGATTTCGAGGGGCTATTAATCTTTTTTAAAATCAGTGATGTTTAGGCATTGGTTATTTACATTTGCGCCACTTTTTCCAAATAAAAAACGCAGTGCTTACCAGAATTTTCCACTACCAATTTCGTCCCTTCGGGACAAATATTAATTCTGGAAACACTTTTCAAAATCCAATATAAAATGCCAGAAAAAATCCACAAAACTATCATCATCGGCTCGGGGCCGGCAGGTTATACCGCAGCCATTTACGCAGCGCGCGCCAATATGGAACCCATCCTTTTCACTGGCTCCGAACCGGGCGGCCAATT
>DROJ01000231.1 GCA_011321935.1 Bacteroidota bacterium | reverse complement strand
GTTACGGCTCTATCTACAACCGCAACCGCTACTATAACAACCGCCCCGACTACTACTACAATTACAACGACATCATCGTGGTAAACATCTGCCCGACGGGCGAAATAGAGTGGGCCGCCCGCATCCCAAAGCGGCAGGAAACAAGGAACGACGGCGGCTATTACCTCTCCTATGCCATGTCCATCGTCCGCGACAAACTGTACTTCCTCTACAACGACAACGCCCGCAATTACCGCTCTGACCGCAAGCCCGGCAAGTTCTTCAATTTCAATGGCAGCGACTCCATCATGGCACTGGCGCAGGTCAATAAAAACGGCGAAGTGAAAACCTTTCCACTGGCGTCCAACCGGGAAGCAGGCGTCATCACCCGCCCTAAAATGTGCAAGCAGATCGGCAAAAAAGAAATGGCCGTATTCGGAGAGCAGGGCAGGGGATACCGTTTTGCGAAGCTGGTTTTTGAGTGAGTTGTTTCCTTTTTGTTTCCCGCTGAGTGCGCAGTGTTATGCGCGGAGAACGCAGCGTTTTGAGAAGCCGTCTCCTAAAAACGCTGCGCTCTCCGCGTATAACACTGCGTACTTTGCGGGAAACAGCCTTATCTTCGCCCCATGAAAACAGCGCATTACCAATCCCCTTTCGGCTGCCTAAAAATCACCGCTTCTACCAAAGGCATCACCTCCCTCCGCCTGCAACAGGGCGGGGACTGTTACGGCGCTAAAATCCCCGAAGAACTTGCCGAAGCTGCCCAGCAATTAGATGAATATTTCCATAAAAAAAGAAAGGCATTCGACCTGAAACTCGACATTTCAAGCGGCACTCCGTTCAACCAATCCGTCTGGAAAGAACTGATGAAAATACCTTTTGGCCGCACTACCTCTTATTCCGCTATCGCTAAATCAATCAACAATCCCGCTGCCGTCCGGGCAGTCGGCCTCGCCAACCGCAACAACCCCATCGCCATCATCATCCCCTGCCACCGGGTCATCGCAAAAAGCGGCGACCTGCAGGGCTACTTTTATGGCCTCGACATGAAAAGAAAACTGCTGGAACTGGAAAACCCGATGAGCTATGGAGAGCAGGGGAGTTTGTTTTAAATGAAAATGAAAATGAAAATGAAAATGAAAATTAAAATTAAAATGAAAATGAAAATTAAAATGAAAAACTCCGTCCGTTCATTTGTTTGAATTTAGTTTTTACCAAAATCAAGAAGCTGGGAGGGGCTAAAAGCTGCCGGGGCAAAAAACGAGAACCAGATTATATGCCCCTGCGGAATTTTTAATTTTCATTTTCATTTTCATTTTCATTTCTATTCCTTTGCCCACATGGGCCTTCTCAAAGAAATATCCATCCTTTTAAAAAAAGAGTTCACCCTCGAATGGCGGCAGAAATACGCCCTCGGCGGCATCCTGTTGTACGTGCTTTCCACGGTGTTCATCCTTTTTATTTCTTTTCAAAAAATAAGCCCGCAGCTTTGGAACGTGCTGTTCTGGACCATCATGCTCTTTGCTTCCATCAATGCGGTGGTAAAAAGTTTTGTGCAGGAAAGCGGCGCCCGGCAGTTGTATTACTACCAATTGGCCAACCCCTTGGCCATATTGTTGTCAAAAATGATTTACAATACTTTGCTGTTGTTGGCCATTGGCGGGCTGACATTTGTAGCTTTGGGTTTTATAGCGGGCAGCCCCGTAAAAGTGGCGGGGCAATTTGCAGCGGCCTTGTTTTTTGGAAGTTTGGGTTTTTCCATCACCTTTACCTTTGTGTCGGCCATAGCGGCCAAAGCGGACAAGGGCAGTACCCTGATGGCCATTTTGAGTTTTCCCGTGGTGATACCTATTATATTGCTGCTGGTCAATTTATCGGCACATTCGATTGGTTTGTTGGGGGGCACAAACGTTGTGCGGGACATTATGATGCTGGTCGCAATTGACCTGGTTTTGTTGGCCCTGGGAATGGTACTTTTTCCTTTTCTTTGGCGGGATTAAGAAATAATTTTTTCGCTCATGTTCCGTTCGTGCTGATAGCCGCGAATTGCGCTAATTTAACCGAATTAAATTCGTCTGAAATTGGCGCTATTTGCGGCAACCAGCCTTTGCTGAGCAAAGCCTATTTGGCATCTTCTTAATCAGCCGAGGTAAATG
>DROJ01000230.1 GCA_011321935.1 Bacteroidota bacterium | reverse complement strand
TTTTAATCCGCCATTATAATGGTACAGCTCCCAGGGGCCATTTCTAAAGCCATTGGAATAATGTCCTTTTCTGCGCAATTTTCCCGGAGAAGAATATTCAATATATTCGCCATTTAATTCGCCGTTAATATAAGAGCAGGACAATTGCAGCGAGCCATCGGCAAAATATTTTTTTTCTTCCCCTTCTTTTTTACCGTTTATATATTTCACAAAACCCGAAACCGTTTTTCCATCTTTTTGAAAACTCCTTTCAAGCCCCTGCTTTATCCCGTTTTTATATTTTTCCTCTTTAATTGTTTTATTGCTGTTGTACCAACGGCGGATCACCAAGCCGTCCAATTTACCTGCTTTATAGGTTTCCATCGTCAAAATCTTTCCGCCATTGTCAAAGGTAAACCACCTCCCGTCCCTTTTGCCATCAAGCAGCGTACCCATGACTTTGGGTTGTCCGCCGTCATGGAAAAGCATAAAAGGAGCAAGGCTTGTATCTGGAAATTCAAAAAAACGTTCTTCTTTTTTATCTCCATCTTCATTATAAAAACCCCAATTACCGATCTTCGCGCCCCGGTAATATTCTCCTTCTTCTTTTAATTGGCCGTTTTCATAATAAGATTTATATTGGCCTTGCTTATAGCTATTTACCCACATGGAAGCCATCCTTTTTATGCCGGTATATGCTTCCGTATATTCAGCACTTTTATTTATTTCATCAAAATAAGTAACCACATGTTTAAGGGTTTCCCCATTTTTGCTTTTTGAATAAATAGTTTCATAAAGTAAAAAAGATTTGTCCTTTTGGTTTTTGTATTTCTTTTCATGTACTGTCCGGCCTTTAATTGACCGCACTATTTTATCAACTTTAACCGCTCCATATGAAGTATAATAAATATTTGTCCCGTCCAGTTTTCCCTCAAAATATTGGACTTCGCTTTTCAAGCGGTTGCCCCTATAATGAGGGGAATAATGTTTCCACTTTCCGTGGGGCTTCCCCAATTTAAATTCTCCAACCCCAACGGTGTCTTTGCCTATCCGAAATAAAACCTCTCCTGAATATTTCTTTTTTTGTAAACGAAAATACTCTTGCACAACTGGCAATCTGTCCCCATAAGAAGAAATACGGTCGTCAACGGTTTGGGAAAATTGATCGCAAACAAATGCGCCGAAATTATAGCCGTCCTTTGAAGTGCTGAATATCAAAAATTCTTGGCCGGGCTTCAGCAACCTTCCCCCGGCAGAAGAATTTTTTGCACCTGTATATAGCTTTATATTTTGCCGAATATTTTTTCCACGAAATACTTGTATGACGGTAGCATAGTTAATATAGCTCTGATCCGGATCCATAAAAGAACTATCAACCCGGCAGGTAAAAATAGAACGGCCCTCGTTCGGGTCGTTCAATAATTCTGTCAGATTATAGGGATCGGCCACACAACAAGCCAGCAATATTTTTGGCAAAAAAACAAACAAGAAAAGAGTAAGGAAAAAAGAGAAACGGGACATGCGGATAATTTTTATTTTGTGAAAATAAGAGCTTGTTGGGGGTTTATATTTCGAGTGAAAAAGTGTCAATTTTTTGATGAGACGAGGCGAAAATTGGAAGCATAGCCGAGCTACGTGACCAATTTTTCAACAAAGTATCATCAAAAAAGAGGCATTTTTTCGCCGGAATATAAATCCCCAACAAGCTCTAAACAAAGATATAAAGGGGATGCAGCATGGCGTTAATTTACACATGAACAAAGGGTCTTCTCAAAAAAAAATCCCGGATTCTCCAATTGAAAATCCGGGACTATGTTCATAAAGGGTTTTCTTATAAAAATCGAAATAACCACTAATTTAATCATTTTCCCCAGGATTCCAACGTAGTCGGGGGTTTGCAACCCCGAACTGATTTTCTATTTTGAGAGAAGTTCGGGGTTGCAAAACCCCGACTACGTTGGAATCCTGGGGGTAAAGAAATGGTTTTTTGGCTGAATATAATTTTTATAAGAAAACCCTTAATTCATTAGTTTGACCTGCCTTGTTAAAAAGCCTTTGCAGAACAACCAAAGCCGCCGCCGCTGCACAAGCCCTAATTAATCGGCCAAAAATTTCCTGCTCCGAAAAATGATCCTTTTCTTGGGCCGGACAATCTGTTGTTCATCGCCCTTGCCTCCTTAAATGCCAATAGCTCAAAAAATACTCCTCCACATTTTATTACTGGCCTGTCCTGCCATTATTGCTGCACAGCCGGGACTGCTCGAAATATGCCCCGACAGCCTGCAGGGCCAATGGGAGGACGACTTCGGCGGCTGGGCCTATTGCGTGCCGGACGCTGCCCCGGAGGCCACTTTCGGGGAGGTCAGATCGCTACCGCTCAGGCCTTATTCCCCGGACAGCCTTTATTTTCTCGGCCACAGGGTGCAGTGGCTTTATTTCAAATTGAAAAACTGTTCGGCTGTTGACTCCCTCCGCTGTTTTGTCACCTTCGGAATTGACATCAGTACAGCAGAGTTGAGGTACTGCCGTGGAGGGCAGTGCGGGGAATGGGAGGCAGCCTATGGGGGCAGAAATTTGGATTATGAAAACCTGGCATTTCCCCTGAACAACTCGGCCATCCCCATAAAGCTGGGCAAACGGGACTCGGCCGCTTTTTATCTCAGGCTGCACCTTTTTCAGGAAATGTCGAAACCTATGCCCCCTGTCCGGCTTGTATCGCCGGGCACCGAAGAACGCCAGCGAAAAACATTCAATTACGAAAAAGACGGCTTCCAGTATTTCTTTGGCTTTTTTATGGGCATACTCGCGGTGATGGGCCTGTTCGGGTTTGTGATTTACCTGGCAAGGAAAGACAAAGCCTACCTTTTTTATTCCCTCTATTTGCTCTGCCTGTTCGTTTTTTATTTCAAAATCTTTGAAAGCTATAATCGCTCGTACTTCCACTTTTCATTATTGGCCAAATGGGCGGCCAACCTGGAAAGTTCTTTGTCCATTGCCTGCTTCATCGTCTATCTCCAGTTTGCCCGGTATTTTCTCCGCATGGACGAGGCGGGCGGGCGGTTCAGCAAATGGGTCAAATACGGCACCTTGTTTTTTTGCAGCCTGTTTTTTGCCGACCTTCTTGTCCAAGCGGTTTATGGCCCAGCAAGCAGTATAAAGGTTTTAAAAGTGCTCGTCCCGCTGATACTTATATTTTGTTTTGTCTTTATGGTGGATATATGGCGGAACCTCCCTTCCGTGCTGCCGAAAATTTTCATCGCCAGCAATTGTTTTTTAATAGCCCCCATTTTTGTAATGCGGGTGGCCGAACTCGCTGCCGTCCCTTACGATGCCACCCTGTGGGGCACCATGCGGGTGTTCCATCTGGGCGCGGGCGATTTCTGTTTTTTACACACCAAGACCGGGATGCTGCTGGAAATAACCGGCTTCCTTATCGGACTGGCCTGGAAAACCCGCGAAGAACGCCTCGAAATGATGAACCTGGCCATTGCCCTCCG
>DROJ01000229.1 GCA_011321935.1 Bacteroidota bacterium | reverse complement strand
TCGATGATGAACTGGGGCACGGGCGCTTCGCCTTCTTTTGCCTTCCTGATTTGGGCATCCGTAAAATAGGCAATATCGGGCCGGCGGTGGTGGGCAGCGAAGAAGGTATCGCCTTCAGACACCAAATAGCCATCTGTTTTTGTTCTCATCTTATATTCGTCAAAAAAATTACGAATATTGATTAAAATGTAAAATTGTGAGTAATCCATAGTCCGTTTTGTTTTTTCAACGATACCGTTCAGCCATTCATATTTATACCCGTCCTCGCGGGTGAGGTATTCTTTTTGGAAAGCCTTCCAAGAAATTTTTTTCGGCTTTTTCTTTGGAACGGGCATCGGTTTTGAAACTTTTTCTTGAATTGCGGTTGCTGTTGACATGGCTATTATTTTTTACAAATAAAGGTTTTTAGGGGGAATGCAGTTGATTTTTTTTGCCGCCAATGCGCTAATTTTTTAGGATGCCTTTTGTTTGGATTAGTGCATTGGCAGCAAAAAGCTATTATTTGATCGTTACTTAAATATAGCCGATACCTCCATCTCGAAATCCGGCAGGACAGGTGCGGCAGAAACCTTTTCCCCTTCCCCGAAAATTTTCATCTCCGTTCCGTGGTAAACATGCACTTTCTTAAACTTAGGAAGTACGTGCCACACCACCGGGACTCCCGCTTTGCGGTAATCTTCCATTTTTTTGTTGACGGTGTTGATCATGTCGTTTTTTGAAATGACTTCGATGATGAACTGGGGCACGGGCGCTTCGCCTTCTTTTGCCTTCCTGATTTGGGCATCCGTAAAATAGGCAATATCGGGCCGGCGGTGGTGGGCAGCGAAGAAGGTGTCTATCTCCGAAATAAGATGCCCTGACACGTTATGCTTTTTCTTATATTTGTCGAAAAAGTTCCGAATGTTTATTAGGATGTAAGCTTGTGAGTAGTCCATAGTCCGTTTTGTTTTTTCAACGATACCGTTCAGCCATTCATATTTATACCCGTCCTCGCGGGTGAGGTATTCTTTTTGGAAAGCCTTCCAAGAGATTTTTTTCGGTTTTTTTCTTGGGGCGGGCATCGGTTTTGAAACCTTTTTTTGAATTGCTGTTGCTGTTGACATGGCTATTATTTTTTACAAATATAGGGTTTTTAGGGAAATGCCGCTGATTGTTTTTTTCCGCCAATGCGCTAATTTTTTTGGATGCCTTTTGTTTGAATTTGCGCATTAGCGGCAAAAGGCAATTATTAAAATTCCTCGTGGCGTCCCTGTTTTTCAGATCAACGGTTGCCAATTTGGCGCAAACAAATAATTTTAAAATTAAAAACATTTTGTTTTTATCAGTTCTGCTGAATTTGTACTTTTGCGCAGCAAAATTTTTTATGAAAAACAAAGCGGGAATGACGGGCGCTGGTTTTTGCTTGCCCCTCCGCCTTTCGATAAAACTGCCTTCAGTACAATATGTCCAAAGAAAATCCTTCCGACGAAAAGAAATCAACTCAATTACCTGCTGCGCAAATGAACGGCAACGGCAATGCCCACATCATCACCATTTCCAATATGTACGAGGACTACTTCCTCGACTACGCCAGTTATGTGATACTCGAAAGGGCGGTGCCGGCCGTTGACGATGGCCTCAAACCCGTGCAGCGGCGCATCCTCCATGCCATGAACGAAAAGGAGGACGGGCGCTACCACAAAGTGGCCAATATCATCGGCAACACCATGCAGTACCACCCGCACGGCGACGCGGCTATCGGCGCGGCGCTCGTCAATTTGGGACAAAAAGAACTGCTCATTGATACGCAAGGAAACTGGGGCGACTACCGCACGGGCGACTCCGCCGCTGCCCCCCGTTACATCGAAGCGAGGCTCTCCAAATTTGCCCAAACGGTTGCCTTTAACCCGCAAACGACCGAGTGGCAGCTCAGCTACGATGGCCGCAAAAAAGAGCCGATCAACCTGCCCATGAAATTCCCCCTCTTGCTGGCGCAAGGTGCAGACGGAATTGCGGTGGGGCTTTCGACCAAAATCCTGCCGCACAACTTCATCGAACTCATCAAGGCTTCGATCAACATTTTAAAAGGAAAATCGGTAAAAATCTATCCCGACTTCCTCACCGGCGGCTCTATTGATGTGAGCGATTACAACGGAGGCAAAAGGGGCGGCAAAGTGAAGGTGCGCGCTGCCATCGAAAAAGCTGACAAAAACCGTCTTTTGATCAAAGACCTGCCCTATGGCGTCACCACTGTTTCACTGATAGACAGCATCCAGAAAGCAGTCGAGAAAGGAAAGATCAAGATCAAAAAAATAGACGACAACACTGCCCAGCATGTCGAAATAGCCATTCAACTGGCCCCCGGGGTTTCGCCCGATGTGACCATTGATGCGCTCTATGCCTTCTCCAATTGCGAGGTGTCCATCTCGCCGAACTGCTGCATTATCGTTGACAACAAACCGGAGTTCATCAAAGTAGAAGAACTGCTGAAAATATGCACCGAGAACACCAAGGCACTGCTGAAACTGGAACTCGAAATAAAGCAGCACGAACTGGAGGAAAAATGGCTGTTCTCCAGTTTGGAAAAAATATTCATCCAAAACCGCATTTACCACCAAATAGAAGAGTGCGAAAGCTGGGAAGAGGTGATGGCGACCATTTACCGGGAACTGAAAAAGTATGTGAAGACACCTTCTGACAAAAGTAAAAAAGCAAGTGATGAGCGGTTGGAACTCTTCCGTGACCTCACCGACGACGACATCGCCCGCCTGACGGAAATCCGCATCAAGCGCATCTCCAAGTACAACTCTTTCAAGGCCGACCAACTCATCGAAAAGATCATTGACGAACTGGAACAGGTGGCCCATGACCTCGAACACCTCGTTGAATACACCATCGCCTATTACCAAATGCTTTTGAAAAAATTTGGCAAAGGAAAGGAGCGCCGGACGAAGATCACCAGTTTTGAAACCATCAAAGCGGCGCAGGTGGTGGCCAACAATGCCAAACTTTATGTTGACCGAAAAGAGGGCTTTATCGGTACTGCCCTCAAAAAAGAGGAGTTCGTTACCGAATGCTCCGACATTGACGACATCATCGTTTTCCGCAAGGACGGCAAGTTTGTCGTTACCCGCATTGCCGATAAAACTTTTGTCGGAAAAAACATCCTCCACGTGGCCGTCTGGAAAAAAGGCGACGACCGCACCACTTATAACATGATCTATTGGGACGGCAAAAAAGGCCGCGCCATGGCCAAGCGTTTCAACGTGACCGCCATCACCCGCGACAAGCCATACGACCTGACCAAAGGCGACCCCAAATCGAAATGCCTCTATTTCTCCGCCAACCCAAATGGCGAAGCAGAACTCGTTACCATCACCCTCAGCCCGGCCTGCAAGGCCCGCTCAAAAGTGTTCGACTACGGCTTTAGCGACCTCGAAATAAAGGGGCGCGGCGCAGGCGGAAATATCGTTACGAAGTACCCCGTGAAAAAAGTGGTGCTCAAAGAAGCAGGCCACTCTACCATCGGCGCACTCAAAGTCTGGATGGACGAAGTGAGCGGACGCCTCAACACCGAAGGCCGCGGCCGCTTCCTCGGCGAATTTGATACCGGCGAGGCCATCCTCGCCATATATAAAGACGGCACTTACGAACTCAACTACGTTGAAATGTCGCGGCGCTACGACCCCAAAGATTTGATGTTCATCAGAAAATTTGACCCGGATGCACCTGTCTCTGCGGTGCATTTTGATGGCGGCAAAGGCTGGACGATGGTCAAACGCTTCCTCATCGAAACGACTTCCGTTGACCAGCGCTACTCTTTTATCAGTGACCACAAATCCTCAAAACTCTACTTCGCCACGGCCTCCGAAATCCCGGTGGTGAAATACAGCTACAAAACCAAAAAGGTGAAACATGAACTGGAACTGGATTTGGCGGAATTTATTGATGTGAAAGGATGGCGGGCGCTGGGGAATAAACTGGGGGAGTTTAAGGTGCTGAAGATCAGTGAGGTGAGGGAAGAAACGGCGGAGGTGGATGAGGCTGCCTTTTCTCCGAAAAAGACGGCTGCCGCTAAAAAACCTGTTGGTAAAAAAGGCGCTGCCAAAAAAACGTCCGGGACTTTAAGGGCGGGGGATACGGTGGAGTTTGATGTGGATGGGCAGGGGTCGTTGTTTTGAGGGCAGGCAAAAAATGTTCGATAAAACAGGGCATTTGAAAACCCACCCCCGTTTGGGCAAAAAATCTTCTGCCCCTTTTAAAAATCAAGAAATCAGGTATTTGGTTGAAAAACCGTTTCGGATCGTTTACCGGATTCGGGAAGATGAGTGATATTATTGCGGTTACGGATTCGAGGAGCGACCCGGGGAGGTATGTTTATTAAGAGATTTGGCTGAACATAAAACCGGCTTTGTTTTTTTTCCATGACCAAGTTGGAAATCCCCTTTTGTTCGACTATTTTTGTTTGTTATAAAATTTAGAACAAAATGATTTTTACGAACAAAGAAAACAATATTGTCGAAACGGCCTTGCAAAAACTGGAGGAAATAACGGGTTGGGAAGGGAGGTGGGAAACAGCCAGCGAAGGGGTTGACGGTTTTCTGTTTTTAAAAAAACAAGGGATACAAGAAGCGTTTGCCACCGAAGTCAAGAGTGTATTCCATCCGGCACACCTGCCCCGCTTATTGGACATCCGGGAAAAGCACGGCCGGGCATTGGCGCTCGGCGGGCGCATCAGCCAGGGCATGAAAGAGCAGCTTACGGAAGCCAATATCCACTATCTCGAAAGCGGGGGCAACGCGAGGATTGCAGAAGGGGGCATTTTTATTTTCATAGAAGGCAAGAAAGGAGGTCTTTCCCAGCAACGCAAACACCTCTTTACCAATGCCTCCATCCGCCTGATATTCCAATTGCTCCTAGAACCCGGCCTTTTGAAAGAGCCGTACCGGAAAATAGCTGCCGTGACGGGCGCGAGCTTGGACAACCTATCAAAAACGATTTTTACATTAAAGGAAAACGGTTACTTGACCGCGCTGCGCAAGCGGGAATATGCCTTCACCGATAAGGATGCCCTGCTACAACGTTGGGTTCCAGCATATGGTGAAAGGATAAAGCCACGCCTGCTGATAGGGCAATTCCGCTTTTTGAAAGACGACCATTGGAAAGGCCTGCCCTTGGATGAAAACAAAACCCAATGGGGCGGCGAACCCGCTGCCGACCTGAAAACAGGCATGCTCCGACCAGAAACATTCGCGCTCTACACGCTGGAAACCAAAGCTGGGCTGACCAAAAACTACCGGCTCATACCTGACCTAAAAGGCCCGGTCAAAGCCTACCGTAGTTTCTGGAACATGGAGCGTTTTCCCGGCAAAACAGTACCTTTAATGCTCATTTATGCCGACCTCCTGCTTTCCGGCAGTGCCCGCAACGCAGAGATGGCCAAAGCCCTCCTCGATGCCGAACAAAAACCTGTCCTTCCAACAATTTGAAATCGAACACCTCGATGTGGTGCTGCCCTGTCTGGAGCGGGTGTTCAGGAAAAACAGCATAGATTTCTACATCCTCGGAGGGCTGGCCCGCGACATTAATTTTCTGAGCGAAGACGTGCGGGTCAGAAGAATTACCAAAGACCTTGACGTGGCGGTTTTCATTCCCGAGCCTGCCTTGTACCGCGAAGTGATGACAGAGCTGGTCAAAAAGGAAGGTTTTCAAAGGATCAGTGGAAACCCCTTGCGATTGCTCCATCTTTCTGGTGCCATAGTAGATATTTTGCCTTTTGATGAAAGAACCGGTTCCGATGCTTCAATGGCACGTTTTGGCCCTGCCTTCGCTGATTTCAATTTGCAAGGACTTTACGAAATATTTGCCCACAGCACCCGCGAACACATTATCCAAGGAAAACACCGCTACCAAGTGACAACACCGGAAGGCATCATTTTATTGAAATTCATTGCCTACAACGACAAACCAGAAAGGAGGTTGAAAGACCTCGAAGACATCGGCCAATTGTTAAAACATTATTTTGACCTGAACGACCTTGATATCTATGAAAACCACAACGACCTTTTTGAGGACGATGAAAAACTGCTGGAACAGGTATCGGCCCGTGTAATCGGTAGAAAAATCCGCGATGTTTTAGGAACGAACAAAAATATGGAAGCGGCTTTTCACGGTATTATAGAGCAGCATATTGCAGCGGGCGAAGAAGGGCGGGTGGCCATTTATCTGTCGAACGAAATGGACGTGACACCGGAGGTGGCTATTGTTTTGCTGAAAGAAATACAGATGGGATTGTTGGAGCCGAAACTGGGCAATGGATAAGAAACCCCGAAGAAAAAGGGGAGTTTGACGGCGGGGGATGCGGTTGAGTTTGATCTGTCTAAAAAGAATTGGGCTACTGGCTGAACGGCTGGGCAGTTGATGAAGCAAGCCTCCTAAAATGACCCGAACAAGCAGACAGAGACAGAGCCATTCGAGGAGCGAACCGAGAAGGTATGTTTATGATGAAACCCTCCGCCTTACAAGGTCCCTGCCCATGACTCCTGAAACTCCTTCAGGTCTATCTCCATAATAAACCCATCTTCCCGGATGGGCAAGATGAATTCCTTTTTAAAGCTGTCGTATATTTCGAGGGCCACTACCCGTGGATAGAGTTCGATGCAGATGGCGAGCGCCAGTTGGGCAGCCCCTGTTTCATCGCTGCCCCAGCCGAAGCCGTGTGCGGAGAGGTTCCGCAGTTTTTTGCTTTTTGCCGGCCACAGGGATTTGTTGTTGAGCCAGACCTTCGTGGGGATGAATCGGCCGGGGTAGCGGACGGCTTTTAAGTGGATGGTGGTGGGGATGGGCTTTTTCATAGTCGTTCAAGTTTTTGTGGGGTGAATTTATTGGTTTTTGTGGGAACAGGGAAGGATTGGAGTTTTTTTTTGCGCTTGGAAATAAATGCCGGAGGGGAGGGACGGAAAGGGATGTAGCCGCTGAAGTGCAGGTTAAAAACAGCGAGCGGCAGGCCATCAACCAAAATAGAAGTTTCTTTTTTACCGGAAGGGCGAAGGTCAGTTATTGTTGCTCAGAACCAAAGAAGAAACGAAGTCATTTAGTAACAAAGTAGCCGAGAATGGTAAGTCGGCTGATCGGGCCTTGATCTTATTTATCAGCAGTAGCTTTCCCAAAAACATCCTCGGCAGCAACTGTAAAACCCGGCAGCACAGGAGCGGCAGAGCAAATTTTCGCCCCTCTAAAAACAGTAATCGTCTCCAGGTTTTCGCCGGTATGGACATGGATTTTTTGGTGTTGTGGATATATTTTCCAAACTACCTGTACCCCGGCAGCGCGGTAGTCCTCCATTTTATCTTCCATTTTGCTGATCACATCGTTCTTTGATATCACCTCGATAACAAAAGCCGGCACTTCATAATCATCTTCGGCCAAGCGGTCAATCTGCCCGTCGGTGAGCCAGCACATATCGGGGCGGCGGTGGTTTTTGAGGAAAAACAAGTCAGGTTCGGCAATCAATTCTCCTTTCACTTTTCCCTCATTAAGCAGTTTGCGAAAACATGCAAGCAAATTGCGCTGAATATAAATCTGTGTTTTGTCCATTGTGTAGGGGGTTTTCTCAACGGTGCCGTTCAGCCATTCATACTTGTAACCGTCCTCACGGGTGAGGTATTTTTTTTGAAAGGTTTCCCAGGAAATACGCCGGGTCTTTTTTTGCTTTCGCAGCGGACGGGCAGGTTGTTGTTGGACAGCAGTTGCAGGCATAATTTTTTTGAATTTCTACAAAGATACCTGTTTACTAGACTTTATTCTAAGATTTTTTTGTGCGAAGCCTTTTCAAAAGCAATGAATTTAGACGGTCTGTGCGCAGGCGCGCGCAAATCCGAATAGTGCAGTGATTAGTAATTAGTTGGCTAGTGATTAGGGAGTGATTAGTCCGACAAATCCCTGATAATGTGGCATTTAACCAAAAACTAAATGGTTAGCTAATTACGATTTGCACCAATAGTATCTACTGACGGAAGTTAAAACGGAGCTTTGTGGAGTTGTACCATCAACAAAGGCGTTCTCTATTTGCCTCGAAATACAAACTCCCAACAGGCCCTAAGAAATATGATAGCAAAAACAACCATTCACACCTCTTCCTCAGGATGCCACAGCAACTTCTTAAAATCCACTACCCGGTCATTTTCCACTTTCACCCCTTCCTTTTCAAGCCGCTCCTGCATCGTCGTCGGGGTGGGAAAACTATTCCGTCCACTGAGTTCGCCCTTGCTGTTGACCACCCGGTGGGCAGGTACGCCGTCGCCGGGCACACATTGGTTGAGCGCCCAACCGACCATCCTTGCCGAACCGAGCAATAAAAAATTGGCGATGGTGCCATAGTTGGTTACCCGGCCTTTTGGAATGGCCCGCACCACATCAAATACAGCGCCGATATAATTTTCTTTTTTCATGTAAAATGGTTTTAAGTGCCTTGACGCATGTCAGGTTATGCCCTCCCAAATGATACGGGGAGAATGCCTCCTTTCAGTTACTTTTGCCCAAAAAAATTTCAAATGCTAAAGATAAAAGTAAAAGCTGGTTCAATTACCAACCTGACCGATGCCCGTTATTTTGCGGCGCGGGAAGTAGAATGGCTCGGCTTCCCCCTGGGCACGGGCGAAGGATTGATAGAACCCATAAAAGCAAAGGCAATGGCCGAATGGGTGGACGGCGTAAAAATAGTGGGCGAGTTTGGATTTTCCACGCCGGAAGAAATACGCTCCGTTCAGGAATATGTGAATTTGGATGCAGTCCAGGTAGGCATGTTCGCATCAAGGGAAGACTTGGCAAAACTAAAAGGTTTAAACATAATCAAAGAAATTGTCGTGGACAAGGGCTTTTCCAAAACGGAACTCGAAGACCACTTCGGCGCCTATGCCGACCGCTGCAGTTCGTTTTTATTAAACATGAGCGCAGGCGGTTATTCGTGGAAAGATTTGCAAAACGGAAACCCTTTTCCACCTGCATTCTTAAAATCAATTTGCAAAAAACACCGCATCATCTTAAACCTTGATTGCCCTGCCGGCGAAACAATAAAAATGATCTCAGAAACAGAACCGTATGCCCTGGCTTTTAGCGGCAGCGGAGAAGAAAAAACAGGCTTTAAATCCTTTGACAAAATGGACGAGCTGCTGGATTGTTTGGAAATTGAAGATTGACAAAATGGGAGTGTTCAATAGTGTGCCTCACGCAAAGGTGCTAAATCGCAAAGTGTTGAAAATCAACTGTTTGCGACTTGTTACCTTTGCGTGAGACACAAAAAAATGAACGCCCCCGACAAAATATACCCGGCCACCTAACCACATTCTAATCATGACCATAAAAGAAGCACAACAAACCGTTGACCAATGGATCAAAACAATCGGCATCCGGTATTATAATGAACTCACCAATACCGCCGTACTGATGGAAGAAGTAGGCGAAGTAGCCCGCTTAATGGCCCGCATTTACGGTGAGCAATCTTTTAAAAATCCAGAACACGCAGCCACCGCCAAAACAGACCTCGCCGACGAAATGGCCGATGTGCTTTTTGTGCTGATATGCCTCGCCAACCAAACGGGCATTGACCTGACAGGTGCTTTAAAAAAGAATTTGGAAAAAAAAACAAAAAGGGACAAGGAACGGCACGCCTCCAATAAAAAGATCCGGAAACAGTAAGGCATTTCAATGGACTTTTTACCTCACCAAACTAAACTCCCCCACAAAGGCCTTTTGTTTCCCGTCCACAAACTCCACCACCGCTTTCCAAACAAAAACAGCCGGGTTCATTGCCCGTCCCTCAAAGTTGCCGTCCCAGCCAAAATTCGGGTTGTTCGGCTCAAAATTTTCCTGCTCGAAAACCATGTTCCCCCAGCGGTCAAAGATCGCAAATAAAGGCACGTTTGCAATGTCCTTTCCGGCGTACAAAATGAGCAGGTCATTGATATTGTCGTCGTTGGGAGAGAAGGCCGTGGGCACATAAAAGGGGTGCTGCTCGTCCACAATGACGGTCACCTTGTCCATCGCCCAGCAGCCCGTGGTATCAAAAACCTGGATGTGGTAGGTCGTTGTTTCGTCGGGGTAAACGGTCTGGTCGAGGCAGGTGCTGCACTCCACCGAATCGGGCAGGTTGAGCCAGAGGACGGTGTCTATTTCATTCGCTTCGAGGTTGACCTGCGCCGACAGATCGGCGCTTTGCCCCTGGCTGATGTAGATGTCCTCGCCGAGTTCCACCATCACTTCATTGGGCAAAAGGATGGAAACAGTACTTGACCAAGAGCAGCCGTTTTCGTCTTTCACTTCCAGCGTATAAGCACCCGGATCGAGGAAACTGAACTGCGGGTAGGTCACAAAAACATCGTTGTTCAAAGAATAAAAATACGGCGGCGAACCTCCCAGCACCGAGTCAATAAAAATAAAACCTTCCGGGTCGAGGCAATCGGGGTGGTCGAAGGAGAGCAGCACATCGTCAATGGGCAGGGCGTTCGCGATGACTTGTGCGGAGGCCGTATCCAAGCAGCCGTTGTCCAATCTTTTTACCACCAAAAAATATTCGCCGGGAGCGTTGACCTCAGAGCTGAGCGCATTGGGCGTCGAAATGGTGCCGCCCGAAGTGGTCGTCCATTGATAGGTCACATCGCCCGTAGAAGAGCCTTGCCCCGTGACCTGTGCGGTCAGGTTATCGCAATCTATCGCACCGAGCGTAGCCGCAACGGCATCGGGTTTCATCCGGTTTTGCTGGACAATAACAGTGCTGTCGCCCTCACAGCCATTGCTTGTATCAGTGATAGTGATGCCATAAATGCCCGGCAGGCTGACCGTCGGAGCAGGACTGTTTTCATTCAAAATAATGCCCGGCCCGTCCCATTCATAATCATAGACCGGCTGGTTGGTGGGCGGGAAAACTTCCAACCGAACGGAAGTAGAATCGCAGGTCAGCAAAGGGGCAGGAGCAACCTGCACCGGGGGCGGGTCCAAATCTTCGGACACTGTTATCTGCTCTTCGTCGGTGCAGCCCGTGCGGCTGTGCGTCACTGTCAGGGTATAAACACCGCCGCTGTCCACCGTCGCCACTGGCCCGTTTTCACCAAAAAGGATGCTGCCGTTTTGGCTTGTCCAAGCATAAGCGATGCTGTCAAGGGGCAAGGACGAACTGCCATTTAGCGACAGCTCACTGACAAGGCAAGTGATGGCCAAATTTTGCGAAGCAGAAATAATGGCGTTTGGTGAAATGGTATCGAGGCGCACAAGCACCGTGTCGGCCACTTCGCAGCCGTTGTTGCTGTCGGTCACATGCAGCACATATTGGCCTGCCATATCAATGAGCGGCATCAAACCGTCCCCTCCTCCCACGATGCCTGGGCCAGTCCATCCGTAAACAATGCCTGCCCCCGTTGCCGAACCTGTGCCGTCCAAATTGAGGCCGAGCCGAGTGCATGTTAAAGAGGTGTCGGCCCCCGCGTTCACGGCAGGTATGTCGGCATCAATGGTGATGTTGACCGAGGCGGTGTCCCTGCATTGGGTCAGTTGGTCGGTGACAAGAAGTTGATAATCACCAGCGGTGTCCACCGTCGGCATGTCGGTCATTTCACCAAAAAGGATGTTGCCGTTTTGGGTCGTCCAGTTAAAATCAAGCTGCCCGTTTGGTGTAGAATTGCTGCCGTCGAGTTCTATCTGCAAATGATCGCAATTGATCTCCTGCGTGCTTCCGGCATCGGCCACGGGCGGCATTGAATTGTCAAAAACAATGACCGTTGCGATGGCCGTGCAGTTGTTCACTTGGTCGGTAGTGGTGAGCCGGTAAGTGCCCGGGCAATTGACCGTCGGCTGCAAAATATCGGTTGCGCTCGCAAAGCATCCATCCGTTGTTGTCCACGCAAATTCCAAAACGCCGGAGCCGTCATTTACGATCACCGACGGAAAGGTAAACACCGTATCAACGCAGGTAAAAGACAGGTCATCGCCCACATTTACTTCTGGAAAATCATTGTCGTTGGCCTCGACCACCGTGCTGTCCACTGCGCTGCAACCGTTCACGGGGCTGGTAACAGTCAGGTAATAAACCCCTGCTGCACAGGCATTTACATCCTCCATGTTTGGCGGGCTGCAAATGTTGCCGTCGGGCGTTGTCCAGAAAAACTCCATGCCCGGCAGGTCGGTCGAGCCGTCCAAAACGACGGTGTTGGCGGCGCAGGTAATTGACTGGTTTGGGCCGGCCTCGGCAGTGGGTGCGGCAATGTCCAACCCGATCAAAACTCCGTCGGTGGCCGAGCAGCCGGTCACTGTATCCGTTACCAAAATTTGGTAAGTGCCCTGCGCATTTATTTCGGGCGAAGTGGTCGTTGCTCCATTTAAAATATTGCCGTCCACCGTTGTCCAGAGGTAGGTGATACCGGCGCCGGCAGCAGAGCCGCTGCCGTCCAAGACCAAAGCAGTATCGGTGCAGCTGAGGTCATCGTCAATGCCCGCATCCGCAATGGGCGGGTCGCTGTTGTCAAAAACCTCGACATCGCAAAAAGTGCTGAACACCGCGCCGTTGGGGTAGCTGCGCGAAACGGTCAGGCGATAGATGCCCGCCCCGTCGGCGCAGGCCGTTTGGGAGTTTTCGCTTCCGCAAATATTGCCCGAAAGGGCTTGCCAAAAATAAGTGATGTCAGCCCCCTGCGATGAGCCGAGCGCAGTGAGGGCAGCCGTATCTACCTTGCAGTCAATGTCGTTGAGGACGGAGGCAGCGCATTCCGGTTCGCAGTTGACGGGGGCAAAAACGGAGATGGAATCGGTGGCCGTACAGGCATTGGCATTGTTGGTGACGGTGAAATAAAAAACGTCGGGCAGGTTGTTGGCATTGACCGTTGCGGCCAGCGTATTGCCGCCGCCGATAATGTCGCCGCCCGCCGAAGTCCATTCGTAAGAGAGGTTGCCCCCGGCGGGTTCGGCCGTTGCGACAATCACCGTGTCCGTTGCCCCGCAGGCCATCTGGATATTTTCCAAACCAATATTTGCCGCAGGCGGAAAATCAGCGAGCTGCACAAGGGCGGCGTCGGAGGCAGTGCAGCCATTGGTGGTGTCGGTAACGACGAGGACATAGCTGCCGACCCCTAAAATTTCGGCCTGCAAAATATCCGTTGCGGTGCAAAAGCCCCCGTCCAAGGAGCCCCATTCATAAGTATAATCAGCCCCTTGCGAAGTGCCGCTCACATCGAGCGGAAAGCAGTTTTCGAGCTGGGGGCAGGTCAATGATTGGATAAACCCGCCGACATTGACATCGGGCGGAACGGTATCGGCAGCTACCGTTACGGTGTCGAAAGCAGTCAGCCCAACGGCCTCGTTTGTCACTGCAAAAACATAAGTGCCGGCCTGCACGATGGGGGCAAATGGGTCATCTACATTCAATACTGTATTTGGCAACAAAGTCCATTCGTAAGTAAAATTGGGGCCGACCGAAGCACTCGCCTGCAGGGTGTCAAAAAGCGGTACGCAAAAAGCCGTTCCGTCCGCCCCTGCATCAACAAATGGCAGGCAGGCGGCAGTGTCCAACGTGACAAGGGCAGTGTCCAATGCAGTGCAGCCCGTGGCATTGTCGGTCACTTGCAGCACATAGACGCCGGCCGAACCTAGGGTCGGGGCGGTGCTGTTCCCGCCCGCGGAAATGATGCCGTCCGGGGTCGTCCATTCATAAAAAACAGTGGCCCCGGCATCCGAAGCGCTGCCGTCGAGGGTGGCCTGTCCTGTGTCGCAGCCGAGCTGCACATCTGCTCCCGCATCGGCCAGGGGGGCAACCGTTCCCTCCTCTAAAATGACCTGCGCGGTGTCCGAGCAAAAGGCAAAGCTGAGGATAAAAGAGAAGGTGTCGGGATAATCCACTTCTGTGATCGAATCATTTGAAACAAAGCCCCCGCTTGAATTTTCCCAATGAAAATTAACGAACTGGGCAATGTTAGAGCCGCTAGCATCGAGGGTGAAAGTAGTGTCCTCGCAATTGAGTATCCCCCCCGGCCCGACAACCACATTGAGGGGGTCAATGGCATCAACCACGATGGCCGAATCAATGGCCGTACAGCCGCTCAATATATTGGTGACGGTGAGGTAATAAGTGCCCGCCGAGTCAACCTGCGCAAAGTCTTCATCGGTGACAGAGGTAAAATGGCCGCCCGGCGAACTCGTCCATTCATATTCGATATCAGCGCCGAAGCTAGTGTTGATGCCGCCTATATTTTCTGACAAATTGGTGCAACTAATGGTATCCCCCCCCTCCCCTGCATCGGCAACGGGCATGGCAAAATATTCAAAAACATCAACGGAGGAGGTGTCCGAGCAGCCGTTCAAAACATCGGTAACGACGAGGGAGACCTGCCCGGCCTGCGTCACTACCGCTTCCGGAGTGCCCTGCCCGCCTGCGATGTTGCCGAGCCATTCAAAGCTAGCGTTTTGCGTGTTCATTGAGTTGCTGCCATCCAAAAACACGGTGTCGTTTACGCAAGTGATGGAGTCTGCGCCGGGTATTTCGATGATGGCCTGCGGGGTGAGCGAGTCTATGTTTACGATGACCAGATCGGTGTCGCGGCAGGCGTTATTTATATTTTCGACAATCAATTGGTAAATGCCCGGCTCGTTTATTTGCGGAGCGGCAGTGTTGTTTTGTGAAATAATATTTCCGGGGCTGGCCGTCCATTCGAAGTTGATATTTGCCGAAGGCGAAGAAAGAGAGCCGTCTAAAAAGATGCTGGTGACCGCGCAGGAAAGGATGGTATCGGTGCCGGCATTTGCCGAAGGCGAAATAGTGTCCTGAAAAATCTGGAGCATGTCGGTGGCCGTGCAGCCGTTGCCTTCGTCGGTCACTTGCACTCCGTAAATGCCGGGGGCGGAGACCGTTGGCGTTGCGGAATTTGGGTCGGAGACTGCGCCCGTCCACGAGTAGCTGAGGCTGGGGCCGCCCGTCGAGGTGGAGGCGTCCAAAGTTACGGAGGTCACTGCGCAGGTCAGCGTGTCGGGCGAAAGGGCGAGGGCAATGGCCACGGGGTCGTCGGCATTTTCGATCACTTCCACCGAATCAATGGCGCTGCACCCGGCGGCATCTGCGGTCAAATAATAGATGCCCGGTTGGTCTATCTGCACGTCGGGCGAGTTGCTTGTGCTGGTGAAATTGCCGCCATTGGTAGTCCATTGATAGGTCAGCGTACCGAGCGTTGTGGAGGCGCTGGAGCTCAGGTTCAGTTGGGTCAGGTCGCAGGTGAGTGTGTCGGGCAGGCCGATGGAAACGCTCACCTCGACCACCGTCAAATCCAAATTCACGGTGCTGTCGCAATTTATATACGAGGAAAGGACATCGGTGGAAGTGCCCGTCTGGGTATAAGGTGTGAGGCCGACCCACAGGGTATCGCCGCTGCAAATGGTCTCGTTGAGGTCGGTAACGATGGGCGGCAAAACAGTGAGGTCGAGGAAGACGGTGCTGTCGCAACTGAACTGGTTTTGCAAGGGCACTTCGTACATGCCCGACACTCGAAAAGTATCCACCCCGACGATGAATTCACCGCCGTTGCAAATGGTTTCGGAGAGGTTGACAGTATCTGGTTCGACCACGGTGAGGTCAAGGTTGACGATGCTGTCGCAACCACCAAAAGCGGTCAGCATATCGGAGAAGACCCCCGTTTCGGTGTGCGGGTTGGAGCCGACCCAAAGGGTATCGCCCTCGCAAATGGTCTCGTCCAAATTGGCCGGAAGGGGCGGGGTGAAAATGTGGACAGTGATGCAATTGGTTTCGATGTTGCCGCAAAATGCAGGGGCCGCCCCGGTCAGGTTGTTTTCTATATCGGCGGGGGAAATGGGGCTGCCGATGGCAGGCAGGGAAAGCGAGTCGTCCCACAAAAAGGAAAGGCCACAGACTTGGTATTCGCCTTCGGCAAATGTGCGCAGGTCGGTCAGGCTGTCGTATGCCAGCAAATTTCCACCTGAAAAAATGAGGTAAGTATAGGCGTACTCGGCGGGGTCGGGCACTACGGCGCCGTACATTGGCTCGGGAGTGAGCAGCAGGTCTTGGTCGCCTTCGCAGGCGTTTACGTCGGGTTCAAAAGCCAAGTTCCCTGCATCTGCTTCGCAGCAGAGGATGCCCGATTGGTCGCAGAGGATGACTTCAAAATCGAGGATGGAGCCGCCGTTGAAAGTAGCGCTGTTGTTGAGTTCGAGGCACCACTGCCCGTTGGCGGGCCCGCTGTTGAAATCTTCCAAACAGCCGTTGAAGGGCAGGTAGGCCCCCGTCATGTTGGCATTTGGCCAATTGCAAAGGGCGGGGCAATTGTCGAAAACGCCGGGCAGCGCACAGCCGTTGATGGTATCGGGGGCGGGGGTTTCGGAGCAGGGCACAAAGAGGATGTTCCACACAGAAATAGGTGTGAAATTATTGCAATTGCCTGTTGTGCCCGTCAGTTGGACCTGTGTCCCGTCAGGGGCTGTCAGGGTCATTTCCAAGCCCCCGATCACGTCGTGCTCAAAGTTGACATAAACACCGCAGACGCCCTGTGCCGGGTCGGAAAGGTCGTTGTTGAAAGCATCGGTGAGGTCGTAACAGGCCTGCGCAGTGCCCCCGTTGGGAATGGTGACGGGGCAGTTGCCCTCGCCCGCGCAACCACATTGTTGCGCAGCTAGGGGCAACACATGGAAAACATTAAAAACAATTATGAGCAGTGAAATAATGCGCATGATGGGTTGTAATCAGTTCACGGGAACAGGTCTTACCAGGTTCTTTTGTTCAGCTCAAACGGCTGGGTTTTAAATTTATTCAAAGATATGGGAAAAAATGGGAAGATGGGGCGGGCGGGCGGGCAATTTGTTTGGCAGGTGCTGGGCAAAACGAGGAAGAAAACAGTTTTTGGCATTCTTGGAAAGTTTGTTTAGAAATTGGAAGCACACCCGAAAAGCTAAAACTTGGAGGTTTTAAAAACCTCCAAGTTTTAAACTGCGGAGTACCAAAACACAATCATCTTTGGCACAGCGCCAACCATCAAACGGTGTATTTCATTTTGTCGCAGTGGGCAGGCATTTCCCCTTTTGGGGAATCAAGGGGCTATGCGGACAAAAGTGACAAAATGAAGTACACCCCAACAAAAGCACGGCTGCCATATCCACAAAATTCCTGCACCTTTGCGCACAAATTTCAGCATAAATATTAGACCTTATTCGGATTTGTGTGCGCCAGCACACAAACCGTCCAAATTCATTGTTTTTGAAAAGGCTTCATACAAAAAAATTTTAGAATAAAGTCTATTTTTACTCTACATGATAAAACTTAAAAACCATAATATGATGGTAGAGAAGATGCCAATTTAGGCGGAAGAATAAAAAAAGAGGCTTATTTTTGTAGTGTCAAAAAATCTAAAAAACAAGCCTCATAT